>NZ_JBFTHX010000008.1:0-240013 GCF_056394465.1 Variovorax sp. 10N432
TGGCAGTGCTGCCGCGCCGCGAGCTCGACGAGCTGCTGCGGCGGGAGGCCGTGGCGCACGGCGCCCGCTGGCTCGCGCCGGCGCGCTTCGAGGCGCCGCTGTTCGATGCCGACGGCCGGGTGGCGGGTGCCAGGCTGGCCTTGCCGGACGGCAGCTCGCGGGCGCTGCGGGCCCGCTGGACGGTGCTCGCGACCGGCGCGGCCGCCGGGCCGCTGGTGGCGGCCGGCGTCTGCGAGCGCCGCCTGCCCAGTGGCATCGCCCTGCGGGGCTACGTGCGCAGCGAGGCGCTGGCCGTGCGCGTCGCCGGGCTCGAGGTGGTGTGGCACCGGGCGCTGCGGCGCGGCTACGGCTGGATCTTTCCGTGCCGGGACGGGGTCTTCAACATCGGCGTCGGACTGACGCGGGGCCGGGGCGCCGGTGCCGTGCCGCCCGAGGCCAACCTGCGCGAGCTGTTCGACGCCTTCGTGCGCCTGCATCCGACCGCGCGCGAGCTGATGGCGACCGGCCAGTCCCTGGGGCCCTTGAAGGGCGCGCCGCTGCGCTGTTCGCTCGAAGGGGCACGCTGGTCGCGGCCCGGGCTGCTGGTCGCGGGCGAGGCGGCAGGCAGCACCTACCTGCTAACCGGCGAGGGCATCGGCAAGGCGCTGGAGGCCGGCCTGCTCGCGGCGCAGGCCATCGCCGAGGGGTGCGAGGCACGGGCGCCCGATGGCGCGGTGCGCGCGCGCTACGAAGCCGGCCTGCACGCGCTGAAGCCGCGCTTCGCCGCCTACGAGCAGGCCAACCGCATCAACGAGCACCCATGGCTGGCCGATCTCGTGATCTGGCGCGCCCGCCGCAGCCGGCGCCTGGTGCGTCAGCTCGGCGAAGTGCTCGAGGAAAGCCGCAGCCCGGGCCCGCTCGGGAGCGCCGGGGGCCTGCTGCAACTGCTGCTGCCGCTCGGCGGCTCCTCTTGATTAGGGCCAGCCTTGAGCCTATAAGTCGTTCATGGTTTCCTGGCTCGTCGCAAGACGAAAAGGAGGGTGCCGTGAAAAGACGCATCTACTGGCTGATGCCGGACCTGGCCAGCGCCAGGCGTGCCATGCGCGACCTGCTGCAGGCCCGCGTCGAGGTCGCGCATATCCATTTCGCCGGGCCGGAAGGCATGGACATGACCGGCCTGCACGCGGCCAACGTGTGGCAGACCTCGGACGTGGTCCATGCGGCCAAGACCGGGTGGACGCTGGGCACCGCCTGCGGCATCGCCGCCGGCTTGGTGGCCGCGCTGCTGTTCCCGCTGGTCGGCGAAGAGCCCGAATGGGGATTCGCCGCGCTGGTCGGGGTCCTGGGCGGCGTGGTCGGCGCCTGGTCGGCCAGCATGGTCGGCATCTCCATCCCGAGCCCGCGGCTGCAGCGCTTCGAGGGCGCCATCGCGCAGGGCCAGATCCTGCTGATGGTCGACCTGCCGGCGATGCGCGTGCGCGAGATCGAGGACCTGCTGCAGACCGCGCATCCCGAGGCCCGGTTCGAGGGCGAGGAAGGGCAGATCCCGGCATTCCGCTGAGGCGCGTCCGCGCGCCGCAGCGTCGATGCCGACCCCGGGGGAACGCACATGACCATGGCCGTCGTCCTGCTGCTCATCGTGGTCGGGTCGGTGCTGTTCCACGTCTTCAATCCGTGGTGGACGACCCCGCTGGCCTCGAACTGGCAGCAGATGGACGACACGCTGACCATCACGCTGGTGATCACCGGCGCCTTCTTCGTCGCGATCAACCTGTTCGTCGTCTATGCGCTGGTGCGCTTTCGCCACCGAGAGGGCCGCCGGGCGACCGAGCAGCCCGAGAGCAAGCGGCTGGAGCGCTGGCTGATCGGCGGCACGACCGTCGGCATCATGGCGCTGCTGGCACCCGGGCTGGTGGTCTATGCGAACTACGTGCGGGCGCCGCACGACGCGCTGGTGCTCGAGGTCGTGAGCCAGCAATGGCAATGGCGCTTCCGCTTCCCGGGCGCGGACGGCAAGCTGGGGGCGAGCGATGCGCGCTTCGTCGGCGCCGCCAATCCCTTCGGCCTCGACCCGGCCGACCCCGCTGGTCAAGACGACCTGCTGGTCGCGGCCGACGAGGTGCACCTGCCGCTGGGCCGGCCGGTGCTGGTCCTGATGCGCTCGCACGACGTGCTGCACGACTTCTTCGTGCCGTCGTTCCGCGCCCGCATGAACACGGTGCCGGGCCAGGTCAGCCGCTTCTGGTTCACGCCCACCGTCGCCGGGCGCTACGAAGCCCTGTGCGCCCAGCTCTGCGGCGTCGGCCATCCCAACATGCGCGGCTTCGTGGTGGTGCAGGACGTGGCCGCCTTCAATGCCTGGCAGGCCGCGCTGCCGACCTTCGCCAGCACCCAGGCCAAGGCCGCCGCCCCGGCCGGCGCGGCGGCGGGCTCCGCCGTCGAGCAGGGCCGCGCCCTGGCCGACGCGAAGGGCTGCACGGCCTGCCACACGATCGACGGCAGTCCGCGCGTGGGGCCGACCTGGAAGGGCCTGTACGGCAAGACCGAGACCATGGCGGACGGAGGCAGGGCGCTGGTCGACGAGGCCTACCTGCGCGCCTTCATCCGCGATCCGCAGGCCCGCCAGGTGAAGGGCTTCGCGCCGGTCATGCCCAAGATCGACCTGAGCGACGAGGAGCTGGCGGCGCTGGTGGCCTACATCCAGAGCCTCGGCAGTGCGCCGACGCAGGCCGCCACCGACAAGGGGGTGCAGCGATGAAGCCCGCGACCAAGAAGTTCCTGACGCACTATGTCTGGAGCCAGGACCACAAGGTGATCGCGATCCAGTACGCCTGCACCGCCATCGCGGTCGGGCTGGTGGGCGTGGTGCTGTCCAACCTGATGCGCCTGCAGCTCGGCTTTCCGGGCCAGTTCGAGTTCATCAACGCCGAGCGCTACTACCAGTTCGTGACCATGCACGGGATGATCATGGTGATCTACCTGCTGACCGCGCTGTTCCTCGGCGGCTTCGGCAACTACCTGATTCCGCTGATGGTCGGCGCCCGGGACATGGTCTTTCCCTACCTCAACATGCTGAGCTTCTGGGTCTACCTGCTGTCGGTGGTGGTGCTGATGGCGAGCTTCTTCGTCGAGGGCGGCCCCACCGGCGCGGGCTGGACGCTGTACCCGCCGCAGTCGATCCTGCCCGGCACGCCCGGCCATGCGGGCGGCATCGTGCTGATGCTGGTGTCGCTGGTCATCTTCATCGTGGCGACCACGATGGGCGGCCTCAACTACGTGACGACCGTGCTGCAGGCGCGCTGCGAAGGCATGACGCTGCTGCGCATGCCGCTGACCGTCTGGGGCATCTTCGTCGCCACCATCCTGGCGCTGCTCGGCTTCCCGGCGCTGTTCGTGAGCGGCGTCATGCTGCTGCTCGACCGCACGCTCGGCACCAGCTTCTTCATGCCGGCGCTGGTGTCGATGGGGCAGGCGAGCGGCTACAAGGGCGGCAGCCCGCTGCTGTTCCAGCACCTGTTCTGGTTCTTCGGCCACCCGGAGGTGTACATCGTGGCGCTGCCGGCCTTCGGCATCGTCTCCGACCTGATCAGCGTGCACGCCCGCAAGAGCATCTTCGGCTACCGCATGATGGTCTGGGCGATCGTGGCGATCGGCGGCCTCAGCGTGGTGGTGTGGGCGCACCACATGTTCGTGAGCGGCATGAACCCGTACTTCGGCTTCTTCTTCGCGACCACCACGCTGATCATCGCGGTGCCCACGGCCATCAAGGTCTACAACTGGGTGCTGACCCTGTGGCATGGCGACATCCACCTCTCGGTGCCGATGCTGTTCGCGCTGGCCTTCGTCTGCACCTTCGCGATCGGCGGCCTGACCGGCCTGTTCCTGGGCAACGTGAGCGTGGACATTCCGCTCTCCGGCACCTACTTCGTGGTCGCGCACTTCCACATGGTGATGGGCGTGGCGCCGCTGCTGGTGGTGTTCGGCGGCATCTACCACTGGTTCCCGAAGATCACCGGCCGCATGCTGGACGACCGGATCGGCAAGATCCACTTCTGGATCACCTTCCTCGGCACCTACGCCATCTATTTCCCGATGCACTACCTGGGCGTGCTGGGCATGCCGCGGCGCTACTACAGCTTCGAGGGCTACCAGTTCATCCCGGCCTCGGCCTTCAGCCTCAACACCTTCATCACGGTGGTCGCCCTGGTGGTCGGCGCGGCCCAGCTGCTGTTCGTCTTCAACCTCGCCTGGAGCGCCTGGCGCGGCCGGCCGGCCACGGCCAATCCCTGGCGCGCCGCCTCGCTCGAATGGCAGACCCCGACGACGCCGCCGGGCCATGGCAACTGGGGGCCGCAGCTGCCGGTGGTCTATCGCTGGGCCTACGCCTACGGCGTGCCGGGCCAGGGCGAGGACTACATCGCCCAGAACGCGCCGCCCGAGGCCGGGGGGCTGGAGCCCGAGGCGCGCGGCCGAAGCGAGGGTGAGGCCCGGGGGGCGCCTGCATGAGCCGCCGGGCCGCTCCCAAGGCGAATACCGTAGCGCTGCTGCGCGGAGGTATGCCAATGAACGCCAGCGCTGCCTTGCGCGCCGGCGTCGCCCGCGGCGGCCGGCCGCCCGACACCCGGGCCAGCGCGGCCGGCATCGGGCTGTGGGTGTTCATGGGCGTGGCCACGGCCTTGTTCTCGCTGTTCGTCATGGCCTACGTGATGCGCATGAACGGCAGCGATGCGGTCGCCATCCCGCTGCCCTGGCAGCTCTGGCTCAGCTCGACGCTGCTGGCCATCGGCAGCGTCGCGCTGCAGCGGTCCGCCACCGCGGCGCGCGGCGCCGAACCGGCGCGGGCCCGCCGCCTGCTGTGGGCCGGCGGCCTCTGCGCGCTGGCCTTCCTGGCGGTGCAGCTCTGGGCCTGGCAGGCGCTGACGAGCACGCAGGTGACGCCGGCCGGCAATCCGGGCGCCGCGTTCTTTTACCTGCTCACCGCCATGCACGGGCTGCACGTGATGGGCGGGCTGGCCGCATGGGCCTGGACGGTGCACGCCGCCTGGCCCGACCCCGCCGCGGCCGCCTGGCGGATCGCGCTGTGCGCGCGCTACTGGCATTTCCTGCTGGCGGTGTGGGGGGTGCTGTTCGCCCTCTTGGGCTGGGTGACGCCGGAGGTGGCGCGTGCCATCTGCGGCACGCCGTGAAGAGTAGGAGGCCGCGATGAACGCCGTGTCGATCGCACCAGGGATGCCGAGTGCTGCCACGCCGGCCACCGGATGGCGCGGGCTGATCGCCGACTGGTCGTCCGACCGCCAGGCCTTCCACGTCTCGTGGGGCAAGGCGATGATGTGGATCTTCCTGTTGAGCGACACCTTCGTCTTCAGCTGCTTCCTCACCGGCTACATGACGGTGCGGGTCTCGACCACCGTGCCGTGGCCGAACCCGAGCGAGGTGTTCGCGCTGCATGTGGGCGGGGCCGACATTCCGCTGCTGCTGATCGCGATCATGACCTTCGTGCTCATCAGCAGCAGCGGCACGATGGCGATGGCGGTCAATTTCGCCTACCGCCGCGACCGCGTGAACGCCGCCACGCTGATGCTCGTGACCGCCACCTTCGGCGAGCTCTTCGTCGGCATGCAGGCCTTCGAATGGTCCAAGCTGATCCTCGAAGAGGGCGTGCGGCCCTGGGGCAACCCGATGGGGGCGGCGCAGTTCGGCTCGACCTTCTTCATGATCACGGGCTTCCACGGGCTGCATGTGTCGGCCGGCGTGGTGTTCCTGTTCATCGTCGCCTTCAAGCTGGTCCGCGGCGACTACGAGAAGACCGGCAACTACCAGATCGTCGAGATCGCCGGCCTGTACTGGCATTTCGTCGACCTGGTGTGGGTGTTCATCTTCGCGCTGTTCTATCTCTGGTGAGGTCGATCATGAATCCAGCCACCGCCCAGCAACAACATCCGATCAGCCTCTACCTCAAGATCTGGGGGCTGCTGTTCGTGCTCAGCACGCTCTCGTACCTGGTCGACTACTTCCATTTCCAGGGCTATCTGCGCTGGGGCCTGATCATCCTGTTCATGCTGCTGAAGGCGGGCTTGATCGTCTCGGTCTTCATGCACATGGCCTGGGAGCGGCTGGCGCTGGTCTACGCGATCTTGCTGCCGCCGCTGTGCCTGCTGGTGCTGGTGGGACTGATGTTCGCCGAGGCCGGCCACACCTTGCTGACGCGGCTGCTTTTCTTCCACTAGGAAGGCGCTGGCCCGACGCGCTCAGCGGTGCACGATGTAGCGCGTCACCACCGGCAGCGTCTCGCCCACGTGGAACGCCAGCCGCCGCTCGCGCAGCGCCATGTCGGCCGCGGTCGCGCGATGGAATCGCCGCAGGTGCTCGGTCCAGGTCTCGTCGACGATCTGCTCCAGGTAGCGGCCCGGTTCCCCGATGTCGTGCAGCAGTTCCCAGGCGATCGCGCCCTGGCTCAGCCGCGCGCGCCGGGTCTGGTGCATCACCAGGTGGAAGGCGGCGGCGCGCGCCGGGTCGATCAGGTACTCGACGGTGACGACCACCCGGCCGGCCTCGTCCGGCGCGCTGGCCGGCGGACCGGCGGCCCAGCCGTGCTGCGCCGGGCGGGTGTCGTCGTCCTCGCCCGCGCCGTCGGTCACGTAGCGCAGCGCCAGCCACATGCACAGGACCCCGGTGGTCGCGGCGACGCCCAGGCTGACGTAGATCGAGCTGAGCTCGGCCACCTGGCCCCAGAGCGCCGCACCCAGGGCGCTGGCGCCCATGATTGCCATCTGGTACATCGACATGCCGCGGGCCCGCACCCAGTCCGGCAGTGCCAGCTGGGCCGACACCGAGAGCGAATTGGCGACCGTGATCCAGGCCATGCCGCCGAGGAACATCGCCGGCACCGCCACCCAGGCGTTGGGCGCGACCGCCATCACCGCGGTGGCGCCGGATTGCAGCAGGGTGCCGCGCATCACCAGCTGGTCGCGCACCAGGGCCTGGCGCAGCCGCGGCAGGAACAGCACGGCCACGATGGCGCCCGAACCCATGGCGGCCAGCAGCAGCGTGAAGGTGCCGGCGCCGCCGCCCTGGAGATTGCGCGCCAGCAGCGGCAGCAGGGCCAGCACGGCGGTCGAGTGCAGGAAGAAGATCGAGATCCGCGTCAGCACGGCGCGCATGCGCGGCGACTGCCGCACGAACTGCACGCCGACCCGCATCGCGCTGATCAGCCGCTCGCGGCCCAGGGGGTTGGGCGTGTGCTCGCGCCGCCAGTGCAGCACCACGAAGCCCGAGGCCACGCACAGCACGGCGTTGAGCGCGAACACCCAGACCGTGCCGGCGCTTGCGATCAAGGTGCCGGCGACCAGCGGGCCGATGATGCGCGAGGCGTTCATCGAGATGCCGTTGAGTCCGAGCGCGGCCGGCAGATGGCTGCGCGGCACCAGCTCGGGCACGATGGCCGAGAACACCGGCCAGCGCAGCGCCAGCCCGATGCCGTTGGCGAAGGTCAGGGCCAGCAGCAGCGGCGCGCTCATGAGGTCGAAGACCACCGCTGCGCACAGCACCACGGCCGAGCCGGCGAGCCAGAACTGGGTGGCGACCAGCCAGCGCCGGCGGTCGAGGATGTCGGCCAGCGCGCCGCTCGGCAGCCCGAGCAGGAACACCGGCAGGGTCGAGGCCGATTGCACCAGCGCGACCCAGATCGGCGAGGTGGTCAGCGAGGTCATCATCCAGGCCGCCGCGACGTCGTTCATCCACATGCTGACGTTGGCGATCAGCCAGGTGCTCCAGAGCATTCGGAACACCGGGATCCGCAGCGGCTCCAGCGGGCCGACCCGGGAGGCTGGGACGGGCGGCGTGACGGGGGTTTCCTGGGGCGAGATCGGCGGCATCGCGGCCTATTGTCTTCGGCCCGGCCGCGCCGGCGTGTCGGCCGGGCGCCCGGGCGCCAGATGCTCGAGCGGCAGGGCCCGGCTGGCCTTGACCTCGCCGAGCGAGAAGCTGGTGTGCAGGTCCTTCACGTTGGGCAGGCTCATCAGGTGCTGCAGCGCGAAGCGCGAGAAGCTGTCGAGGTCCTGCGACACCACCTGCAGCTCGAAGGTGCCGGTGCCGCTGATGTAGTGGCAACTGGTCACCTCGGGCAGCCTGCGGATGGCGTCCTCGAGCTTGCGCGTGGCGTCGACCGTGACCCGCTCGGTGTCGACGCGCACGAAAGCGAGCACGCCGAGCCCGATCTTGTGGCGGTCGATCTCGGCGTGGTAGCCCTTGATGTAGCCGGCTTCCTCGAGGGCGCGCACCCGGCGCCAGCAGGGGGCCGCCGACAGGCCCACGCGCTGCGACAGCTCGGCATTCGTCAGGCGGCCGTCGGCCTGCAGTTCTTGCAGGATCGCGAGGTCAAACTTGTCGATGCCTTCCATTTGGTGCCATTTTAAGCAAGAGTCTTTCAAGAAGGTGGCTTGAATGGGTACAAAACGCAAACACCTGTCGAGACAGCAGGCATACACTTTGCGTCATGATGGCCGAGGGGCAGCCGACCCGGCTGCCCCGCAAAGCCACGCCCACAAGGCCCAGCCCTGGAGACAGACACGATGAACGCCCCCCTGCCCGAGCACATCCGCCGCGCCCTCGAAACGGTCACGCTCGACGACAAGTACTCGCTCGACTACGGCCGCGCCTTCATGAGCGGCGTCCAGGCGCTGGTCAAGCTGCCGATGCTGCAGCGCCTGCGCGACCAGCAGCAGGGCAAGAACACGGCCGGCTTCATCAGCGGCTACCGCGGCTCGCCGCTCGGCGGCTACGACCAGGCGCTGTGGAAGGCCAGCAAGTTCCTGAAAGAGCAGAACATCGTCTTCCAGCCCGGCGTCAACGAAGAGCTGGCCGCCACCGCGCTATGGGGCACCCAGCAGCTGGGTTTCTCGCCGGCGGGCACCAACAAGTTCGACGGCGTCTTCGGCATCTGGTATGGCAAGGGCCCGGGCGTGGACCGCTGCTCGGACGTCTTCAAGCACGCCAACATGGCCGGCACGACCGAGTTCGGCGGCGTCATCGCGGTGGCCGGCGACGACCACATCTCGAAGAGCTCGACCGCGGCGCACCAGAGCGACCACATCTTCAAGGCCTGCGGCACGCCGGTGTTCTTTCCCGCCAACGTGCAGGAAATCCTCGACCTCGGCATCCACGCCTTCGCGATGAGCCGCTTCGCCGGGATCTGGTCGGGCATGAAGACGATCCAGGAGATCGTCGAATCCAGCGCCACCGCGATGATCGACCCCGAGCGGGTCGACATCGTCATCCCGACCGATTTCCAGATGCCGCCCGGCGGGCTGCACATCCGCTGGCCCGACCATGCGCTCGAGCAGGAAGCGCGGCTGATGCACTACAAGTGGTACGCCGCCCTCGCCTACATCCGCGCCAACCGGCTCAACCACAACGTGATCGAAGGCCCGAACGACCGCTTCGGCATCATGGCCAGCGGCAAGGCCTTCAACGACACGCGCCAGGCCCTGATCGACCTCGGCCTCGACGACGCCGCCTGCCGCCAGCTCGGCATCCGGCTGCACAAGGTGGCCGTGGTGTGGCCGCTCGAGGCGCAGCTCACGCGCGAATTCGCCACCGGCCTGCAGGAGATCCTGGTGGTCGAGGAAAAGCGCCAGGTCATCGAATACCAGCTCAAGGAAGAGCTCTACAACTGGCGCGGCGACGTCCGGCCCAACGTGGTCGGCAAGTTCGACGAGGGCGAGGTGCACGAGGCCGAGGGCTATTCGGGCGGCGAATGGTCGATGCCGAACCCGACCGCGCACACGCTGCTGCGCGCCAACGCCGACCTGAACCCGGCGCTGATCGCCAAGGCGATCGCCCAGCGCCTCAAGAAGACCGGCCTGCTGGCTGCGGCCGGCGCCGACATGGCGGCTCGCATCGACGCCCAGCTGGCGATCCTCGAGGCCAAGGAGCGCGCGATGGCCGCGCCCAAGTCGCTCGGTGCCGCCGACGCCACCCGCCAGCCCTGGTTCTGCTCGGGCTGCCCGCACAACACCAGCACCGTGGTGCCCGAAGGCTCGCGCGCGATGGGCGGCATCGGCTGCCACTTCATGGCGACCTGGATGGATCGCTCGACCATCGGCTTCACGCAGATGGGCGGCGAGGGCGTGCCGTGGGTCGGCCAGCAGCCCTTCACGACCGACCAGCACATCTTCGCCAACCTCGGCGACGGCACCTACTTCCACAGCGGCCTGCTGGCGATCCGCCAGAGCATCGCGGCCGGCGTCAACATCACCTACAAGATCCTCTACAACGACGCGGTCGCCATGACCGGCGGCCAGCAGGTGGGCGAGCGGCCCGAGGGCCATTCGGTGCTGCAGATCGCCGAGAGCCTGCATGCCGAGGGCGCGGTCAAGGTGGTGGTGGTCACCGACGAACCCGAGAAGTACCAGGGCGTCAACGTGCCGGGCGAGAACGTCAAGGTGCGGCATCGCGACGAGCTCGACGAGATCCAGCGCGAATTCCGCGAGATCAAGGGCACCACCGCCATCATCTACGACCAGACCTGCGCCACCGAGAAGCGGCGCCGCCGCAAGCGGGGCACGGCGGTCGATCCGGCGGTGCGGGTGGTCATCAACGAGCTGGTCTGCGAAGGCTGCGGCGACTGCAGCGTCAAGAGCAACTGCCTGTCGGTGGAGCCGCTGGAGACCGAATTCGGCCGCAAGCGCACCATCAACCAGAGCACCTGCAACAAGGACATGCGCTGCCTGAAGGGCTTCTGCCCCAGCTTCGTGACGGTCGAGGGCGGGCAGCTCAAGAAGAAATCGAAGAGCAAGGGCGCCTCGCCGGCCGAATTGGGTGCGCTGCCCGACCCCGAGATTCCGGTGCTGGGCGAGGGCCAGGTCTGGGGCGTGGTGGTGGCCGGCGTCGGCGGCACCGGCGTCATCACCATCGGCCAGCTGCTCGGCATGGCGACCCACATCGAGGGCAAGGGCATCGTCACCCAGGACGCGGCCGGCCTGGCGCAGAAGGGCGGCGCCACCTGGAGCCACGTGCTCATCGGCGAGACCCAGGACGCGATCCGCACCACCCGCGTCGGCACCGCCGCGGCCGACCTGGTGCTGGCGGCCGACCCGCTGGTGGCGGTCAATGCCGAAACCACGGCGCGCATGCGCGAAGGCCGCACGCGGGTCGCGCTCAACAGCCACAGCACGCCGACCGCCGCTTTCGTGCGCAACGCCGACTGGGTCAACCCGCAGCAGGATTGCGCCAACGAGATCGCGCGGGTGGTCGGCGCCGATGCGGTCGGCGCCTTCGACGCCGATGCCGCCGCCACCGCGCTGATGGGCGACAGCCTGTACGCCAACCCCATGCTGCTGGGCTTCGCCTGGCAGAAGGGCTGGATTCCGCTGGACCACGCGTCGCTGATGCGGGCGATCGAGCTCAACGCCGTGGCCATCGACAACAACAAGCAGGCCTTCGAGTGGGGCCGCCAGGCGGCCGAACGCCCGGCGGAGCTGCAAAAGCGGGTGCAGCCGGGGCAGGTCATCGAGTTCAAGCGGCGCGAGACCGTCGAGGCCCTGGTGGCGCGCCGCGCCGAGTTCCTCACCGGCTACCAGAACGCCGCCTACGCCGACCAGTACAAGGCCTTCGTCGCCCGGGTGCAGCAGGCCGAATCGGCGCTCGGCAAGAGCAGCCTGACCGAGGCCGTGGCCCGCTACCTGTTCAAGCTGATGGCCTACAAGGACGAATACGAAGTGGCGCGGCTGCACGCCGACCGCAGCTTCCTCGACCGGGTCGAGGGCATGTTCGAGGGCGACTTCAAGCTCAACTACCACCTGGCGCCGCCGATCATCGCGAAGAAGAACGCCAAGGGCGAGCTGCAGAAGCAGAAGTTCGGCCCGGCGATGCTGACCGGCTTCAGGCTGCTGGCGAAGCTCAAGGGCCTGCGGGGGACCGCGCTCGACATCTTCGGGCGCACCGAGGAGCGCCAGACCGAGCGCGCGCTGATCGGCGAATACCGCGCCAGCATCGAGGAAGTGATCGCCGGCCTGACGGCCGCCAACCACGCCACGGCGCTGGAAATCGCCGGGCTGCCCGAGCAGATCCGGGGCTACGGCCACGTCAAGGAGCGCAACCTGGCCGCGGCCCGGGTGCGCTGGGCCGAGCTGATGGCCAAGTGGCGCCATCCCGAGGCGGCCGCCCGCGCCGCCGCCTGAAGCACCGGCGCCAGGGGCCGCAAAGCCCCGAAAACCCCAAGCACGGCCCCGGAATAGGGTCGTCTGCCCTCTATACAATGCCCGGTGCTGTGCGCGGCCAGGTTCCGCGCTGCGTGGCCGCTGGGTGCGGCCGCGGATGCACCGGTCCTTTCCCATCCGGAGGGCCGGCGCTCCTCTTCTTTCCCTCTGTTGGAGACTCCCTTGTTCATTTCTTCTGCTTTCGCCCAGGCCGCACCCGCCGCCGGTGGTGGCGACATGATGTCCTCGCTCGGCAGCATGCTGCCGCTGGTGCTGATGTTCGTGGTCCTGTACTTCGTCATGATCCGCCCGCAAATGAAGCGCCAGAAAGAAGCGCGCGCCATGATCGAGGCCCTGGCCAAGGGCGATGAGGTCGCCACCTCGGGCGGCATGCTCGGCAAGATCACCCAGCTCGGCGAGCAATACCTGACGGTCGAGATCGCCAAGGGCGTCGAAGTCCAGATCCAGCGCAGCGCCGTGATCCAGGTCTTGCCCAAGGGCGCGATCAAGTAAGTAGTGCCACAACACGGGCGCCGGACGCCGCGCGCCCCCGAAGGTTGAATCGATGAACCGATATCCGGTCTGGAAGTACGCGATCATCGTGGTCGTGCTGCTGGTGGGGCTTGTCTACGCCTTGCCCAATTTCTTCGGCGAGGCGCCCGCGGTGCAGGTGTCGTCGGCCAAGTCGACCGTCAAGGTCGACGCCGGCACCCAGGCCCGCGTGGCCGAGGCGCTGAAGGTCGCCGGGCTGGTGCCCGACCTGCTGACGCTCGACGCCACCTCGGTGCGGGCCCGCTTCGCCTCCACCGACGACCAGCTGAAGGCGCGCGACACCCTGCAGCACGCCCTGGTGCCCGACCCGAGCGACCCGCCGTACACGGTGGCGCTCAACCTGGTGTCGCGTTCGCCGAGCTGGCTCACTGCGCTGCATGCCTTCCCGATGTACCTGGGCCTCGACCTGCGCGGCGGCGTCGACTTCCTGCTGCAGGTCGACATGAAGGGCGCCATCGACAAGCGCGCCGAATCCTTCGCCAGCGACCTGCGCACCGGCCTGCGCGACAAGAGCGTGCGCGGCAGCGCGGTCAGCCGCAACGGCCAGACCATCGAGATGCGCTTCCGCGATGCCGCCGGCCTGGATGCTGCCAAGCGGCTGCTGCAGGACCAGTTCCCCGACCTCACGGCGGTCGAAAGCCAGGAAGGCACCGACTTCAAGCTGGTCGCCTCGATCAAGCCCGAGGCCGTTCGCCGGCTGCAGGACGCGGCCCTGAAGCAGAACATCACGACCCTGCACAACCGGATCAACGAACTCGGCGTGGCCGAGCCCGTGATCCAGCAGCAGGGTCTGGACCGCATCGTCGTCCAACTGCCCGGCGTCCAGGACACGGCCAAGGCCAAGGACATCCTGGGCCGCACCGCCACCCTCGAGATGCGCCTGGTCGACGAGAGCGCCGAGGGCCGTGCCGCCGAGTTGGGCACCGGTCCGGTGCCCTTCGGCTCGGAGAAGTTCCTCGACCGCCAGGGCCGCCCGGTGATCGTCAAGAAGCAGGTGCTGGTCACCGGCGAGAACCTCACCGACGCCCAGCCCGGCTTCGACTCCCAGACCCAGCAGCCCAAGGTCGACCTGACCATGGACGCCAAGGGCGGGCGCATCATGCGCGACGTCAGCCGCGAGAACTTCCGCAAGCGGATGGCGATGCTGATTTTCGAAAAGGGCAAGGGCGAGGTGCTGACCGCGCCGTCGATCAACGGCGAGCTCGGCAACCGCTTCCAGATCTCGGGCTCGATGAGCGTGGTCGAGGCCAACGACCTGGCGCTGCTGCTGCGCGCCGGTTCGCTGGCGGCGCCGATGGAGATCATCCAGGAACGCACCATCGGCCCGAGCCTGGGTGCCGACAACATCAAGAAGGGCTTCGACAGCGTGATGTACGGCTTCGCCGCGATCATGGTGTTCATGTGCCTGTACTACGCGCTGTTCGGCGTCTTCTCGTCGATCGCGCTGGCGGTCAACCTGCTGCTGCTGGTGGCGATCCTGTCGATGCTGCAGGCCACGCTGACCCTGCCCGGCATCGCCGCCATGGCGCTGGCCATCGGTGTCGCGATCGACTCCAACGTGCTGATCAACGAGCGCATCCGCGAGGAACTGCGCGCCGGCGCCTCGCCGCAGGCCGCCATCCACGCCGGCTACGAGCGCGCCTGGGGCACGATTCTCGACTCCAACGTCACCACGCTGATCGCGGGTGTCGCGCTGCTGGCCTTCGGCTCCGGGCCGATCCGCGGCTTCGCGGTGGTGCATTGCATCGGCATCGTGACCTCGATGTTCTCGGCCGTGTTCTTCTCGCGCGGGCTGGTGAACTTCTGGTACGGCAGCAAGAAGAAGCTCAAGACGGTGTCGATCGGCACCGTCTGGAAGCCCGACACCACCGCCGTGGCCAACGCGAAATAAGGGGCACGACAAATGGAATTCTTCCGGATCCACAGGACCATCCCGTTCATGCGCCACGCGCTGGTGCTGAACGCGGTGTCCTTCGTCACCTTCGCCCTGGCGGTGTTCTTCCTGTTCCATCGCGGGCTCCACCTGTCGGTCGAGTTCACCGGCGGCACGGTGATGGAGGTCGCCTCCCAGCAGTCGGTCGACGTCGGCCGGGTGCGCGAGACCATCGCCAAGCTGGGCTACCAGGACGTGCAGGTGCAGAACTTCGGCACCTCGCGCGACGTCCAGATCCGCCTGCCGGTGCAGAAGGGCCAGACCTCGGCCCAGCAGAGCGAGCAGGTCATGGCCGCGCTGAAGGCGGTCGACCCGACCGCCATCCTGCGCGGCAACGAGTTCGTCGGCCCGCAGGTCGGCGAGGAGCTCACCACCAACGGCCTCAAGGCCCTCGGCATGGTGGTGGTCGGCATCATGATCTACCTGGCCTTCCGCTTCGAATGGAAGTTCGCGCTGGCGACCGTGCTGGCCAACCTGCACGACGTCGTGATCATCCTGGGCTTCTTCGCCTTCTTCCAGTGGGAGTTCTCGCTGGCGGTGCTGGCGGCGGTGCTGGCGGTGCTGGGCTACTCGGTCAACGAGTCGGTCGTGATCTTCGACCGCGTGCGCGAGAACTTCCGCCGCTTCCGCAAGCTGAGCACCCCCGAGGTGATCGACAGCGCCATCACCTCGACCATCAGCCGGACCATCATCACCCACGGCTCGACCCAGCTGGTGGTGCTGTCGATGTTCTTCTTCGGCGGCCCGACCCTGCACTACTTCGCGTTGGCCCTGACCATCGGCATCTGCTTCGGCATCTACTCCTCGGCTTTCGTGGCGGCATCGATCGCGATGTGGCTGGGCGTCAAGCGCGAGGACCTGGTCAAGACGCCGACCAAGCGGGAGGGCGACCCGGACGACCCGAACGCCGGCGCCACCGTCTGATCTTGGGGTTGCCGAGCATGGAGAGCCCTTGTGCGGTTACGCTTCCCGATGCAAGCTCGTCCTTGTCGTCGAATCGAATCCATTGCCGTCCTGACCATCCATGATCCAGCGGTCCCATGCAGCCTCCCTTCAACTCTCCCGAGAGACGCGCGAGCGTTTCGTCGCCGCCACCGAGCCGCTGATCGCGCCGGTCGCCCGGGCCATCGGCGAACGGCTGACGGCCCTGGCCTCCCAGACCGGCAATGCGCGCGAGATGCAGGAGAACCGCGACGGTTTCCTGGCCTTCCAGACCCACGGCGCGAACTGGGTGGCGCAGTCGCAGGCGGCCTGGCGCAAGGCGCTGGCCAGCAGCGCGATCGAAGGGGCGTCCTCCAACTCGCTGTCGCGCCTCGAATTGATCGGCGACGAGGTGGTCGAGACCGGCATCTTGTCGTCGCGGCTCGCGCAGGCGATCCAGGACAAGGCCAGCTTCGAGCTCAACGACCTGCGGCTGCGCATCCAGCATCTCGAAGGCACCCATGAACTGGACACAAGGGACATCCTGAAGCCCGAGGCACTGGCCAAGGTCCTGGTCGACCAGTGGCTGGCGACCGGCCTGAGCCGCGGCCTCTGGACCAAGGTCCAGGAGCAGGTCCAGCAGCACATGGTCGAGCCGGTGGTCAAGGCCTACAAGGACGCCAACGCCTTCCTGGTCGGCAAGGACGTGATGCCCGAGATCGATCTCAAGAGCTTCGTGCGCCGCACCGGATCGGTCGGCTCCGGCAGCGCGCCGCTGGGTGGCAGCTTCGCGGGCGGCGCGAGCGCCAGCGCTTCGATGGGCATCGGCCAGACGCGGATGGTGCCGGGCGGCTTCGGCGCGCCGGCCGGCAGCTTCGCGCCGGCGGCGATCGGCGTCGGCCGCGGTCCGGCCGGCATGGGCCAGCAGGCGGGTGGCGACACGCTGGTGGCCACCGGCGGCTCGCCGCTGCTGATGGCGCGCCAGCGGGCCCAGGGGGTGCTGCTCAATCTCAAGCGCTTCGTGACCGCGCGCATCGGCGGCGACATCACGCTGCCGCGCGGCCAGGGCGGCGGGGAGATGGCGGGCGGAGCCGGCGGCGCCGCCTCTCCGGCCTTCGTCGCCGCGATCGCCGACGCCGAGGCGGCCTACCAGGTCGCGGCCTCGCAGTACGTGGTCGGTGAAGAGGCCACGGCCATCCACAACGCATCGGCCGAACTGCGCCGGCGCACCAGCGAACTCAAGAAGAAGGCGCCCACCACCGCCGACAAGGCCACGGTCGAGATCGTGGCGCTGATGTTCCAGGCCATCCTGGCCGAAGAGCGGATCCCGTTCTCGGCCCGCGTCTGGTTCGCGCGGCTGCAGATGCCGGTGCTGCGCGTGGCCATCGCCGAGCCCGAATTCTTCGGCACCTTGCAGCATCCGGCGCGCATGCTGATCGACCGCATGGGCTCCTGCGTGATGGGCTTCGATGCCGCCGCCATTTCGGGCAGCGCGCTCGAGGGCGAGATCCGCCGCGTGGTCCAGGTGATCGAGCAATATCCGGAAACCGGCCAGCGGGTGTTCAAGCTGGTGTTCGACGAATTCGTCGCCTTCCTCAACAAGTACCTCACGCAGAGCGACACCACCCAGCGGGTGATGAGCGTGGCGCAGCAGGTCGAGCAGAAGGAGACGATGGCGATCCAGTACACCATCGAGTTGCGCAAGATGCTCAACGACATGCCGGTGCGCGAGGAGATCCGCGAGTTCCTGTTCAAGGTCTGGGCCGAGGTGCTGGCCATCGCCGCGCTGCGCTACGGCGCCCAGGACGAGCAGACCGTGACGCTGAAGCGGGTCGCCTCCGACCTGGTCTGGGCGGCCAGCGCCAAGCCGAACCGCAACGATCGCACCCGCGTCATCCAGGACCTCCCCAAGCTGCTGCAGCGGCTGCGCCAGGGCATGACGCTGCTCGGCATCGTGGGCGAGCCCCAGGAAGCGCACATCAAGACCATCGGCGCGACGCTGTCCGATGCCTTCCTGTCGAAGACCGAGGCGATCCCGCCGGCCAAGATCGAAGCCATGGCCAAGCGCCTGGCCAACCTCGAGGATTTCGTCTCCGACGAGGGCACCACCGACCTGCCGCTGGACGCCGCGAGCATCGAGCTGCTGCTCGGCGTCGATGCCGCCTCGATCGAGGTCGTGCCCGACACCGGCACCAAGGTCAGCGAGGACATGCTGGCCTGGGCGCACGAACTGCAGGTCGGCACCTGGTTCATGCTCGACCACAACGACCGTGTGAGCCAGGTCCAGTTCGTCTGGCGCAGCGACCGCAAGCAGCTGCACCTGTTCGCGTCCAGCGACGGCCGCAGCTTCCTGATCCAGGTCGGCCGCCTGGCGTCCTACCTGCAGGCCGGCCTGCTGGTGCCGGCGGAAGAAGAAACCTTGACCGTGCGGGCCACGCGCGAAGCGCTGGCAAAACTCGACGCCAACCCCGAGCGTCTGCTGAATTAGCTAGTGCGCGACGCGGTCGCTCGAAGCGTCGCAGAGCTCGTCCAGCACCAAGGCGTCGGGTTCGACGCCGGTGCTCCAGTGCACCATCAGCACGATGATCTTGAGTTCGTCGAGCGCCAGCGGCTCGCCCGGCGTGGCCATGGCGCGCTCGACCACGATCTCGCGCATGCCGCCCGGCAGCACGCTCGCGGATTCGAGGAAGCTGATGAAGCCCAGGCACTCGGCGCCGATGTGCTCCTGCTCGGCACTGGAGTAGACGCGCATCGCATCGGCCGACTGGGGCAGCGCGGCGTCGGCCGCGATGCCCGGCAGCACGGTGGCGCTGGTGCCGTCGGCATGGCGCTCGAGCTGGACGCCCCGGGTCGCCAGGCTCAGGCCGTCGAGCCAGTGCAGCGCCTCGCGGATTTCGTCCGCATCGAAGCCTTGCGCGCTGAGCTTGCGCCCCAGCTGCTCGGGTTCGGGGCAGGCGTCGCCGCGCCAGTAGTTTTCGTAGACATACACGAGCACTTCGAACATGGGTTCAATATAGCCCACTGGAAGCGCCGGCCGTCGAAAGTTGCGCCGACACGACGTTGACCGGTCCGGCGTCCGGCTGCACAAGGCGGCCTGCGGCCCCTCGGGAGCTGCGACGCACACGCGGACGGACCCTGGTTGATGCCCCAGGAAATGTTGCAAGTCTTCCTTCGCTTGCTGCTCGGCATTCGGAAGAAACTGCCAATTCTGTCGTGATCAATTCCTGCGGACGCTCCGTAGTATTACGGACTCTTCGCGTATTCGCACGAGTATCGGTGCAGCGCCTTCTTCGAAACAATTCTGATCGGCCTTGACGTCTTGCTTTCAAAAGACGATGCGTCGGCAAGGCCGTGGCCACGATGGCATGTTCAATCAGAAAACAGGGAAGGCATCTCCGTGAAGATAAAAATGACGCTGTCCGCAATCAGCGCAATGTGTGGAATTCTGGCAGCTCCGGTTGCCATCGCAACGCCAAACGAGGAGTTGGGTTGGTATGGCTCCATCAAGGCCGCACAAACCTCCCAGCGCGTCAGCGACATGGAAGATTCGTTGCGTCCGGCAGGCGCGGTGCTGCCGCAGGAGACGAGGCAAGAATTTGTCAATGGCTCCTTGGGGATGGGTTACCAGTTTGGCGCTGGCTGGCGTGCCGAGGTGGAATACACCTTGCCCCAGAAACAGGAGTACACCAGCGACGTCGCAGGGCGATTTCGTGGCAGCCTGAATCACCATGAAGTGGATGCCGAGCGCATGATGGCCAATGCCTATTACGATTTGCCCGTCAAGGAAGATATCGCCGTGTTTGCTTCTGCCGGTCTTGGCTGGGCCAAAGTCAAGTCTTCCGGTTGGCAGGGCAATGTCGCCCGTCAATTCGAAAGCAAAACTGTCAATAACCTGGCCTACTCGGTAGGCGCAGGGGTGACGTATTCTCCCGTGAAGAAAATCTCGCTCGACGTGGGTTACCGCTATGTTGATATGGGCCGCATTGAAAGCGGCTTGAACAACTTCGCCAATGCTCGTGGTTTGCGCGATGAAAAAATGAAGGCCAAACTGGTCAGCCACGAGATTTATATTGGCGGCCGTTATCGCTTTTGATGGCGGCCTGCGGCTCCTTCGGGGCCAGTGGCGCCATTCAACCAACCGCGATGCGCTGAAACAATCCGCCCGGCAGCCGCGCGACGTGGCCGGAAAGCTCGAGTTCGAGCAGACGGACTTGCAGCATGGCTGGAGAAAAACCGGTGCGGGCGCACAAGGCGTCGAGGCTGACCGGGTCGAAGCCTACAGCGCGCAGCAGCGCCGGTTCGGCCGCCTCGGCGTCGGCACCGGAATCGGCGGAATTGGCGGAGACGAAGGGGCGGGGCCGCGCAGGCTCGTCGGCCAGCCGCAACTCCTCCAACACGTCGGCCACCGATTCAACCAGCTTGGCGCCTTGCCGGATCAATTCGTGGCAGCCCCGCGATTGCGGCGAGTGGATCGAGCCCGGAATCGCGAAGACCTCCCGCCCCTGCTCGGCCGCGAGCCGGGCCGTGATCAGCGAGCCGGAGCGCAGCGCGGCCTCGATCACCAGAGTGCCGCGCGCGAGCCCGGCGATGATCCGATTGCGCTTGGGGAAGTTCTGGTTCAGCGGCGGCGTGCCCAGCGGGTACTCGCTCACGATCAGGCCACGCCCGGCGATCCGGTGCGCGAGCTCGCGATGGCGGGCGGGGTAGACGCGGTCGAGTCCGGTGCCGACCACCGCCACCGTGGCCAGCCGGTCAGGTCCGCCGGCCTCGAGTGCACCTTCGTGGGCGGCACCGTCGATGCCGAGCGCCAGACCCGAGACCACGGGAATTCCGGCTTCGCCGAATGCGCGTCCGAAGGCTCTTGCATTCTGGGTGCCTTGCGCCGTCGGATTCCGGCTGCCGACGATCGCGATGCTGGGGTCCAGCTGCGCGAGCTCGAAGCCGGGCGCACCGAGCAGATAGAGCAGCAGCGGCGGATCGCCCGTTTCCAGCAGCGAGGCCGGGTAGCCCGGGTCGCCGAGCGTCAGGAGACGGCGGACGGCACCCTGGTCGTCGCTGCCCTGAAGCCAGTCGAAGGTGCGCTCGAGCAGCGGGGCCAGCGTGGCAGGCAAGCGCTGCAGCGCCCCGGCCTGCGCGCTGCCGACGACCTGCAGCAGGGCCTCGTGCGATTGCGTGAAGATCGCGGCCGGCAGTCCGAAGGCCGCGAGCAGCGTGCGGGCGGTGGCGTTCCCGATGCCTGGCGTCAGCGAGAGGCGGAGCCAGCTCGCGAGTTCCTCACGTTCCACGCCAAGATGACGCTCGCGTCAGGGGTTGACCAGCAGGTCGCCGACCCGCGGGGTGTCGTTGATCTCGAGCACCAGCGCGTAGGAGGCCTTTTCGAACGGCCGGAACACCATCAGCAGGCCGATGCGCTCGTTCGGCAGCTTGAGCACTTCCTTGCCGGTGTCGTTGGGCGCGCCGGCGCGGTCGACGATGGTGTCGCCGTTCTTCAGGATGGCCAGCACGTGGCCGGACTCGATGCCGTCGCGGGTTCCCTTGTTGATGACCACCACCTGGTTCTGGGCCGCGAACTGCACCGCGTTGCCGTAGACCGAGACGATGCGCCCGTCGATGATCTGCTCGGGCGCGCGCGGTGCATAGCTGAGCAGCTGGCGCGTCGGCTCGGGCAGCAGGCGGTCGCCCGCGCGCATCTCCTCGCGCGCGGCCACGATGTCGATGGTCGCGGGGACCACGTTGACCACGTCCTTGCCCTCGACCAGTTGGGTGGCGACGGTCTGGCTGCGCTTGAGCTGGGCCTTGCCGAGGTAGGCCGCCTCGTAGCCGAGCAGTTCGCCGGTGGCGGGGTCCTTCAGCGGCGTCGCGTTGCGGAAGATGCGGTAGGTCTTGATCGGGCCGGCGGTCTCGATCAGCTGTTCGTCGGCCTGGCCCAGTGCGTAGGCGCGGTCGCCGCGGGCCAGCAGCACGCGGCTGTCGTTGCCGGCCACGATGTGGGGCGCGGCCTTGAGGGTGTCCTCGTCGACGATGATCGGCTCGCTCAGGAAAGGCTCGATCAGGCTCGGGTTGAGGGTCGGCAGCGCCATCCCCGACAGCGACTCGTAGCGAGCGCGCGGCGACAGCTTGATGGTGCCGTCGGAGGCGCCGCCGCGGCGGGTGCTGAGGCGGGCCCGGCCGCCGCTCTTTTCCAGGTAGAGCACCTGGCCCGGGTAGATCCGGTGCGGGTTCGAGATCTCCTTGATGTTCATGCCCCAGAGCTCGGGCCAGCGCCAGGGGCTGCGCAGGAACAGGCGGGAGATGGCCCACAGCGTGTCGCCGGGCTTGACCGTGTATTCGTCAGGCGCGTTGGGCGCCAGTTCGCCGATCGGGATGCCGGCCTGCGAGGTCTGCTGTGCCACCGCCCGCTGTTGTGGCGTGACCGGATAGTTCTGCGCGAAAGCGGTCGTCGCGCCAGCGGCCCCGAGGGCGACGGCCGCCAGGGTGGCCAGAAGGCTGGGTCGCAGGCTATCGTTGATTCGGAGTTTGGTCATGGTTTATGGTGTGCACACACTACGCCACGCAGGATGTACGAATCCTCACAATTTGCTACGAATTTTGCGCTGAAGCCCTTGATAGGGCAACGTATTCGGGCTGTTCCCCGGCAGGGCGTCGCGGAAATGGCGAAAATAGCGACAACTTCTCCTCGCTTTCATGGCAAAAAGAACCATTTTGAGTTACCCGGATCCCCGCCTGCACACGGTGGCCAAGCCGGTCCAGGGCGTCGATGCGCGCATCAAGACGCTGGTCGCCGACATGCTCGAGACCATGTACGACGCCAGCGGCATCGGCCTTGCGGCGACCCAGGTCGACGTCCACGAGCGGCTGGTGGTGATCGACATCTCCGAAGAACGCGACAAGCCGATCGTCCTGATCAATCCCGAGATCGTCTGGGCCAGCGACGAGAAGGTGCTCAATGAAGAAGGCTGCCTCTCGGTGCCGGGCATCTATGACGGCGTCGAACGCTCGACCTCCGTGCGCGTGACCGCGCTCGATGCCGACGGCGAACCGCAGACGATCGAGGCCGAGGGCCTGCTCGCGGTCTGCATCCAGCACGAGCTGGACCATCTGCTCGGCAAGGTGTTCGTCGAATACCTGTCGCCGCTGAAGCGCAACCGGATCAAGAGCAAGCTGCTCAAGCAGCAGCGCGAAGACCAGAAATCGGAACAGCGCGAAGGGCGGCGTTGAGCATGCGGGGCCTGTGGCCGGCGGCGGCGGCGCTGCTGGTGGCGCTGTCCGGCTGCGCGCTCGACCCGACGCGGCTGCCGCTCGGCAGCACCCGCGCCGAGACGCTCCAGAAGCTCGGCCAGCCGACCGCCACCTATGCGATGCCGGGCGGCGGCGAGCGGCTCCAGTATTCGCGTGCGCCATCGGGCTTCGCGGTCAACAACGTCGACCTCGACGCCGGCGGCCGGGTGGTCTCGATCCGCCAGGAGCTCGAAGACGGCATGTTCGACATCACGATCAAGCCCGGTGTCTGGCGGGTCGACGACGTCCTGCGCAGCTACGGCCGGCCGTTCGAGATTTCGCAGGTGCGGCCCTTCGACGGCGATGTCTGGGCCTGGCGCTTCAAGTCGCAGAACAACCCGCGGCTGCTCTATATCTATATCGACCTGGACGGCGTGGTCGACCACTACCACACGGCTGACGACCTGCGCCAGCTGATGACGGACCAATGAGCTCACTGAAAGTCGCGTTCGCGGGCACGCCCGAGTTCGCCCGGGTCGCCTTGGAGGCGATCGCGGCGGCCGGATTCGAGATCGTCCTGGTGCTGACCCAGCCGGACCGTCCCGCCGGCCGCGGCATGAAGCTGCAGGCTTCGCCGGTGAAGCAGTTCGCGGTCGGCCGAGGCTGGCCGGTGGCGCAGCCGCGCAGCCTGAGGCTCGACGGCAAGTATCCGGACGACGCGGCCGCCGCGCGCGAGGCCATCGCGGCCGCGGGGGCCGACGTGATGGTGGTCGCCGCCTACGGCCTGATCCTGCCGCAGTGGGTGCTGGATGCGCCGCGGCTCGGCTGCCTGAACATCCATGCCAGCCTGCTGCCGCGCTGGCGCGGCGCGGCGCCGATCCACCGGGCCATCGAGGCCGGCGACGCGCAGACCGGCGTCACGATCATGCAGATGGACGCCGGCCTCGACACCGGCGACATGCTGCTTCGCGAAGCGCTCGACATCGGCGCCGACAGCACCGCACGGCTGCACGACCGGCTGGCCGGAATGGGCGGCCGGTTGATCGTCGATGCCTTGAGGCAGGCGGCGGCCGGCACGCTGAAGGCCGAGCCGCAGCCGACCGAAGGCGTGACCTACGCCCACAAGGTCGAGAAGGCCGAGGCCCAGATCGACTGGTCGCTGGACGCCGCGGCGATCGCGCGCCGGGTGCGCGCCTTCGACCCCTTCCCCGGCGCCAGCAGCCTGCTCGACGGCGAGACGATCAAGCTGTGGGCCGCCGAGGCCGAGCCGGGCGGGCCCGTGGAGGCGCCCGGCACGGTGCTGGCCGTGACGCCTTCGGGCATCGCCGTCGCGGCGAAGGACTCCGTGCTGCGGGTCACCGAACTGCAGCGCGCCGGCGGCAAACGCCTGGCGGTCGCCGACTTCCTGCGTGGATTCGACGTCAAGCCCGGCCAGCGCTTCCACTGATGTTTCTCTCCTCCGCGATCCGGCGCCAGCCGGAATTCCGCCAGGGCGTGAGAGACATGTCCACGGTCGCCATGGGCATCGGCGCCTGGGGCCTGATGACCGGCGTGGCGATGCTCAAGTCGGGCATGAGCGTGTTCGAGTCGGTGGCGATGACGCTGCTGGTCTACGCGGGCAGTTCGCAGCTGGCCGCCATCCCGTTGCTGATGGCGGGCGCGCCGGCCTGGGTCATCCTGGCCACGGGCTTCTGCGTCAACCTGCGCTTCGTGGTCTTCAGCCTGCACCTGCGGCCCTATCTGATGCACATGCCGCGCTGGCGCCGCATCACCCACGGCTATCTCACGGCCGACATGAGCTATGCGCTGTTCACCCGCAAGTACGCGCAACCGCCGCGCACCCGCGCCGAGGAGCAGGCCCAGGAGGCCTACCTCACCGGCAACTACTGCGTGACCTGGTGCGCCTGGATGAGCATGAGCCTGCTCGGCATCGTGCTGGCCAACATGATTCCGCAGAGCTGGGGCCTGGGCTTCGCCGGCGTGCTGAGCCTGGTGGCGATCGTCTGCTCGATGGCGACCACGCGGCTTCGGCTGCTGGCGGTGCTGATCGCCTCGGCCACCGCGGTGGCGGCCTATGCGCTGCCGCTCAAGCTCAACATCGTGGCCGCCATCGGCGTCGCGGTGCTGGCCTGCTTCTGGCTCGAGAAGCAGTTCGGGCTGGATGTCGATGCGGAGGATGACAAGTGAGCGCAGCAATCGAGGGCACCGACCTCTGGACGCTGGCCGTGATCCTCGGCCTGGCCGGCGTCACCGTGCTCACGCGCTGCTTCTTCTTCATCCTCGACCGGCCCTGGGGCCTGCCGGAGTGGGCCCACCGGGCGCTGCACTACGCGCCGGCGGCGGCGCTGGCGGCGGTGATCGCGCCCGAGATCGTCATGACGCAGGGCCACCTGATCTCGACCCTGCACGACGCCCGGCTCTACGGCGCCGTCGCCGGCACCGCCTATTTCTTCTGGCGGCGCGGCGTGCTCGGGACGATGCTGGCGGGGATGGCGGTGTACCTGCCGCTGCACCTGGGGCTGGGCTGGTAGCAGGTCCGCCGCCGGGCCGCCCTCAGCCGCGCAGCGTCTGCCACAGTTCGCGGTCGCGCTCCGCGGTCCAGACCACCGGGTGCTCGATGCCGCGCAGCTCGTCATAGGCGCGCGACACGTCGAATGGCAGCACGTGCTGGAACACCGGCCAGTCGCCGAAGCGCGGCTTCATCGCCAGCTCGGCGCGCTCGAAGCAGCCGCGCAGGCTGTCGCCGGCAACGATGCCCGAGCGCACGCTGGCCAGCAGCGTCGACAGGAAGGCTTTCGTGAGTTCGATCGCCTCGGCGCAGCCCGCCGCGCCTTTCACCACCGCGCCGCGACCCGGCACCAGCACCTCGGGGTTGAGTGCGGCGACGGCATCGAGCGTGCCGGCCCAGTCCTGGATGTAGGCGTCGCCGGCATACACGCCGCAGCGGTTCTCGACCACGTCGCCCGAGAACAGCACGCCGCAGTCGGGCAGCCAGGCGACCGTGTCGCCGCCCGAGTGGCCACGGCCCAGGCACATCAAGCGCACCTCGCGCGGGCCGAGCCACAGGCTCATCTCGCGCTCGAAGCTCATCGTCGGCACCGTGAGTCCGGGGATCTCCTCGACGCCGGCAAAGAGGCGCGGAAAGCGCCCGACCTCGGAATCGAAATCGGCCTGCCCGCGCTCGCGCACCCAGTCGAGCGTGCCCTGGCTGGCGATGATGGCCTGGACCTCGTCGAAGGCGCTGGCGCCCATCACGCGCACCGCGTGGTAGTGCGTGAGCACGATGAACTTGATCGGCTTGTCGGTGACCGCGCGGATGTCGGCCAGGAAGTCGCGCGCCATGCGCGGCGTGGGCCGCGTGTCGATCAGCACCACATGCGCATCGCCGACGATGAAGCCGCAGTTGGGATCGAAGTCGCTGATGTAGCCGTACACGTTGGGCGCGAGTTCGCGCACCTGCGGCTTCTGCTCGCGGGTGTCGGAGGCGGAGGCGAAGGAAACGGAAGCGGTCATGCGGGGCTTCGAGGTGGGGTTTCGGACGGCGTGCCGGCTTCTCGCGCGGCATCGATGCAGGCCAGCAGCACGGCCTGGTCGCCGCACTGGTTGGCCAGCAGCAGCACGAGGCGGGCATTGAAATCAGCGCTCTGCGCCTCGGTCAGCCCTTCATGGGCGCCGACCCAGGCCGCGTAGAAGCCGTCGGGATCGGGGATGTGGGGTTCGGTGATCATGTCTTGTGACCTTCAACGGTGCGCCAGCGCGGCGTGGACCGCGGCCGAGATCGACGCCGGCGTGGGCTTGTCCAGCAAGGTGGCGCGATAGGCGTCCGGACGCACCAGGCACAGGCTGCCCGGGGCCGGGTTGCCGAGGTGGCGCGCCAATGCCTCGTCGGGCTGCAGCGCAGGCAGGCCGCTGTCGCCGCCCACCGCGACCAGCCGCAGCGGCAGCGAGGCCGCGACATCGGCCGCGGCTTCCGCCTGCGCGCGCGTCGGCGCGAACCACAGGCCCAGGCAGCGGGTGCCGTCGGCCAGCAGTTCCATCAGCGTGGTCGGCGTGCCGTCGAGGTGGCGCAGCGGCAGGTTCTGCACGCTGCGTCCGCCCTCGGGCAAGTGAGGTGCCGCAGGGTAGTCGTTGGCGACCGACATGCGGCCCGTGTTCACCAGTGCGCGGGCGAAGGCATGGCGCGATGCGAGCGCGACCACGGCCCGGCGGAGCGTGTGCTCGGCCGGCGTCCGCGGTGCGAGGAAGCGTGCCGAGCGGCTGGTGACGCGGAGGTTCTCGATCGCCGCCGGGCGGCGTTCGGCGTCGTAGGTGTCGAGCAGCGCATCGCCGGCAAGACCCTGCGCGACCAGCGCCAGCTTCCATCCGAGGTTGGCCGCGTCCTGGATGCCGCTGTTGCCGCCGCGGGCGCCGAACGGGCTCACGACGTGGGCCGAATCGCCGATGAACAGGATGCGCCCGTGCCGGAAGTTGTCGAGCAGATGATCGCGGTAGCCGTACGGGCCGATCCAGACGAACTCGAATTCCACGCCGGGGCCGAGTTGCTCGCGCAATCGCGCGCCGGCCACTTCGGGCCGGCTGATGTGGGCCGTGTCGCAGTCCTCGGGCATCTGGTAGTCGATGCGCCAGACGCCGTCGCCCATCAGGTGCTGCCACACGGCGCGGCCCTCGTTGAAGGGCGCATCGACCCAGGTCCAGCGCTCGGTCGGCAGCGGCTTCTTGAAGCGCACGTCGCTGATGCACCAGCGGTCGGTGCTGCGCGACGGGTGCGCGTCGATGCCGAGCCGGGTGCGGATCGGGCTGTTGGCGCCGGTGGCGTCGATCAGGTGGTCGGCTTCGATCGTGTAGCGGCCGGCGGGTGTTTCGACCTCGATGCGCACGCCGTCGGCGAGCGGCGTCACGTCGACCACGCGGTTCTTCCAGCGCAGGTCGGTCAGGCCGAGTTCGATGATGCGCTCGACCAGGAACCACTCGATGTAGAACTGCTGCAGGTTGATGAAGGGCGGCTGCGCCGAGACGCTGTCGGTCTTCAGGTTGAAGTTGTAGACCTCCTGCTGGTCCGAGAAGGTGCGGCCGAAGGACCAGGTGATGCCCTTCTCTGCGACGCGCTCGTAGATGCCCAGCCGGGCGAATATTTCCAGGCTCTTCTGCGCATAGCAGATGCCGCGCGACGAGGCGCCGCGCACGCCGACCGTGTCGTCCTCGTCGAGCAGCAGGGCGCGCACGCCGCGGCGGGCGAGATCGCAGGCCAGCGTGAGTCCTGCCGGGCCAGCGCCGACGATCACGATCGGGTGGCGCGCGACGCTGTCGCTGCCGAGTTCGGGCGGCGCCACGAAGGGCCAGCTTGGCAGTTCGTAGGCGGGGGCGAACTTGTACCTTTCCATGGCAATGCTCACAGCGCGTGCGCCCATTCGGCGATCGCATCGGCGGCTTCCTGCACCAGTTGCGGCTGGCCCGCCAGGTAATGGTTGCCGCCGACGATGTCGACGTTGCGGATGCGCGCACCGCCGGCGGCCAGCCAGGCATCGCGGGTGCTCGGGAAGGTCGACTGGTCGCCGGTGTAGGTCAGCAGCAGCTTGGGCACCGTGGTGCGCGCCAGGTTCGACGGGCCGTCGGCCTGAGAGCGCGACGACCACTGCGAGAGAAACGCGGTCAGCGAGGTGGTGCGCCCCATCGCGTTGGCTGAATAGTTGACCTGCCGCGCATCGCCCCAGACGCTGCCGGGCGCGCGGTCGTTGGCGTCGATCGACAGGTCGACGCAGCGCGGATCGGCATGGGTGCGGTAGACGATGAAGGCCTGGTCGCGCGGCGCGCCCGGGGTGCTGCGCAGCTGGCGAAGCCGTTCGAGCGACCAGCGCTCGATGCGCTCGAGCCGGGCCTGCTGGGCGGCGCTGAAGCGGGCCAGGAATTCGTCGCTGTACGGCAGCGCGTGGCGGGTGTCGTACATGTCGAGTTCGGGGTCGACCGACAGCGGGTCGTGCTCGTCGGTCACCGAGGGATCGATCCAGTCGCGCATCAGCTTCGAGCGGCCCTGGTGCGCTGCGCAGAGCGAGATGCCGTCCACCGGCGGCAGGTCGTCCGGGTGCAGGTGGGTCGGGTCGCCGTCGGCGAAGCGGTGGGCCGTGAGCTGCTCGGCCTGCGCCTGGTAGAAGCTGGCCAGCGCGGCGCCGCCCGAGTTGCCGATCAAGACGACCTTCTCGTAGCCGGCCGCGCGCAGGAACTGCACGCCGGCGCCGAGGTCCTGGATCGCGCGCTCCATCAGCAGCACCGTGTCGTTGCCCATGTAGCGCGAGTTGAGCCCCATGCAGCAGATGCCGCGCGCGGCCAGCGGGCCGATCAGGTAGTGGCCCATGAAGTTGCTCGTGGGATGCATCACGATCGCGGCGACCTTCTTCGGGCCGGCCGGCGCCTGGTAGGCGCCATAGATGCGCGGGCGCAGCATCTGCAGGCCGGACTGGCTTTCGAGCGAGGCGCCGGGCTTGACGTCGATGACGGCGAGTTGCAGCTCAGGCATGCGCAGCCTTTCCGGCGGCGGCCGCGCGCAGCCCGGCCTTGCGCTGCGTCCAGGCGTCGAGGTCGGCGCGCGCATGCAGCGCGTGGGCGTCCATCTCGGCCTGCGGAACGGTCGGCGTCGTCAGCTCGACGCGGATGCCGTTCGGATCGAAGAAATAGATCGATTCGATGATGTGGTGGTCGGTCGGGCCCAGCACCTCGATGCCGGCAGCTTCGAGCCGGGCCTTGGCGCTGCGCAGCTCGGCCTGCGAATCGACCCGCAGGGCAATGTGGTTGACCCAGGCCGGCGTGTTCGGCGAAGGCAGCGCCGCGATGTCGTCGCCGAGGTCGAAGAAGGCGATGTACGAGCCATCGCGCATCTGGAAGAAGATGTGGACGTAGGGGCAGTACTCGCCGGTGCTCGGCACGTGGTCGCTCTTGATCACGTGTACCAGCGGCAGGCCGAGCAGGTCTTCGTAGAAGCGGCGGGTCTCCTCGCTGTCGCGGCAGCGCCAGGCGAAGTGGTGCAGGCCGCGCACGGGCACGGGGGGGGGTGGGGGGTGGGGCATGGTGCGTCTCTCTTTAGTCAGTTGAGGACAGAGCAAAAACTGCTGCGCAGTTTCTTGGTCTGTCCCGCAAGGTCTCAGGTTGGTCGAGGACCGAGCAAAAACCTGCTGCGCAGTTTGTTGGTCTGTCCCGCAAGGTCTCAGGCTTGCAGGGTCGGAGCGATTGGGCCGCCATTCTTCTTATGATTCAATCGAAATAAATTCATCGATTGATGAAGCGAGGCCATGAATCTGACCCTGCGCCAACTGCGCGCCTTCGCCGCCGTGGCCGAGACCGGCAGCTTCACCGCTGCCGCCGCCACCCTGCACCTGACCCAGTCGGCGCTCAGCGTGCTGGTGCGCGAGCTCGAACGCGAAATGGGGGTGCAGCTGTTCGACCGTCACACCCGGCGCGTGCTGCTGTCCGAGGCCGGGCGCGAATTCCAGCCCTCGGTCCAGCGCCTGCTGGCCGACCTGGCGGGCGCGGTGGCCGGCGTCACCGACCTGCGCGACAAGAAGAAGGGCGTGCTGCGGCTGGCGGCGCCGCAGCTCATGGCCTGCACGCTGATGCCGCGCGTGATCGCGGCCTATCGCGAGCGGCATCCCGACGTCGATGTCCGGCTGGCCGACACGCTGCCCGAGCACCTGCTCGACGGCCTGCTGTCGGGCGAGGTCGAGCTGGCGGTCGGCCAGGATGTGGCGGTGGACGCCGCGCTGGTCGAGCGCCGGACGCTGTTTCGCGACCGGCACTGGCTGATCTGCCCGCCGGGCCACCCGCTCGAGCGCCGGCGCAAGGTGCGCTGGAGCGAGCTCGGGCCCTATACCTTCATCGCGCCGACCCGCGACTTCCGCCAGCGCGTGCTGCCCGAACTCGCCGCCGACACGCGCGACTTGATGCTGCGCGCCAGCACGCAGGAGGTCTCGTACATGACGACCGCGCTCGGCATGGTCGCCTCCGGGCTCGGGCTCACGGTGTGCCCCACCTATTCGGCCTCGCTGGTGCGGGCCCACGGGCTGCAGATGGTGCGGCTCGACCAGCCCGACTTCCACCGCGAGGTCTGCGTCTACGGGGCGGCGAAACGCTCGCTCTCGCCGGCGGCTGCGAGCTTCGTCGAATTGCTCCAGCAGGTCGCCCGCGAGCCGGGCCTGGCGGGCTGAAACCTACAATGGGCGCTGCCCGTCGTGGCCCCCTCCATCCGCTTTCAGATTGCCACCCATGAACGTCCTTCGATTCACCGACCTCTGTGCGCAAGGCAAGGCCGCCGGCCAGCGCGTTTTCATCCGAGCCGATCTCAACGTGCCGCAGGACGACACCGGCCGCATCACCGAGGACACCCGCATCCGCGCCTCGGTGCCCTGCATCCGTGCGGCGCTCGACGCCGGCGCCGCCGTGATGGTCACCTCGCACCTGGGCCGGCCCACCGAAGGCCAGTTCAAGCCCGAGGATTCGCTGGCCCCGGTCGCCGCCCGCCTGGGCGAGCTGCTCGGCCGCGACGTGCCGCTGGTGTCGGACTGGGTCGACGGCGTGCAGGTCGCGCCGGGCCAGGTCGTGCTGCTCGAGAACTGCCGCCTCAACAAGGGCGAGAAGAAGAACGACGAGGCGCTGGCGCGCAAGCTGGCCGCGCTGACCGACATCTACGTCAACGATGCCTTCGGCACCGCGCACCGGGCCGAGGCCACCACCTATGGCATCGCCCAGTTCGCCAAGGTCGCCTCGGCCGGCCCGCTGCTGGCGGCCGAGATCGATGCCATCACCAAGGCCCTGGCGCAGCCGCAGCGGCCGCTGGTGGCGATCGTCGCCGGCTCCAAGGTCAGCACCAAGCTGACCATCCTGAAGAGCCTGGCCGAGAAGGTCGACCAGCTGATCGTCGGCGGCGGCATCGCCAACACCTTCATGCTGGCCGCCGGGTTGAAGATCGGCAAGTCGCTGGCCGAGCCCGACCTGATCGACCAGGCCAAGGCCGTGATCGATGCCATGCGCGCGCGCGGCGCGGCGGTGCCGATCCCGGTCGACGTGGTGACGGCCAAGGCCTTCGCGGCCGACGCCGCGGCGACCATCAAGGACGCCACCGACGTCGCCGACGACGACCTGATCCTCGACATCGGCCCGAAGACCGCCGAACTGCTGGCCGCCCAGCTGCGCGAAGCCGGCACGATCGTCTGGAACGGCCCGGTGGGCGTGTTCGAGTTCGACGCTTTCGCCAACGGCACCAAGACCATCGCCCAGGCCATCGCCGAGAGCAAGGCGTTCTCGATCGCCGGCGGCGGCGACACGCTGGCGGCCATCGCCAAGTACGGCATCGAGGACAAGATCGGCTACATCTCGACCGGCGGCGGCGCCTTCCTGGAAATCCTCGAAGGCAAGACACTCCCCGCCTTCGAAATCCTTGCCAAGCGCGCAGCGGGTGGATAAAGCTCTTCCGGTACTCCTATAAAGTGTATACAGTACGGCATACAAACACTTTGCGGGACAGACCAAGAAACTGCCCGGCAGTTTTTGCTCTGTCCTCAACTGAATAAATGGAGACAACGATGAGCACGCCCCGCCTGCCCCGCCACGCCACCAAGATCGTCGCGACCCTCGGCCCCGCCTCGAACACGCTCGAGCTGCTCGAGCAGATGATCCATTACAAGGTCAGCGTGGTGCGGCTCAACTTCAGCCACGGCACGGCGCAGGACCACATCAACCGTGCCGCGATGGTGCGGGAGGCGGCCCGGCGCAGCGGTCGCGAGGTGGCGATCATGGCCGACCTGCAGGGCCCGAAGATCCGGGTCGGCAAGTTCGCCGAGGGCAAGGTCTGGCTCGAGCCCGGCGCCAAGTTCATTCTCGATGCCTCGCGCACCGAGCCGGGCGACGTCGACGCCGTCGGCCTCGACTACAAGGACCTGCCGCGCGACGTCAAGCCGGGCGACAGCCTGCTGCTGAACGACGGCCTGATCGTGCTGACGGTCGACGCGGTCAAGGGCGATGCGGTCCACACCACGGTGCGCCTGGGCGGCGAGCTGTCCAACAACAAGGGCATCAACAAGCAGGGCGGCGGGCTTACCGCGCCGGCGCTGACCGCCAAGGACATGGAGGACATCAAGACCGCGATGAGCTTCCAGGCCGACTACGTGGCGGTGAGCTTCCCCAAGAACGCGACCGACATGGAGATGGCGCGCCAGCTGTGCAACGTGGCGGCGGCCGAGTTCGGCCACAAGCCCGGCATGATCGCCAAGATCGAGCGCGCCGAGGCGATCCCCAAGCTCGAGGAGATCCTGCGCGCCAGCGACGGCATCATGGTGGCGCGCGGCGACCTGGCCGTCGAGGTCGGCAACGCGGCCGTGCCGGCGCTGCAGAAGAAGATGATCCGCATGGCGCGCGAGATGGACAGGGTGGTCATCACCGCGACCCAGATGATGGAGTCGATGATCACCAATCCGGTGCCGACGCGGGCCGAGGTCAGCGACGTCGCCAACGCGGTGCTCGACGGCACCGACGCCGTGATGCTCTCGGCCGAGACCGCCTCGGGCCGCTACCCGCTCGAGACGGTGCAGGAGATGAGCAAGATCTGCGAGGCCGCCGAGGCCGCCGAGGACCTGCAGCTCGACGCCGACTTCAGCGGCAAGAATTACAGCCGGATCGACCAGTCGATCGCGATGGGCGCGCTGTTCACGGCCCACCACCTGGGCGCCAAGGCGATCGTGGCGCTGACCGAATCGGGCTCGACCCCGCTCTGGATGAGCCGCCACCGGGCGCACATCCCGATGTATGCGCTGACCTCGCGGCTCTCGACCCAGCGCAAGATGGCGCTGTATCGCAACGTGCGGCCCTTGCTGATGGATTCGGAGAGCGATCGGGACACGGCGTTGGAGCAGGCCGAGGCGCATCTGAAAAAGCGCGGCATCGTGCAGACCGGCGATGTCTACGCGATCACCTGCGGCGAGCCGATGGGCGCGCCGGGTGGCACCAACATGCTGAAGATCTGCCGGGTCGGCTAGCGCGCCCCCGCGGTTGCACGGGCCATCGGAGCCGTCCTACAAGGGCCCTCGGTAGAATCCCGGGAGTTCTTTTGTCTTCATCCCTAGATTCCCGCGAGGTATTTCCATGGCACTCGTCTCGATGCGCGAACTGCTCGACCATGCCGCCGCCAACGGCTACGGCATTCCGGCTTTCAACGTCAACAACCTCGAACAGGTGCAGGCCGTGATGGAGGCCGCCAAGGAAGTCGGCGCCCCCGTCATCCTGCAAGCCAGCGCCGGCGCCCGCAAGTACGCGGGCGAAGCCTTCATCAAGCACCTGATCCAGGCCGCCATCGAGGCCTATCCCACGGTGCCGCTGGTGATGCACCAGGACCACGGCCAGAGCCCCGATGTCTGCCGCGGCGCGATCGACCTCGGCTTCAGCTCGGTCATGATGGACGGCTCGCTCGAAGCCGACGGCAAGACCATCGCCAGCTACGACTACAACGTCGACGTCACGCGCAAGGTGGCCGACATGGCGCACAAGGTCGGCGTCACGGTCGAAGGCGAACTCGGCTGCCTGGGCTCGCTCGAGACCATGAAGGGCGACAAGGAAGACGGCCACGGCACCGACGACACCATGACCCGCGAGCAGCTGCTGACCGACCCCGAGCAGGCCGCCGACTTCGTCAAGCGCACCCAGATCGACGCACTGGCGATCGCCATCGGCACCAGCCACGGCGCCTACAAGTTCACCCGCGAGCCCACCGGCGACATCCTGGCGATCGACCGCATCAAGGAAATCCACCGCCGCATCCCGAACACCCACCTGGTGATGCACGGCTCGTCGAGCGTGCCGCAGGAGCTGCTGGCGATCATCCGCCAGTACGGCGGCAACATGAAGGAAACCTACGGCGTTCCGGTCAAGGAAATCCAGGAGGCCATCAAGCACGGCGTGCGCAAGATCAACATCGACACCGACATCCGGCTGGCGATGACCGGCGCGGTGCGCAAGTTCCTGGCCGAGAACCCCGAGAAGTTCGACGCCCGCGAATGGCTCAAGCCGGCGCGCGAAGCCGCGCGCCTGATCTGCAAGCAGCGCTACCTCGAGTTCGGCTGCGAAGGCCAGGGCCCGAAGGTCAAGGGCGACACCCTGCAGGTGGTCGCCGCCAAGTACGCCAAGGGCGAGCTCGCGCAGCAAGTGGTCTGACCCTTCGCTTGCGCCTGAAAGCCACCTTCGCGGTGGCTTTTTTCTGCGCCCGCCGCTGCGCGCGCACAATCTCCGGCGTCACCCGCCCCGCTTCATCCATTTCGCCATGACCACCGTCCATACCTCCTCCATCAAAAGCCTTCCGCTGCTGGCGCGCGGCAAGGTGCGCGACAACTATGCGGTCGGCAGCGACCGCATCCTGATGGTCGCGAGCGACCGCCTGTCGGCCTTCGACGTGATCATGGGCGAGCCCATCCCTGGCAAGGGCGTGATCCTGACGCAGATGGCGCTGTGGTGGTTCGACCGGCTCGGCCACCTGTGCCCGAACCATCTCACCGGCGACGCGCCCGAAAGCGTCGTGACGCCCGAGGAGGTCGCGCAGGTCGAAGGCCGCTCGATGCTGGTCAAGCGCCTGACGCCGATCCCGGTCGAGGCCGTGGTGCGCGGCTACCTTGCCGGCAGCGGCTGGAAGGAATACCAGGACAACCGCGCCGTCTGCGGCGTCCCGCTGCCCGAGGGGCTGACCAACGCCAGCAAGCTGCCGCGGCCGATCTTCACGCCCGCCGCCAAGGCGGCGGCCGGCGCGCACGACGAGAACATCAGCTACGACAAGGTGGTCGAGGTGGTCGGCCCGAAGCTGGCCCAGCAGATCCGCGAGACCAGCATCGCGATCTACGAGGCCGCGGCTGCGATCGCGCTGACCAAGGGCATGATCATCGCCGACACCAAGTTCGAGTTCGGCCTCGACGAGGCCGGCACGCTGGTGCTGATGGACGAGGTGCTGACGCCCGACAGCTCGCGCTACTGGCCGGTCGAAGGCTACGAGGCCGCGCTGGCCGCCGGCGCCAACCCGCCGAGCTACGACAAGCAGTTCGTTCGCGACTGGCTCGAGGCCACGAAGATCAACGGCAAGCCCTGGGACAAGACGCCGCCGGCGCCGCGCCTGCCAGCCGAGGTGATCGAGAAGACGGCCGCGAAGTACCGCGAAGCCCTTCAGCGGCTCACAGGCTGACTGCTGCCTGATCCGGCCGCGGAATGTAAATAGATCACAAAATCCGCGGCAATACTCACCGCACGCCAGCCTCGCAGTCTTCCAAACTCTTTTCATCCCCCCAGATGAGGAGAGCACCATGGAAACCGCAGCAGATTTCGAGATCACCTACCTGGAGCGCTTTGGCCGCGACGTCACCGCCTCGCCGCCGGACGCGCTGCAGCCCGGCATGCTGGCCCGGGTGCTCGACGAGATCGACCATGGCCTGCTGCTGCTGGACCTGACCGGCCGCATCCTGCATGCCAATTTCCCGGCCCGGCGCGAACTGGCCGCGGCGCGCGCGCTGCGCAGCGGCGAGGGCATGCTCTGCGCCGGCAATGCCGCCTCCCAGGCGAAGATCCGCCAGGCCCTCAAGGATGCCGAGCGCGACTGCCGCAGCATCGTCGAGCTCGAGGACGGCGAGGATTCGCTGTCGGTGGCCTTCATTCCGCTGGCCGCGGTGCACGGCAGCGGTACCGTCGACACGGTGCTCGTGATGTGCAGCCGCCGTCCCGGCTGCGAGACGCTGACGATGCAGATGTTCGCCCGTGCCCGGCACCTGACCCGGGCCGAGCAGAACGTGCTGGCCCGGCTCTGCGCCGGCCATGGCGCCGAGGAGATCGCCTGCCTCGAAGGCATCCGGATGTCCACGGTGCGCACCCACATCAAGAATGTCCGGCAGAAGACCGGCAGCAGCAGCATCCGCGAGGTGGTGCACCGCGTCTCGCGGATGCCGCAGATCGTGTCGGCGCTGAGATTCGGCGAGTGACGGCCGGCGGGGGCGGCCCCGCTGACCTTATATTCGACGGATGCCCGCTGCCTCCGGTGTCGAAAACGTCCCACTCCCGCCCGCCCTGCTGCAACTCGCCCAACGCGGCATCCAGCGCCGCTACCGAACGCGGGCGCGGCTGATCGAGGAAGGCGAGCAGGGCGGCTCGATCTACATCGTGCTGTCTGGACGGCTGCGGGCCTTTCTCTCGGACGCGCGCGGCCGCGAGATCACGCTGGGCCTGCACGGGGCGGGCGAATATGTCGGCGAGATGTCGCTCGACGGCGGCCCGCGTTCCGCCAGCGTGGAAGCGGTCGAGCCGACCGTCTGCGCCGTCGTCACCCGCGAAACCATGTTGCAGCACATCGCCGACCATCCCGATTTCGCGCTGGCGCTGATCGTGCGGCTGATCCGCCGCGCCCGGCTGGCCACCGAGAGCGCGCGCAGCATGGCGTTGCTCGACGTCTACGCGCGCCTGAAGCGCCTGCTCGAGGAACGCGCGTCGGCGCCGGCGGCGGACGGCAGCCGGCCGATCGCCGAGCGGCTGACGCACCAGGCGATCGCCAGCGAGATCGGCTGTTCGCGGGAAATGGTGAGCCGGCTGCTCAAGGACCTCGAGCAGGGGGGCTACGTGGCGGTCGCGCAGCGCCAGCTGACGCTGCTGCGGGAGTTGCCGGCGCGCTGGTAGCCGGGGGGTCTCAGCGCGCCGCGCTCAGCGTCGCCACGGTGCGACCGCTCGCATCGAGCAGGGCCAGCCGGGTCGGACTCTGCAGCCGGTAGCTGGCGGTGGCCTGCAGGGCGGCAAAGAACTGTTGCTCCTTGGTGCCGAGCGCCGGGTCGGCGCAGGCCATCCGGGTCGAGGCCAGCTGGCTCAGCTTGAGCGTGCTGCCGCTGCGCTCGAAGGTGCCCGACAGCTGGTTGCAGCCGCCCGAGCCGCTCACGCGTCCGCTGCTGCGATTGAACACCACCTGCGGATCGCGCCGCGGATCGCTGCCGGCGGCCACCGGCTCGCCGCCGAGCTGGTCGAGGCGCCAGACCGGGCCTTCGATCGGTTCGTCGAGCGGGATGGCGCTGCCGCAGCCGGCCGTCAGCATCGCTGCCAGCAGGGCGGCCGTGAAAAGGGGGATGGCGGCAGGGCGGGAGCGCATGGGCTGTGTGTCCTTGTGCAACATATTCGCTGCATGGTATTCGACACGGCCTGCGCACTCAATCCGGCTCGGCCTGCGCACTCAATCGCAGCGCGTCCGGGGGCGCTCCATCTGATCAGTCGAGGACAGAGCAAAAACTGCTGCGCAGTTTCTTGGTCTGTCCCGCGAAGTTTCAGCTCAGGACCACGCTGCTCAGTCGACGCCGGTAGCTGGCCACGGTCGGGTCGTCCGGCGGAATCTGGCCGTCGGCGACCTTGACCTTCGGCGGTTCGATGATGTCGAGCACCGCGATGTAGGTCTTGCGCGCCAGGTCCTCGTTCCAGCTCTTGTCGCGCATCAGGATGTCGAGCAGCTCATCCATGGCGTCGGTCCAGCGCCGGGCGGCCATCAGCAGGCGGGCGCGGTCGAAACGGGCGTCGAAGTCGCGCTTGTTGGCGGCGATCCGGCCGTCCAGGTCGGCCAGCGCGGGTGCCGCCGCCCCCGTGGCCGGGGCCGCGAAGTCGATCGCGTCCATCCAGCGCTGCAGCGAATCGAAGCGGCGCACCAGCGAGGTCTTGGCGATCACCGGGGCGAACGCGACCTTGGCGTCGTCGGTGCGGCCTTCCTGCAGCAGCAGCTTGACGTAGTCGAAGCGGGCGTCGTCGTTGGCCGGGTCGGTGGCGACCGCGTGCTGCAGCTTCTCGAGCGCGCCCTGGGTGTCGCCCTCGGCCAGCGCCTGCTGGGCCGAGACTTCTTCGTCGAGCGGCGGCGCGTCCTCGTCGCCCGGCGGCACGTGCTTGTCGAGGAAGGTGCGGATCTGGTCGGCCGGGATCGCGCCGACGAAGCCGTCGACCGGCTGGCCGTCCTTGAACATGACGCAGAACGGGATGCTGCGCACGCCGAACATCTGGCTCAGCTGCTCGGAGATCTGCGGCACCTTGTCGGCATCGAGCTTGGCCAGCGTGAAGCGGCCGGCGTACTCGACTTCGAGCTTTTCGAGCACCGGCCCGAGCTGTTTGCAGGGCCCGCACCATTCGGCCCAGATGTCGAGCAGGACCGGCGTGGTCATCGAGCCGTCGATCAGCTCGGACTGGAAATTTTCGAGGGTGATGTCGATCATCGCGGGAAGGTGGGGGTGAAACGTAAAATTGGAACCATGAAGCAAGCAATTCAGGTCGGCGTGGTGATGGGCTCGAACTCCGACTGGGAGACGATGCGCAACGCGGTCGAGATTCTCCAGCAATTCGGCATCGCCCACGAAGCCCGGGTGGTCTCGGCCCACCGGATGCCCGACGATTTGTTCGCCTACGCCGAAAGCGCCGCGCCGCGCGGGCTGGCGGCGATCATCGCCGGTGCCGGCGGGGCCGCCCACCTGCCGGGCATGCTGGCGGCCAAGACCACGGTGCCGGTGCTCGGCGTGCCGGTCGCCAGCCGGCACCTGCAGGGCCTCGATTCGCTCTACAGCATCGTCCAGATGCCCAAGGGGGTGCCGGTGGCGACCTTCGCGATCGGCAATGCCGGGGCGGCCAACGCGGCGCTGTTCGCGGTCGCCATGCTGGCGGTCGGGGATCCGGCGCTGCGGGCGCAGCTCGACGCCTTCCGGCTGCGGCAGACCGAGGCCGCGCAGGCCATGACCTTGCCGCCGGGCGATGCCGAGCCGGTGTCGCCGTTCTCGCCGCAGGGCGGGGGGGCATTGTGAGCCGCCGGGCCGCTCCCAAGGCGAACACCGCAGCGCGCAGCGCGGAGGTGTCGAAATGAGCGTCGTGTTGCCGGGCGCCACGCTCGGGGTGCTCGGGGGCGGCCAGCTGGGGCGGATGTTCGTGCATGCGGCCCAGACCATGGGCTATTTCACCGCGGTGCTCGACCCCGACGCCGACAGCCCGGCCGGGCGGGTGAGCCACCACCACATCCACACCGACTACACCGACGTCGACGGCCTGGCGCGGCTGGCCGGCCTGGCCGATGCCGTGACGACCGAGTTCGAGAACGTGCCGGCGCCCTCGCTCGCGCACCTGGCAACGGCCCGGCCGGTGTCGCCGGGCGCCGACGCGGTGGCGATCGCCCAGGACCGGATCCGCGAAAAAAGCCATTTCGTGCGCTGCGGCGTCGAATGCGCCCCTTACGCCGTGATCGAGACCGACGTCCAGCTGGCGGCCGTGGCGGACGAACTGCTGCCCGGCATCCTCAAGACCGCGCGGCTCGGCTACGACGGCAAGGGCCAGCGCCGGGTGGCGACCCGGGCCGAGCTTCAGGCCGCCTGGCACGACGCCGGCGACGTGCCTTGCGTGCTCGAACAACTGCTGCCCCTCGACTTCGAATGCTCGGTGATCGTCGCCCGCGGCGAGGACGGGCAGATGGTGAACTTCCCGGTGCAGCGCAACCTGCACCGCGACGGCATCCTGGCCGTCACCGAGGTCCATCCCCACAACATGCCCGAGTCGACCGCCCGCCGCGCCGTGGCCGCGGCCCGCTCGATCGTCGACGGGCTGGCCTATGTCGGGGTGCTGTGCGTCGAGTTTTTCGTGCTCGGCGACGGCCGGCTGGTGGTCAACGAGATGGCGCCGCGTCCCCACAACAGCGGCCACTGGACCATGGACGCCAGCGACGTCTCGCAGTTCGAACTGCAGGTGCGCACGCTGGCCGGCCTGCCGCTCAATCCGCCGCGCCAGCACAGCGTGGCGATCATGCTGAACCTGCTGGGGGACCTGTGGTTCGTCGACGGCGAGACGCCGCAGGAGCCGCGGTGGGCCGACGTGCTGGCCCTGCCCGGCACCCACCTGCACCTCTACGGCAAGACCGAGGCGCGCCGCGGCCGCAAGATGGGCCACCTCAACATCACCGGCGACGGCATCGAGACGGTCCGCAGCACCGCCGACTTCGCGGCGGCCTTGCTGGGCCTGGCGATCCCGTTGTCCGAATGAGCGGGGGCACCGGGATGATCCGCGATGGCCGCCTGCCCGAGGCGATCGCCGAGGCGGCGCAGGTCCTGCGCGCCGGCGGCCTGGTCGCCTTCCCGACCGAAACCGTCTACGGACTGGGCGCCGACGCCGGCAGCGATGCCGCGGTTGCCGGCATCTTCGCGGCCAAGGGCCGGCCCAGCGACCACCCGCTGATCGTCCACGTGGCGGCGGGCGCCCGGGGCACCGAGGCGCTGGCGCATTTCGCCCGGCCCCTGCCGGCCTTCGCCCAGAAGCTGGTGCGCGCCTTCTGGCCCGGCCCGCTGACGCTGATCGTCGAACGCCAGCCCGGCGTCGGCGCCGCGGCCGCCGGCGGCCAGGACACCATCGGCCTGCGTTGCCCGGCGCATCCGGTGGCGCAGGCCCTGCTGGCCGCCTGCGCCGAACAGGGCGTGCTGGGCGTCGCCGGGCCGAGCGCCAACCGTTTCGGCCGCGTCAGCCCGACCACCGCGCTGCACGTGCAGCAGGAGTTCGGCGACACGCTGCTGGTGGTCGACGGCGGACCGTGCGAGGTCGGCATCGAATCGACCATCGTCGACTGCAGCCGCGGCGCGCCGGTGCTGCTGCGTCCCGGCGCGATCACGCGCACGCAGATCGAGGCCGCCGGCGGCGAGCCGCTGCGCGACAAGGACTCGCTCGGGGCGCCCGACCCGCGGGCCTCCGGCACCCTCGAAGCGCATTACGCGCCGAGCGCCAAGGTGCGCCTGATGGACGCCAAGGCCTTGCAGGCCGGCCTCGACGTTCTGGGGGCGAACGCCGCCAACATGGCGATCTGGTCGCGGACCGTGTTGAACAGCCGGTCGCAGCGCCTGCTGCAGCGGCGCATGCCCGACGACGCAAGCGCCGCGGCGCAGCAGCTTTTCGCGGTGCTGCGCGCCTTCGACGCCGAGGGCGTCAAGCTGATCTGGGTCGAGACCCCGCCGCCCGGCCCCGAGTGGGAAGGCGTGCGGGACCGGCTGACGAGAGCGTCGAAGGGTTAGCCCCCCGAAGCCAGCACCCCTACAAAAAACCCCCGCGCCGCCGCAATGCAGAACGGCGGCACCAGCGTGCCGTGATAAGCCTGCACCACCGCCTGCTGCTGGTTCGCGGTCGTTCCGCCGGCGCTGGTCGCGGCGCCGATCTTGGCCTGCGCGAAGCCGGCCCGCGCGGCCGAGAAGGCGTCGGTGGCGTTGATGTCCTCGAGGTCGACGACGGTCAGCGCCGAGGCCGGCATGCCGCTGGCGCGGAAGTAGCCGGCCGTGGCCCGGGTGCTCAGGAAGTTCACGGTCGGGTCGTTGGCGCCGCCGCACATCAGCACCGGGCGCGTCGGCAGCCAGTTGCGCAGGTCGTTCGCCAGCGCCGCCCTGCGGAAGCCGAGCAGCGGCTGGCAGCCCAGCGGTGACGCGTTGTTGAGCGAGGCCGGCGTCGCCGGCAGCGCATTGCCCGGGCAGGGGTTGACCTGGATGTCGGTGGCGGCCTGCGTCAGGTAAGTCTGGCGGACCAGGTTGTTGGGCGCATAGAACATCGCGAACGACGGATCGACCGGGCCCGGCACCGCGTTCGGCGGAAAGAGCGCCAGCGGTGGCAGCTTGCCGGTGGTGTAGAGCGTGTTGCTCGGCGTCAGGCTCGGCAGCAGGGTGTCGATGCCGGCGGCGTACTGGGTTTCGTAGATGTCGGCGGTGTTGTTGTAGACGTAGCCGAACTGCTTCTGCCAGCTGGTCGACAGCAGCGGCGTGAACAGCGTGCTGCCCAGCGCCGGCCAGCCGCTGAAGGTGTAGTCGGTCAGCAAGCTGATGGCGGCCGGCGCGGACAGCGGCGCCGACGCCGCCACCTTGGCGCCGATGGCCTGCAGCTCGCGGTGCGCCGCCAGGGCGACATAGCCGCCCTGCGAATAGCCCGTCACGAACAGCGCGCCGGCGTCGCTGGCGTCGATGAAGGGGAAAGTCTTGCGCGCCGCGGTCAGCGCATCGACCATGTCCTTGCCCTGCTGGTTGCCGTTGAGGTAGGGGTGGTAGGTGAGGGTCGACTTGTCGTAGCCGGCGTAGTTCGGCGCCACCACGATGAAGCCCTGGGCCGCGAACATCGCCGCCACGATCACCCCTTCGGCTGCCGCCGGCTGGCTGGTGTCGGTCCAGCGGGCGATGTTGTAGCTGCGTTCCACGGCGGTGCCGTGCGCGTACAGCACCACCGGGCGGGGACCGTTGCAGGCCGGGTCGGTTCCGGCCGGCACCATGATCGCGGCGGTCGCGTTGGTGGCCTCGCCCTGGCCGCCGATGGTGCGGTATTCGAGGTAGCGCAAATCGACGCCGCACTTCGGCGTGCCGGCGATGGTCTGCAGCGAACGGCCCTGCGCAGTGACCTGCAGCAACGCCGTGAACTGGTCGGTCGTGAGCCGCTGCACCCGCTCCGGCGGCTGGGTCACGACCGAGCCGCGCCCGGTGTCCGCCGGCACGTTGACGGCGAAGCCGTCGTTGCCGCCGCCTCCACAGCCAGCGAGGATCATCAGGGCGACGCCCGAGCGGGCGAGGGCTGGGAGTCTGTTCATGGGATGCGTCTCCTGCGGGGTTTCGACCGGCAACCGATTCTGGTCACCGCCCGCCCCATGCGCAAGCGGCCGCCGCCTACACGGCGAGCGCGGGGTCAGTCCTGGGCGGCCCAGTCGACCAGGGCGTCGAAGGCCGGACGCGCCGCGACCGCATTGGCGTGGTTGGCGATCGCGACCACCACCCAGCGCCGGCCGCTGGCTCCGTGCACGTAGCCGGCCACGCCGGCGGCATCGCGCAAGGTGCCGGTCTTCAGGTGCGCGGCGCCGCCCGAACGCAGCGCCCGCTTGCGCAGGGTGCCGTCGACGCCGGAGGCCGGCAGCGAGGACGCCAGCTCCGGCATCAGAGGAGAGCGCCAGGCCACCTGCAGCATCCTGCCCAGCGCGGCGGCGCTGATGCGCTCGTCGCGCGACAGGCCCGAGCCGTTGTCGATCACCGGCTGGCCCTCGCCGGTGCCGATGCGCTCGTTCCACCACTGGCGCAGCGTGGCGCGCGAGGCGTCGAGCGTGCCGCGCTTCTTCTGCTGCAGCCCGAGCGTCAGGAAGAGCTGCTGCGCCATCACGTTGTTGCTGTACTTGTTGATGTCCCGGATCACTTCGGCCAGCGGCGGCGATGCCGCCTCGAACGCCGGCCGCAACCCGGCGGGGACCCGGCCGTCGCGCACCTGGCCCTGGAGCCGGCCGCCCATCTCGGCCCAGAGGCCGCCGACCGCGCGCTCGGCGTAGCTGCGCGGATCGGCATAGGCCACGGCCCAGGTCTTTTCGCCGCAGGCGGCCGGAAAGCTGCCGGCGAATCCGAGCCGCGCCGGATCGGCGAAGTCGCTGCCCAGGGCGCTGCGCCAGTCGCCGCATTCGCCAGTAGCCAGCGGCACCGCGGCCTGCATCGCGACGCCGGCCAGCGGGGGTTCGTAGCTGACCCGCGCGGTCTGCGCGCCGCGGTCGGGCACGAAGGTCATGACCACCGACTTGAAGTTGACCAGCAGGGCGTCCGGGGCGGCGTTGTAGGGGCGCTGGCCCTCGCCGTCGAAGGCATTCGGATCGCTGTCGGCCACCTCGAAGGCGCTTCGATCGAGCACGATGTCGCCCTGCACGGCCTGGATGCCGAGCCCTTTCACCCGGCGCAGCAGCAGCCACAGCCGTTCGATCACCAGCTTCGGGTCGCCCTGGCCCTGGATGTAGAGATTGCCCTCGAGCACGCCATTGCGCACCGGGCCGTCGACGTACACCGGCGTCTGCCAGGTGAAGGCCGGGCCCAGCAGGTCGAGCGCCGCATAGGTGGTGACCAGCTTCATGATCGACGCCGGGTTGACCGGCACCTGGGAGCGCCAGGCGAGCCGCGGCGGCTGTACGCCCTCGGCATCCACCACCAGCATCGTGACCGCGTCGCGCGGCACCTTGGCGCGGGCCAGCGCCGCCTCGACCTCGTTCGGCAGACCCTGGGCCAGGACCGGCGCCGCGGCGGCGGCGAGTGCGAGGACGAAAGCCAGGGGGCGGGCAAGGCGCGAGCGGCGGTGCTCGGACGGCGGGGCGACGGTCATGCCGGGATTATCCCGGGCCGGCGCCGGCTCTCGCGGCCGGCGGCTGCAGGCCGGCCGCCCACCCTGGATAATCCCCCGATGCCCGCAGCCCCCCGTTTCTCAGCCCGCACCATCGGCATCGGCGCGGCCGTCGTCACGGTGGGGGTCTGGACCGCGTTCATCGTCATCGCGCGCGCTTCCGCCGGGCGCTCGCTGACGCCCTTCGACCTCGCCTTCGCCCGCATCTGCGGCGCCAGCCTGGTGCTGCTGCCCTGGGGCGCCTGGCTGGTCATGCGCGCCCGCGCCGAAGGCTCGGCCCGCGACTCCTTCTTCGGCCTCTCGCCGCTGCCGCTGCGACTGACCGCGCTGGCCGGCGTCTGCGGCGGCCTGGCCTACGCGCTCCTGGCCTATACCGGGTTCTTCTTCGCGCCGGCCAGCCACGCCTCGGTGCTGATGCCCGGCAGCCTTCCTCTGTGGACCACGCTGCTGGCGGCCCTGATCCTGCGCGACCGCATCACGCCGCTGCGCGCGCTCGGGCTGGCGCTGATCGTCCTCGGCGACCTGTTCGTCGGCGGCGCCAGCCTGCTGCACGCGCTCGAAGGCGGCCAGATCTGGAAGGGCGACCTGCTCTTCATGAGCGCGGCCTTCAGCTGGGCCTGCTACAGCATCGTCGTCCGGCGCCACGGGCTCGAGGCGGTGCGCGCCACCATCGCCATCACCGTGTTCGCCTTCGCGGCCTTCGTGCCGGCCTATGCGCTGCTGACCGCGGCCGGCCTCGTCCGCAGCCACCTGGCCAGCGCGCCGGTCGGCGAGATCCTGTTCCAGATGGCTTTCCAGGGCCTCGGTTCGGTGGTGATCTCGGGCATCGCCTTCACGCGGATGATCCAGTACTTCGGGCCGGTGCGCTCCACCATGATCACGGCGCTGGTGCCGGGGCTGTCCGCGTTCGGCGCCGTGATCTTCCTCGGCGAACCGCTGAGCTGGAGCCTGTTCGCGGGCCTCATGCTGGTGACCGCCGGCATCCTGTTCGGCGTCCAGCGCAGCCGGGCGCCGGGTGTGCGGCCGATTCCCGGGGTGGCCGTGGCCGGAGGGCGTGCCGATGGCTAGGCTGCTCGCCTTCGACACCAGCACCGAGGCGCTGTCGATCGCGGTGCGCCACGGCGACCTGCTGTTGGAGCACAGCGGGACCGGCGGTGCGCAGTCGTCGGCCAGCCTGATTCCCCTGATCCAGCAGCTGCTCGGGGCCGCCGGCCTGAGCTTGCGCGAACTCGACGCCATCGCCTTCGGCCGCGGACCGGGCTCGTTCACCGGGCTGCGCACGGCCTGCTCGGTGGCGCAGGGGCTCGGCTACGGCGCCGGCGTCCGGCTGCTGCCGATCGACACCCTGCATGCCGTGGCCGAGGAAGCCCACGACCGCTTCGGCGCCACCCGCGTGGTGGCGGTGCTCGATGCGCGCATGGACCAGGTCTATGCGGCCGGCTACGACTTCGGGGTCGAGTGGGTCGCCAGCGAGGCCGAACTGATGGCACCCGAAGGCGTCGTGGTGCCGGAGGGCTGGGCGCTCGCCGGCAATGCCTTCGCCGCCTATGGCGAGCGCCTGCCGCGCGCGGTGGCGCGCCACGAGGTGCTGCCCACCGCGGCCGCGATGCTGCGGCTGGCGCCGGCGCTGCTGGCCGCCGGCCGGACAGTGGCGCCGGCCGAGGCCTGGCCGCTGTACGTGCGCGACAAGGTGGCGCAGACGACCGAAGAGCGCGCGGCGCTGAAGGGAACAGCGTGAGCGCCGTCCTGTCGTCGCCGCGCGAGGCGCGCCTCGAGCCGATCACGCTCGAACGGGTGCCGGCCGTCTGCGCGATCGAACGCAGCGCCTTCACCCATCCCTGGACACCGGCCAACTTCACCGATTCGCTGGCCGCCGGCTACCACTGCCAGTGCCTGGTGGCGCCGCCGCCCGAGAGCGATCCCGCCGAGGCCCCGCGGGGCGCCCGCGCCCTCTGGCACCGGGTGGTGGCGCGCGAGCCCGGCGAGACGCTGATCGGCTATTTCGTCGCCATGAAGGGCGTCGACGAAGTGCATCTGCTCAACATCACCGTCGCGCCGGCCTTCCAGGGCCAGGGCTGGGCGCCGCTGATGCTGGAGGCCCTGGCCGGCTGGTCGCGCGGCCAGAACGCGCAGTGGCTGTGGCTCGAGGTGCGGGCCAGCAACCTGCGCGCGCTGGCGGTCTACGAGCGCAACGGATTCCGGCGCGTGGGCATGCGCAAGGGCTACTACCCGGCGCAAGGCAGCGCCCGCGAGGATGCGGTCGTGATGAGCCTGCGCCTGCACGAATCAACGAGCGCCTGGGGCGGACTGAAATGACTTCCGAAGCTTTGACACTCGATGCGCGCCAGCGCGCCATGCTCGACGAAATGGGCATCAAGCTCTTCTGGTGGCGCCAGCCGGAAGCGGTCGAAGCGCCGGTGCCGGAAGCCCCCGCGGCCCGGACGGCGCCCGCCATCGAGGCCGAGGCACCGGCGCTCCCCGCCGCGGCGCCCGCGCGAGCGGCACCGGCCGTCGCCGCACCGGCGCCCGTCGTCCAGCGCGCACCCGCGGCGGCGGGGCACGGAGCCGCCGTGCTGGCCGAGGCGCCACGTCGCCTCGCCGGCGATCCGGCCGCGGCCCAGGGAGGCTGGCTGATCGTGGCCGACATGCCGCCGGCGCTGGATGGCCGTCATGGCGATCCGTTCGACGGCGATGCCGGCCGGCTGCTCCACAACATGCTGAACGCGCTCCAGTTGCATGGCGGCGCGCTGCCGGTGCACCTGATGCGCACCCACCGCGGCGTCGCCTCGGGCCAGCCCGGCAGCCCGCGGCCGATCGACGAAGCGCTGGCGGAGGGCGCCGCGGCGCTGGCGCCGAGCGTGGTGCTCGCCATGGGGCCGCTGGCGGCCCAGAGCCTGATGCAGACCAGCGAGCCGCTCGGCAAGCTGCGTGGCCGCGTGGTGCCAATGGACCTGCCGGGCCTGCCGGGCCTGCCGGCGCTGCCGGTGGTCGCGAGCTACCACCCCGCCTACCTGCTGCGCAATCCGGCCGACAAGGCGCGCGCCTGGGCCGACCTATGTCTCGCCGCGGAACGGGTGTCGGCAGAGCGCGCCGGCCCCAGCCCCGACGCCTGAGTCGAGCCAGCCACCGGCCGACCTAAAATTCGGCCCATGACCTTCCTGGACAAGCTGCGCGCCGCCGAGCGCCAAAACGGCTCGCTGCTGTGCGTCGGACTCGATCCCGAGCCGACCAAATTCCCCGCCGCCCTGAAAGGCGACGCCAGCCGGATCTACGACTTCTGCGCCCGCATCGTCGACGCCACGGCCGACCTGGCAATCGCCTTCAAGCCGCAGATCGCCTATTTCGCTGCCCATCGTGCCGAAGACCAGCTCGAACAGCTCATGGAGCACATGCGCCGCAACGCGCCGCACGTGCCCACCATCCTCGACGCCAAGCGCGGCGACATCGGCTCGACCGCCGAGCAGTACGCCCGCGAGGCCTTCGAGCGCTACGGCGCCGACGCCGTCACCTTGTCGCCGTTCATGGGCTTCGATTCGGTCGAGCCGTACCTGCGCCACCAGGGCAAGGGCGCCTTCCTGCTGTGCCGCACCAGCAACCCGGGCGGCGCCGACCTGCAGGGTCAGCGGCTGGCCGACGTCGACGGCCAGCCCTTCCTCTACGAGCACGTGGCCAGGCTGGCCCAGGGCCCGTGGAACCTCAACGGCCAGCTGGGCCTGGTTGTCGGCGCCACCTACCCGGCCGAGATCGAACGCGTGCGAGCGCTCGCGCCCACCGTGCCGCTGCTGATCCCCGGCGTCGGTGCGCAGGGCGGCGACGCGGTCGCCACGGTCCGCGCCGGCTGGCGTCCGGACGCGCCGATCGTGGTCAACTCCTCGCGCGCCATCTGCTACGCCTCGGCCGGGGATGACTTCGCCGAAGCGGCCCGGCGCGAGGCCCTGCGCACCCGCGACGCACTCCAGGCCGCCAAGCCCTGAGCGACATTCCGCGTCAGTCCGCAAGCCGTCGGTTGTATCGATGTGACGAAAAAAGTCACATTTGTTCACAACTGTCGTACTAAACACTTCTACTGGCCGCATCCACCCGCCCGAAAACGGCGGGCATGGCACTTGCCTGATGAGGGTCGGCGCGTCCGCGTCGAGGAGTGAGGCATCCCATGGTGGAAGACATCGCAACCGGCCGCGACACGGCGGCCGACGAAAGCGCGCGCGTGCCCGAGACGGCCGCGCCAATCCCGGCAGGCGCAAGGTCTCGCCCCCTGCCCCTCGCGGCCGCCCTGGCCGCGTCGGCGGCGGCGCTGGCGGCCTGTGGTGGCGGCGGCGGTGGAGGCGGCGGCGCGGGCTTCGCGGCGGTCGCCGAGTCGCCCCCGGCCACCGTCCAGGCCGGCTCGCTGAGCGCGCTGGCCAGCACCCCGACCGCGCAGACCTATGTCTACACCCAGGCCAAGACCGACGAGGAGGCCGCGCGCTTCCTGCTGCAGTCGCAGTTCTCGGCCTCGGAAGCGGACATCGCCGCCGTCCGCAGCAAGGGCTACCTGCCCTGGCTCGGCGAGCAGGTCGACCGCCCGGCCGAGCAGGGCGGGCGCGACTGGATCCTGGGCAAGGCCGCCAACACGGTCAACGCCGACGACATGATCTGGAACCAGCTCATGACCGCGCCGGACGGCTTCCGCAAGCGCATGGCGCTGGTCTTCAGCGAGATCTTCGTGGTCTCGCGCAACGACATCGGATCGAGCTGGCCCGATCTCATGATGGCCCAGTACTGGGACATGCTGGTGGCCGGCGTCACGACCAACTTCCGCAAGCTGCTGGAGGACGTGACGCTCAATCCGGCGATGGGCTACTACCTCAACACCAGGGGCAACCAGAAGGAGAACGCCCAGGGCCGCCAGCCGGACGAGAACTATGCGCGCGAGGTCATGCAGCTCATGACGATCGGGCTCTACCAGCTCAACGGCGACGGCAGCGTCAAGACCGGCGGCGACGGCACGCCGCTCGACACCTACAGCCTGGACGACGTGACCAACCTGGCGCGCGTCTTCACCGGCTACGACCTCGACATCCGGGCCAGCGACGTCGACACCAGCGCCTGGACCGCGCGGCCGATGGCGCTCACGGCGGCCCGGCATTCGGTGCTCGAGGCCCGGTTCCTGGGCGCCTCGGTGCCGGCCGGCACCGAAGGCAAGGCGGCGCTGAAGATCGCGCTCGACACGCTCTTCAACCACCCCAACGTCGGCCCGTTCATCGGCAAGCAGCTGATCCAGCGGCTGGTCACCAGCAACCCGAGCCCGGCCTACGTGAAGCGGGTGTCGGATGTCTTCGCCGACAACGGGGCCGGCGTGCGCGGCGACATGAAGAGCGTCTTCGCCGCGGTGCTGCTCGACAACGAGGCGCGCAGCCCGGCCGGCCTGTCGGACCCCGGCTTCGGCCGGCTGCGCGAGCCGATGCTGCGCTTCACGCAGTGGGGCCGCACCTTCGGTGCCGGCTCGACCAGCGGCAACTGGAAGATCGGCGACCTCTCGCGGCCCAACGACCAGCTCGGCCAGAGCCCGCTGCGCTCGCCGTCCGTATTCAATTTCTTCCGGCCCGGCTACGTGCCGCCATCGACCTCGATCGCCGCCGCCAGGATGGTCGCGCCCGAGTTCCAGCTGGTCAACGAGACCAGCGTCGGCGGCTACCTGAACTTCATGCAGAACAGCGTGCTGCCGAAGAGCACCGGGCGGGATGTCAACGCCGCCTATGCGCGCGAGCTGGCGCTGGTGCTCGACCCGGCGGCCCTGGTGCAGCGGCTCAACCTGCTGCTGACCGCCAACCAGTTGTCGGCGGCCACCCAGGCGCTGATCGCCGGTGCGCTGGCCAATCCCGCGGTGTCCGTCAACAGCACCGACGCGGTCAAGCTCAACCGGGTCTACGCGGCGGTGCTGCTGGTGATGGCCTCGCCCTCCTACCTGATCCAGAAATAAGGGACCGCGCGATGTACCTGATCGATCCTGCCGCGCACACGCGACGTGCCTTCCTGCGCCGCTCCGGCCAGCTGGCGATGGCCGGCACCGCGCTGCCCTTCGCCCTCAACCTGGCCGCGATGGGCGAGGCGGCGGCGCAGGCCGCCCCCGCCGACGACTACAAGGCACTGGTCTGCGTCTTCCTGTTCGGCGGCAACGACTACGCGAACACCGTCATCACCTACGACGACCCGAGCTACAACGCCTACAGCACGATCCGCGTGCCGCAGGGCGCGGGCGGGGTGGCGATCGCCAAGGATGCGCTCGCCGCCACGCTGCTGGCGCCGACCGTGGCGCTGCCCGACGGCCGCCAGTACGCTCTGCACCCGTCGATGACGCAGCTCGCCGGCCTGTTCAACACCGACGGCAAGGTCGCGGTGCAGCTCAACGTCGGCCCGCTGGTGGTGCCGCTGACCCGCGCCCAGTACAACAACAGCAACAAGAAGCTCTACCCGCAGCCGCCCAAGCTGTTCTCGCACAACGACCAGCAGTCGACCTGGCAGTCGTCCTCGCCCGAGGGCTCGACCGTGGGCTGGGGCGGCAACGTCGGCGACCTGGTGCTGGACCAGCGGCAGAACACCAACGCGCTGTTCACCTGCATCTCGGTCGCCGGCAACGCCGTGTTCCTGTCGGGCGACCAGGCCCTGCAATACCAGGTCAGCACCAGCGGCGCGGTCGGCATCCGCAGCATCAAGGACGGCACCACCTACGGCTCCAGCAGCGTCAAGGCCGCGATGGCGCAGCTGGCGCAGGAAACCCGCGGCCACACGCTGGAGAACGAATACAACAAGGTGACCCAGCGCGCGGTCCAGGCCGAGACCACGGTCACCAGCGCGATCCAGACCGCGACCTTCGCGACCGACACCTTCGGCTCGCTCAACACCGGACTCGCGAACCAGCTCAAGATGGTCGCGCGGCTGATCCGCGGCCGCAGCACCCTGGGCGCCAAGCGGCAGGTGTTCTTCGTCTCGATGGGCGGCTTCGACCTGCACGACAACCTGATCGCCAACCAGCCAGGCCTGATGCAGCAGCTGAGCGATGCCATGGCCGCCTTCCATCGGCAGATGGTCGCCCAGGGCCTGGCCGACAAGGTCACGGCCTTCACCGCCTCGGACTTCGGCCGCACGCTGGCCAGCAACGGCGACGGCTCCGACCATGGCTGGGGCGGCCATCACTTCGTGGTCGGGGGCGCGGTCAACGGCAAGGCGTTCTATGGCACGCCGCAGGTGGTCAGCATCAACAACGACCCCAAGCTGGCGGGCTACGAAGGCCACGTGGGGCAGGGCCGCCTGATCCCGACCACCTCGGTCGACCAGTACGGCGCCACGCTCGCCAAGTGGTTCGGCGTGCCCGACGCCGAGCTGCCGGGCATCCTGCCGAACCTGAAGAACTTCGGCGGCAATTTCAACGGCATCGAGTATCCGAAGAACGTCGGCTTCATGGCCTGAGGCCGCGGTGTAATCTGCGGGTCCCAGCGCCGGAGACTTGCCCGATGACCGATCCCGTCCACCCGGATTCCTTTCCGATCGAGGGCGGCTGCACCTGCCGTGCGGTCCGCTACCGCATGGCCAGCGCGCCGCTGTTCGTGCACTGCTGCCATTGCCGCTGGTGCCAGCGCGAGAGCGGCTCGGCGTTCGCGCTCAACGCGATGATCGAGGCCGACCGCGTGCAGTTGCTCGCAGGCGAAACCGAGCGCGTGCAGACGCCGTCGGCCAGCGGCAAGGGCCAGTCCATCGTGCGCTGTGCCCGCTGCCGCATCGCGCTCTGGAGCCACTACGCCGGCAGCGGCGACGCGGTCAGCTTCGTGCGCGTCGGCACGCTCGACGACCCCGACCTGCTGCCGCCCGACATCCACATCTTCACGATGTCGAAGCAGCCCTGGGTGCTGCTGCCGCCGGGCACACCGGCCGTGGCCGAGTACTACCGCCGCTCCGAGCACTGGCCGGCGGCCAGCATCGATCGGTTCAAGGCCTTGAAGGGGTAGCCCCGAGACGCTGCGACACCTGGTCGGCGCAGGCCTTGAGCGCCACGGCGATCTCGCCGTCCCAGCGGGTGTCGAAGATCGCTGCCGGTCCGATGGCGGTGACCGCCAGCACGATCGCGCCCGTGCTGTCGAACACCGGCGCCGACATCGCGCTGATGCCCGGCAGGATCTCGCCTTCGGAGCGGCTCAGGCCGTGGGCCCGCACCTCGTGCAGCTGCGCCTCGAAGGCCGGCCAGCCGGGCAGCCGCTGGGCCGGCGGCATGCCACGCTGTGGCGGCTGCGCGGCGCCTTTCTGCTCGCGCTGGCGCTCCTGCTCCAGCAGGCCGCGCACCACTTCCGGGTCGAGGTAGGCGCCGAAGAGCCGCCCCGAGGCCGTGTGGGTGAGCGAGAACACCGTCCCGTGGCGCATGTTGACGTGCAGCGGGGCCGGCGATTCGGCGATCCGCACGATGGTCGCGCCGCGGTCGCCCCAGACCGCGATCGCCACCGTGTGGCCGATCTGCTGCGCCAGCTCGGCGATCAGCGGTGTCGCGATGTGCACCGGATTGGCCTGCTGCAGGCTGATCAGTCCCAGTTGCAAGGCCAGCGGTCCGAGCAGATAGTGGCCGGTGGTGCGGTCCTGCTCGATCAGCCCGAGGCGGCCGAAGCTGACCATGTACGGGTGCGCCTTGGCGGCGGACATCTCGGCCTCGCGCGCCAGGTCCTTGAGCGCCATCGGCCGGCCATGGTGCACCAGGGCGCGCAGCAGCTGGCCGCCCACCTCGATGCTCTGGATGCCGCGCTGGGCGCGATCGGAGTCAGCCGCCATGGGATTTCGTCATTCGTTGATACAGAAGGCATTAGACATTAACTGATCCTCGATTTACACTGCGTCCATTCGTCCCATGCGAATTCATTCACTTTAGACAAATTTCAGGAGACTCCGCGATGTCAGAGACCAAGAAGTTCGCCAGCCAGGCCGATCTCGAAGCAAAGAAGATCACCTTCAGCCAGATTTCGGAGCACGCTTGGGCCTACACGGCCGAGGGCGACCCCAACACCGGGATCGTCATCGGCGACGACTGCGTGCTGGTTGCCGACACCCAGGCCACGCCGGCGATGGCGGCCGACGTGATCCGCCGCATCCGCGAGGTGACCGACAAGCCGATCAAGTACGTGGTCCTGACCCACTACCACGCGGTGCGCGTGCTCGGGGCCAGTGCCTACGGCGCCGACCACATCCTCGCCAGCCAGGACACCTACGACCTGATCGTCGAGCGCGGCGAGCAGGACAAGGCGAGCGAGATCGGCCGCTTCCCGCGCCTGTTCGCAGGGGTTGAGACCGTGCCGCCCGGCATGACCTGGCCGACCATGACCTTCACCGGCAAGATGACGCTGTGGCTGGGCAAGCTCGAAGTGCAGCTGCTGCAGCTCGGCCGCGGCCACACCAAGGGCGACACCGTCGTCTGGCTGCCCGGGGAAAAGGCGCTCCTGTCGGGCGACCTGGTGGAATTCGGCGCCACGCCCTATGCCGGCGACGCCTATTTCAAGGACTGGCCGAAGACGCTCGAGAACCTCGCGGCGCTGAAGCCCAAGGCGCTGGTGCCCGGCCGCGGCGCCGCGCTCACCACGCCTGATGAAGTGGCCAAGGGCCTGGACGAAACACGCGCGTTCATCTCGGACGTCTACGCCAATGTCCAGAAGGGCGTCGCCGCCGGCAAGGACCTGAACGCCGTCTACAAGGATACCTACGCGGCGTTGAAGCCCAAGTACGGCCACTGGGTGATCTTCGACCACTGCATGCCCTTCGACGTCACGCGCTGCTACGACGAAGCGACCAAGTACACCGATCCGCGCATCTGGACCGCCGAGCGCGACATCGAAATGTGGAAAGCCCTCGAAGGCTAAGGTCATGCAGGGCCTCGCATCGCACGACGCGGCATCGCTCGACTACCAGTCGCTGCGCTTCGACTACAAGCGGCACCCCGACCAGGATGCCGCGACACCGGCCCACCATCCAGTGGTGGTGGTCGGCGCCGGCCCCGTGGGCCTGGCGCTGGCGATCGACCTCGCCCAGCGGCAGGTCCCGGTGGTGCTGCTCGACAACGACTGCACCCTGTCGACCGGCTCGCGCGCGATCTGCTTCGCCAAGCGCACGCTGGAGGTGTTCGACCGCCTGGGCTGCGCCGGGCGCATGGTCGACAAGGGCGTGTCGTGGAACGTCGGCCGGGTGTTCTTCGGCGACGAGCAGGTCTACAGCTTCGACCTGCTGCCCGAGGCCGGCCACGAGCGCCCGGCCTTCATCAATCTGCAGCAGTACTACGTCGAGGGCTATCTGGCCGAGCGCGCCGCCGAGCTGCCGCTGATCGAGCTGCGCTGGAGCAACAAGGTGGTCGGCATCGAACAGGGCGCCGACCAGGCGCTCCTGACCATCGAGACGCCCGAGGGCGAGTACCGCCTGGCGGCCGGCCACGTGGCCGCCTGCGACGGTTCGCGCTCCAGCCTGCGGCAGCTGCTGGGCCTGGAGGCCAAGGGCCGGGTGTTCCGCGACCGCTTCCTGATCGCCGACGTGAACATGGACGCCCACCTGCCGACCGAGCGGCGCTTCTGGTTCGATCCGCCCTTCCACCCGAAGCAGAGCGTGCTGCTGCACAAGCAGGCCGACAACATGTGGCGGGTCGACTTCCAGCTCGGCTGGGACGCCGACCCGGTCGAAGAGCGCAAGCACGAGAACATCATCCCGCGGGTGCGCGCGCTGCTCGACAGCATCGGCCACCAAGGTGTGCGCTTCGACATCGGCTGGGCCAGCGTCTACACCTTCGCCTGCCAGCGCATGGAGCGCTTCCGCCACGGCCGCGTGCTGTTCGCGGGCGATTCGGCGCACGGCGTGTCGCCGTTCGGCGCCCGGGGTGCCAACTCCGGCGTGCAGGACGCCGACAACCTGGCCTGGAAGCTGGCCGCGGTGCTGCGCGGCGAGGCGCCCGACGCCCTGCTCGACAGCTACGCCAGCGAGCGCGAGTACGCGGCCGACGAGAACATCCGCAACTCGACCCGCGCCACCGACTTCATCACGCCCAAGAGCGAGGTCAGCCGGCTGTTCCGCGACGCCGTGCTGGAGCTGTCGAAGCGCCACGCCTTCGCGCGGGCGCTGGTCAACAGCGGCCGGCTGTCGGTGCCGAGCACCCTGCGCGAGTCGACGCTCAACACGCCCGACGTGGATGCGTTCGAAGGCCCGATGGTGCCCGGTGCGGCGGCCGCCGACGCGCCGCTGGCCGGCGCCGATGGCCGCGCCGGCTGGCTGCTGCGCGAACTGAGTCCGCCCGCCGGCGCGGCCACGCGCTTCACGGCACTGGTCTTCGGTGACGGCGCCGAGGCCGAGCGCAGCGTCGCTGCGCTGGCCCGAGCCGACGTCGCCCTGCACATCGTGCGGGTGCCCCCGGGCAGTACGGGCGAACTCGCCGCCCGGCGCTACGACGCCCGGCCCGGCACCGTCTACCTGCTTCGCCCCGACCAGCATGTCTGCGCGCGCTGGCGCGCACCCACACCCGAGGCCGTGCGCGCCGCGCGCGACCGCGCACTCGCCAAGGGCTAGACCGCCATGGACCTGATCACCACCCCCAACCTCGACGCCCCCGACGACTTCTACGAGGCCCTGATCGAAGCCCACCAGGGCCTGTCGAGCGACCAGAGCCACGCCTTCAACGCCCGCCTGGTGCTGGTGCTGGCCAACCATATCGGCTCGACCGCCGTGCTGCGCCAGGCCTTCGAGGCGGCCGCGGCTTCCCGTTGAACCCTCAGAGAGACTCCCCATGACGATCGCATCCGCGGCCGAGCGCCGCTACCAAAGCGGCTTCGGCAACGAGTACGCCACCGAAGCCGTCGCCGGCGCGCTGCCGCAGGGCCGCAACAGCCCGCAGCGCGCGCCCTTCGACCTCTACCCCGAGCTGATCTCGGGCACCGCCTTCACGGCGCCGCGGCACCAGAACCGGCGCACCTGGATGTACCGGCGCCAGCCGTCCGTGGTCGCCGGGCGCTACCAGGCCTATGCGCAGCCGCACTGGACCACCGGCGCCGACCGCGAGATGGCGCTCGCGCCCGAGCCGCTGCGCTGGGCCCCGCTGCCGCTAGACGGTGCCGACGCCGATTTCGTCGACGGCATGCGCACGCTGGCCGCCAACGGCGATGCCGAGGCACAGAGCGGCATCGGCGCCCTGGTCTATCTCGCCAACCGCTCGATGGAACGCCGCGCCTTCGTCAACGCCGATGCCGAGATGCTGGTGGTGCCGCAGCAGGGCCGGCTGGTGGTCACCTCCGAGATGGGCGTGCTCGACGTCAAGCCGGGCGAGATCGTGCTGCTGCCGCGCGGGGTCGTGTTCAAGGTCGATCTCCCCGACGGAGCGTCGCGCGGCTACGTCTGCGAGAACTACGGCGCCCAGTTCCGGCTGCCCGAGCTGGGCCCGATCGGCTCCAACGGGCTGGCCAACGCGCGCGACTTCCAGGCCCCGGTGGCGGCCTTCGAGGATGCGACGGTGGCCTACGAACTGGTGAAGAAGTCGGGCGGGCGCTTCTGGTCGGCACCGACCTCGCACTCGCCCTTCAACGTGGTCGCCTGGCACGGCAACCTGGCGCCGGTGAAGTACGACACCGCGCACTTCATGACCATCGGCTCGATCAGCTTCGACCATCCCGATCCGTCGATCTTCACGGTCCTGACCTCGCCCTCCGACACGCCCGGCACGGCCAACTGCGACTTCGTGATCTTCCCGCCGCGCTGGCTGGTGATGGAAGACACCTTCCGTCCGCCCTGGTACCACCGCAACCTGATGAGCGAGTTCATGGGCCTGGTCTACGGCGAGTACGACGCCAAGCCCGGCGGCTTCAAGCCGGGCGGCGCCAGCCTGCACAACTGCATGGTGCCGCACGGTCCCGACGAGGAAGCCTTCGAGAAGGCGAGCCACAGCGATCTCAAGCCGCAGAAGCTCGACAACACGCTGGCCTTCATGTTCGAAAGCCGGTTCCGATTCATTCCCACCGCCTACGCGATGCAAAGCCCGGCGCTCGACCAGAACTATGCCGACTGCTGGGCCGGCCTCAAAGATCAATTCAAGCCATGACATCCATCGACGCCACCCACGATCCGAAGCTGCGCAGCTGGGTCGCCTCGGCCAACCAGGCCGGCTGCGACTTTCCGATCCAGAACCTGCCCTTCGGCCGCTTCAGCCATGGCGCCGATGCGGCGCCGCGCATCGGCGTCGCGATCGGCGACCGGATCCTCGACCTGCGCCGCGCCGGCCTGATCGACAGCGACGACATGAACGCGCTGATGGCGGCCACGCCCGAGAAGCGCGCGGCGCTGCGGGCGCTGATCTCCCAGGGGCTGGCCGAAGGCAGCGCGCGGCAGGCGGAATGGGAGTCGGCGCTGGTCAACCAGTCGGCGGCGACGATGCATGTGCCCTGCCGCATCGGCGACTACACCGACTTCTACACCAGCGTGCACCACGCGACCACGGTCGGCAAGCAGTTCCGCCCGGACAACCCGCTGCTGCCGAACTACAAGTGGGTCCCGATCGGCTACCACGGGCGGGCCTCGTCGATCGGCGTCAGCGGCCAGCGCTTCAAGCGGCCGCAGGGGCAGACCAAGGCGCCGGACGCCGCGGTGCCCAGCTTCGGTCCGTCGAAGCGGCTGGACTACGAACTGGAGCTCGGCTGGTTCGTCGGCCAGGGCAATGCGCAGGGAGAGCCTGTCGGCATCGGTGCGGCCGAGGCCCATCTCTTCGGCGTCACGCTCTTCAACGACTGGTCGGCGCGCGACATCCAGGGCTGGGAGTACCAGCCGCTGGGCCCGTTCCTGTCGAAGAACTTCGCCAGCACGCTGTCGCCCTGGCTGGTCACGACCGAGGCGCTGGCGCCCTTCCGCGCGGCCTTCGAGCGCCCGGCCGACGATCCGCAGCCGCTGCCCTACCTGGACTCGGAGGCCAACCGCGCCCAGGGCGCGTTCTCCATCGAGCTGGAGGTGCTGCTGCAGACCGCGAAGATGCGCGAGGCGGGCGAGGCGCCGCATCGCCTGTCGAAGACCAACAGCACCCGCGCCGCCTACTGGACGCCGGCCCAGCTGATCGCCCACCACACGGTGAACGGCTGCAACCTCCAGCCCGGCGACTTGCTCGGCTCGGGCACGCTGTCCGGCCCGGAGGCGGTCGAGGCCGGTTCGCTGATGGAGCTCACGAACGGCGGTAAGCAGCCGATCGTGCTGCCCAACGGCGAGCAGCGCAGCTTCCTTGAAGACGGCGACACGCTGGTGATGCGCGGCTGGTGCGAGCGTGCGGGCGCGGTGCGCATCGGCCTCGGCGAAGTCAGCGGGACGGTGCTGGCGGCAGGCTGATCCGAAAGCGGTGCGGGGTCGCGGCCCCTCACCAAAGGGCAATTGCGCATCGTCGGGCGGCGGGCACCATCGAGACCGATGAAACCGCACGAGGCGTTCGCGCTGCTGATGGCTGGCGCATTGGGTCCCGCGACCGCCTGTGCGCAGGGGCTGGACATCGTCGGCTCGCGCATCCAGGAGCATGCCAACGGGGTGCTGGCGCTGATGGCCTACCAGGCGGTGCCGGACCTGACCTCGAGCAGCCTGTCGATCACCAACCCGACCAGCGGCAACCCCGGCATCGTGATGTCGCAGCTGGGCGGCGGATTCACGGTGAGCAAGAGCCTGCCGCTGTACCTCGAGGGCGCGATCGCCTACAGCCGCTACGACCCGGTCTTCGTCGCCAGCAACGGTGTCGACGCGCGCCAGCTGCCGACGCGCTGGAATTCGTTCAGCGGTACCGCCGGCATCGGCTGGGACTTTCCCATTGCAGCGGAGCTCGCCTTCCGTCCGATCTTCAATTTCTCGCTCGGCAAGGTGGCGAGCGACCTGCAGATCGCCAGGGCCTATCTCCGGAACGTCACCGACCGCCAGCTCGACTTCCTCGACGGCGGCTCGCTCAACGCCTATGGGCTCGGCGGCGCCGTCATGCTCGACTGGGAGCACTACCGCCAGGACTACGAAGTCGATGTCGAGCTGCGCTATTCGGACATCGAGCTCAAGTCCTACGGCAGCAGCAGCGCCGCGGTGGAGGGCAGCGCCTCGGCACGCACCGCCAACCTGTGGGCCCGCTGGCGCGCCCCGACCGGGCTGCAGGCCTTCGACCGGCCGCTGCGCTACGTGCTGGAGTTCTCCCATTCGCGCTACCTGGGCAGCCAGGCCGACGTGCTGGGCTTCGACCGCCTGACCACGCTGGGCACCGGGCTCGAACTGGACACCAGCGCCCACGACATCTTCATCACCCGGATCCGGGCCGTGGTGCGCTATGTGTTCGGCAACAACGTGTCGGGGTTCTCGCTGGGGCTGGCGGTGAGTTTTTGATGCGACGTCGATCGGCCTAGGCCCCGGTCGCCGCCCGGGTAGCCTCCAGGTGCAAGCGGGCCCGCTCGGCCAGCGCCATCTCTCCCGGCGTGCCGGGCGTGAAGCTGTCGACCGGCAGGGTGCGGCCGTGGGAGTCGACCGAGACGAAGACCACCAGACATTCGGTGGTCTTGTGCATCTCGCCGCCCTTCATGTCGCCGCTGCGCACCTCGACCGAGATGTTCATGCTGCTGTTGCCGGTGTAGGCAAGGCGGGCCTCGACCTCGACCAGGTCGCCGATCATGATCGGGCGATGGAAGCGGATGCTGCCGATGAAGACCGTCACGCAGTAGCGCTTGGACCAGCTGGTCGCGCAGGCGTAGCCGGCCTCGTCGATCCATTTCATGACGGTGCCGCCGTGGACCTTGCCGCCGAAGTTGACGGTGCTGGGTTCGGCCAGGAAGCGCAGGGTGATGGACGACATGGATGGCCTGGGCGTGGAGTGGATCGAGGACGCCGATTATGCGAGCGCCACGGCGACCTGATACAAATGCGCCGGCCTGTCTTAACAATCGCGAGACAAAAAATGAAATCCCTCCTGTCGTTGATCGCCGCCGGCGCCGCGGCCCTGTTGTCCACCACGGTGGCGGCCCAGGCGCCGGCCACGGACTTCCCGAGCAAGCCGGTGACCATCGTCACGCCCTTCGCCGCCGGCAGCGGGCCCGATGCGGTGCTGCGGCTGATCTCCGACAAGCTCGGCCGGCTCTGGAACCAGCGCGTGCTGGTCGACAACAAGCCCGGCGGCGGCGGCTTCATCGCGATCGAGCAGGCCCGGCGCGCCGCACCCGACGGCTACACGCTGCTGCAGCTCGACAGCGAGCACATCGCCGCCCTGCCGCACCTGTACAAGTCGCGCAACTTCGTGACCTTGCAACACTTCGATCCGGTGGCCTCGCTGTTCCGCACGCCCTTCTTTGTCGCGGTGCCGACCGATTCGAAGTGGAAGACCATGGGCGACCTGGTCGCCGCCGCCAAGGCGCAACCGGGCCAGATCAGCTACGGCTCGTGGGGTGTCGGCAGCCCAGGCCACCTGGGCGGCCAGCAGCTCGAGTCGCTGACCGGCACCCACATGCAGCACGTGCCCTACCGCGAGGTCTCGCAACTGTTCGCCAACGTGGGTTCGGGCGAGGTGGCGTGGAGCTTCGCCAGCCTGCCGTCGAGCCAGGGCATCTACAAGGCCGGCAAGCTGCGCTACATCGCGATCGCGGCGCCCAAGCGCATCCCGCAGATGCCCGACGTGCCGACCATGGCCGAATCCGGCGGCCCGGCCGGGCTGGAGGTGAACTCCTTCGTCTCGCTGCTGACGCCCAAGGGCGTGCCGGCGGCGATCCGGGCCCGGATCAACGCCGATGTCGCCAAGGTCATCGCCGACCCCGAGATCCGGGCCCGCTTCGATACCTTCGCCTTCGAGCCGCTGGCCTGGTCGCCCGAGGAGATCGAACGCAACGCCGAAGTCAAGTCGAAGATCTACGGCGAGCTCGTGCGGCGCGGGAACATCAGCCTCGAATGACGTCTCGTTACAAGACAGGGCTATCCTTGGGTTCTCGTTCGTTCCTCATTCCTCCTTCCCCCATGCATCCCTCCAAGAGAGCCCTCCTGATCGCTGCCGCCTGCGGCATCGCCACCGCTGCCCTGCCGTTCGCCGCCTCGGCGCAGAGCGCTGCCTGGCCCACCAAGCCGATCCGGCTGATCGTCGGCTTCCCTGGCGGCTCGACGCCCGACATCGCGGCCCGCGCCATCGCCGAGCCGCTGTCCAAGGCGCTCGGCCAACCGGTGGTGGTCGACAACAAGCCGGGCGCCTCGGGCAACATCGCGGCCGACCAGGTGGCCAAGGCAAGCGACGACCACACGCTGGGCATCGTCATCAACGGCAACCTGACCTCGTCGAAGATGCTGTATCCGAAGCTGCCCTACGACCCGGGCAAGGACTTCACCTACCTGTCGCTGATCGCCACCGCGCCGCTGGTGCTGGTGGGCCAGGCGAGCCTGCCGACCGGCGCCGCCTTCTTCGACGCCGCGCGCAAGGGCGGCGACAAGTGGAGCTACGGCTCGGTCGGCGTCGGCTCGGTCGGCCACCTCGGCATGGAGCTGCTCAAGAGCAAGGTGCCGGGCCTGAAGGCCGAGCACGTGCCCTACCAGGGCAACCCGCAGGTCATGACCGACCTGATCGGCAACCAGATCCAGATGGCGCTGATCCCGCCCGGGGTGGCGCTGCCGCAGATCAAGGCCGGCAAGGTCAAGGCGGTCGGCCTCACCAGCGGACGCAGCACGCTGGCGCCCGACGTGCCGGCGCTGGCGGACGCGGGCGTGCGCGACTTCAACCTCGAAGTCTGGACCGCGCTGGTCGGCCCGGCCAACCTGTCGAAGACGGCGCAGGACCGCATCACGAAGGAACTGGCGATCATCATGAAGTCGCCCGACGTGCGCCAGAAGCTGTTCGAGCAGGGCTGGCAGGCGGTCGGCACCTCGCCCGACGGCATGCGCGCGCGGGTGAAGGAAGAGGCCGCGATCATGACCAAGATCATTTCCACCAACGGCATCAAGCTCCAGTGAGCCAGACAGTCGTCGAACCGCAACGCACGCTGCCGGTCTACGGCGAGTACGACGTCGTCGTGGTCGGCGGCGGGCCGGCCGGCATCGCGGCCGCGGTGAGCGCGGCGCGCCACGGCGCCCGCACCTTGCTGGTCGAGCGCTACGGCTTCCTCGGCGGCATGGGCACCGCCGGCGGTGTCACCAACTTCGCCGGCCTCTACGGCCGGCGCGACGGCGAGATGACCCAGCTGGTGCACGGCGTGGCCGACGAGCTGCTGGCGCGCATCGACGCCCTGGGCGGCCTCAACAAGCCGCAGGACGGCATGCAGGGCCGCATCCGGGTGCGCTCCTACGACACCTCGGTCTACAAGTGCGCGGCCGACCGGCTGCTGCTGGACGCCGGGGTGGAACTGCTGTTCCACGCGCTGGCTGCCGCGGTGGTGATGGACGGCGCGCGCATCGCGGCGCTGGTGGTCGAGACCAAGTCGGGGCGCCAGGCGATCCGCGCCAATGCCTTCGTCGACGGCAGCGGCGACGCCGATGTCGCGGCCTTCGCCGGCGTTCCCTTCGCGGTCGGCGATGGCCACGGCAGCGGCCTGTTCCCCTCGACCATGTTCCGGGTCGGCCATGTCGAGGCGGCGCGCGCACTGGCCGCAGTGGGCGAGTTCAAGGCCATCAACGACCTGATGGCGCAGGTGCGCGAACGCGACCCGGAGGCCTACCGGTTTCCGCGCGAGGGCGCGATCCTGCGTCCGCAGATCGACCCGCGCGAATGGCGCGCCAACGTGACGCAGATCCGCAATGCCGAAGGCGGCGCGATGAACGGCGTCGATGCCCGCCAGCTGAGCGACGGCGAGGTCGAGGGCCGGCGCCAGATCGGCGAGTTCTTCAGGTTCCTGAAAGCCGAGGTGCCGGGCTTCGAGCAGTCGGCCATCGTCGAGATCGCGCCCCAGGTCGGGATCCGCGAGACCCGGCGCATCGAGGGGCTGTACGCGCTGAGCGGCGAAGACATCCTGTCGTCGGCGCGCTTCGACGACAGCATCGGCATCAATGCCTGGCCGATGGAAATGCACGCGGCGGGCCGGATCGAGTGGGCCTTTCCGCGCGACGAGCGGCGCACCTTCAACCAGCTGCCCTGGCGCATGCTGGTGCCGCGCGGGGTCGACAACCTGCTGGTGGCCGGCCGCTGCGCCTCGATGACCCACGAGGGCCAGTCGGCGGCGCGCGCCAGCGGCGGCTGCTTCGTGATGGGGCAGGCCGCGGGCACTGCCGCGGCGGCCCTGGGCGCCGGGCGCTTCGCCGAGGTCGAGGTGCCGGCGCTGCAGCGCAAGCTCGCGGCCGACGGCGCCGACCTGGATCGCTGAACATCGGCTGACAGGCGCGGGACAGCGCGGCGGCCGGGTCTTTGCTATCGTGGCAGGCTCCCGTTTTCCCGCCTCCCCGATGATTGATCCTTCCACCGCCGCCCGCGTCGTCGCCGACCTGGTCGATCTCATGCGCCTCGAAACCCTGGGCGCCGACCGCTTCCTGGCCCAGAGCGAGGACATCGGCACCCCCGCCGTCTTCGGCGGCCAGGTGCTCGGCCAGGCACTGATGGCCGCCAGCCGCACGGTCGAGGCCGACCGGCCGGCCCACTCGATGCACGCCTATTTCCTGCTGCCCGGCGAGCATGCGCCGATCGAATATTCGGTCGACCGCGTGCGCGATGGCCGCAGCTTCACCACCCGCCACGTGGTGGCGCGCCAGGGCGAGCGCATCATCTTCGAGATGTCGGCCTCGTTCCAGACCGTCGACGACGGCGTCGAGCACCAGCTGCCGATGCCCGCCGCGGCCGGCCCGGAGGGCCTGGCGAGCGAACTCGAGCAGCGCATCGCGATGGGCGAGCGCCTGCCCGCGCGCTGGCGCGACAAGGGCCTCGTGCCGCACGGGCTCGAATACCGCCGGGTCGACCCCGACGACCTGCTCGCGCCCGCGGTGCGGCCTTCCGAGAGCGCGCTCTGGATGCGCGCCATCGCGCCGCTGCCCGACGACCCCAACGTGCACCGTGCGCTGCTGGCCTATGCCTCGGACCATGGCCTGCTGGGCGCGGCCATGCGGCCGCACGGGCTCAGCTTCATGAGCGGCCAGGTGCGGCCCGCGAGCCTCGACCACGCGATGTGGTTCCATCGCGATTTCCGGCTCGACGACTGGCTGCTGTACAGCCTCGATTCGCCGAGCGCGAGCGGTGCCCGCGGCTTGTGCCGCGGCAGCATCTTCGCGCGCGACGGCCGGCTGGTCGCTTCCACCGCCCAGGAGGGGATGCTGCGGGTGCGGCGCCCCGAAAGCGCATGAGTCTTCTCTTCTCGCCTTTCTCGCTCGGCCCGCTGGCGCTGCGCAACCGCATCGTGATCGCGCCGATGTGCCAGTACTCGGCCGAGGACGGCAACGCGGCCGACTGGCACCTGATCCATCTCGGGCAGCTCGCGCTGTCGGGCGCCGGGCTGCTGATCATCGAGGCGACCGCGGTCGAGGCGCTGGGGCGCATCACGCTCGGCGACCTCGGCCTCTACACCGACGACAACCAGGCGGCGCTGGCGCGGGTGCTGGCGGCGATCCGGCGCCATTCGCGGATCCCGGTCGCGATCCAGCTCGGTCATGCCGGGCGCAAGGCATCCAGCCATGTGCCATGGGCAGGCGGCCAGTGCCTGGCGCCGGCGGAAGGCGCCTGGCAGACGGTCGCGCCGTCGGCCCTGCCGCACGCGCCCGGCGAGCCCCCGCCCACGGCGCTCGATGCCGACGGCCTGGCGCGCGTCAAGGCGGCCTTCGTGCGGGCGGCGCAGCGCGCCGACGCGCTCGGGCTCGATGCCATCGAGCTGCACGCGGCGCACGGCTACCTGCTGCACCAGTTCCTGTCCCCGATCGCGAATCGCCGCGAGGACGAATTCGGCGGCTCCCTCGAGCGGCGCATGCGCTTCCCGCTGGAGGTCTTCGAGGCCGTGCGTGCCGCCGTGCCGCAGCGCATGCCTGTCGGGGTCCGGATCTCGGCCACCGACTGGGTCGAGGGCGGGTGGGACGTCGACCAGAGCATCGCCTTCGCCCAGGGGCTCGCGCAGCGCGGCTGCAGCTTCATCCACGTGTCGTCGGGCGGCGTCTCGCCGCAGCAGAAGATTCCGGTCGGCCCTGGCTACCAGGTGCCGCTGGCCGAGCGCATCCGCGCCGCGGTCGACATGCCGGTCATCGCGGTCGGACTGGTCACCGAGCCGCAGCAGGCCGAAGCCATCGTCGCGGCCGGGCAGTCCGACCTGGTGGCGCTGGCCCGTGCCATCCTGTTCGAGCCGCACTGGCCCTGGCGCGCCGCCGCCGAGCTCGGGGGCCAGGTCGAGGCGCCGCCGCAGTACTGGCGCTCGCAGCCGCGCGAGCTGAAGGCCCTGTTCGGGGACGCCCGCATCGGCCAGCGCTGACTGCGCAGTGGCCGCTACCTGAACGGGTTGGCGGTCGCGAACCACAGGCCGATGCCGGTGGCGATGATGAAGGCGCCGTCGGTGACGCCGGCGATCAGGAAGAACAGCGTCTGCAGCGTGTCCTTGAGCTCGGGCTGCCGTGCCGTGCCTTCCAGCAGCTTCGCACCCACGATGCCGATGCCGATGCACGAACCCACGGCGGCGATGCCGATGAGGAGGGCCACTGCGAGGGGGAGGATGTCGAAGCCGGTCATGATGCGCTTTCGTTGGCCTGGAAGGTTCGGCCTGGTGGCTGCCGGTGCCACCCTGGCCCCGGCTCGCATCCAATGTCGCCGAGGCCCTGCGCGGCGTCGATGACCTCGCAGGTCATGGCGCGGCCGATGGTCAGTTCCCGCACTGATTGCTGCAGCAGCGCTTTCGGATTCATCTCATGGTGACGGGGCGCCGCGCCTGTCCCAATAAGGAGCTGCGCTCGGATTCCGGCGTCGTCAAACCTTTTTTGCTTCACCATGTTCCCTCAGTTCTTCGGGTTGGCTGGCAGTCAGACGCCCTTGCTGCTCGTTCTATTCGATGTCTCTTGCGCCCTGTTCACGGGTGGGTCGGTCTCCAGGATCCTCAGTCGCGAGCGACGCCGACGCCAGCGCCGCGAGGCGGCATCGCACCACTACGCCCGCTGCATGGAAGATTTTCCCGAGCTGGCGCAATGAGCTAGCTGCCCAGCAGGCGCTTCAGGTAGCGCCCGGTGTGGCTGGCCTCGTTGGCGGCGATGTCTTCAGGCGTGCCGACGCCCACCACGGTGCCGCCGCCGGCACCTCCTTCGGGGCCCATGTCGATCACCCAGTCGGCGGTCTTGATGACGTCGAGGTTGTGCTCGATCACCACGATCGTGTTGCCGGCATCGCGCAGCTGGTGCAGCACCTTCAGCAGCAGCTCGATGTCGGCGAAGTGCAGCCCGGTGGTCGGCTCGTCGAGGATGTAGAGCGTGCGGCCGGTGTCGCGCTTGCTGAGCTCGAGCGCCAGCTTGACGCGCTGCGCTTCGCCGCCCGACAAGGTGGTCGCCGACTGGCCGAGCTTGATGTAGCTGAGGCCGACGTCGAGCAGGGTGCGCAGTTTGCGCTCGATGGTCGGCACCGCCTTCAGGAAGTCGTGCGCGGTCTCCACCGTCATGTCGAGGATCTGCGCGATGTTGCGGCCCTTGTAGAGCACCTCCAGCGTCTCGCGGTTGTAGCGCTGGCCGTGGCAGACCTCGCAGGGCACGTAGACGTCGGGCAGGAAGTGCATCTCGACCTTGACCACGCCGTCGCCCTGGCAGGCCTCGCAGCGGCCGCCTGCGACGTTGAAGCTGAAGCGGCCCGGCCCGTAGCCGCGCTCGCGCGCGGTGTTGGTCTCGGCCATCAGCTCGCGGATCGGCGTGAAGAGACCGGTGTAGGTCGCCGGGTTGCTGCGCGGCGTGCGGCCGATCGGCGACTGGTCGACGTTGATCACCTTGTCGAAGTATTCGATGCCCTCGATCGCCTCGTGCGCGGCCGGCTCTTCATGCGCGCGGTACAGCGTGCGGGCGACCGCGCTGTAGAGCGTGTCGTTGACCAGCGTCGACTTGCCTGAGCCCGAGACGCCGGTCACGCAGGTCAGCAGGCCGACCGGGAAGGCGACGCTGACGTCCTGGAGGTTGTTGCCGCTGGCGCCGATGACGCGGATCTCCTGCAGGTCGGTCTGCGAGGCCAGGTGCGCCGCTTCGCGCGCCGCGCGGCGCTCGGCGGCGGGGCTGGGCGGAAAGCGCGGGGGCTTCTTGCCTTCGTGGAAGGCCCGTGTCGCCACCACCGGCAGCCACGGCGTACGGCGCGCGGGCACCTCGATCTTCTTCGCGCCCGAGAGGTACTGGCCGGTCAGCGAATCGGCGCTGGCTGCGACCTCGGCGTAAGTGCCCTGCGCCATCACCCGACCGCCATGGATGCCGGCGCCCGGCCCCATGTCGATCACGTGGTCGGCGGCATGGATCATGTCCTCGTCGTGCTCGACCACGATCACGCTGTTGCCGATGTCGCGCAGATGGCGCAGGGTGCCGATCAGCCGGTCGTTGTCGCGCTGGTGCAGGCCGATGCTGGGCTCGTCGAGCACATACATCACGCCCGTCAGGCCGGAGCCGATCTGAGAGGCCAGCCGGATCCGTTGGGCTTCACCGCCCGACAGCGTCTCGGCGCTGCGGTCCAGGCTCAGGTAGTTGAGCCCGACGTCGTTCAGGAACTTGAGCCTGAGCCCGACCTCGCGCACCACCTTGTCGGCGATCTCGGCCTTGGCGCCGCGCAGCTGCAGCTGCTGGAAGTAGGCGAGGCTGTCGCGCAGCGTGGCGCGGCTGATCTCGTAGATCGCCATGCGCTTGGGCTCGGGCCCGGACTCGTCGACCAGGAACACGTTGCGCGCCTCGGGCCGCAGGCGGCTGCCTTCGCAGTCGGGGCAGGGCTGCATGTTGCGAAAGCGCGAGAGGTCTTCCCGCACCATCGTCGAATCGGTCTCGCGGTAGCGCCGCGCCATGTTCGGGATGATGCCTTCGAAGGGGTGCTTGCGCACCAGCTTCTTGCCGGCCTGCTGGCCGCTGTCCATCACGTAGCTGAACTTGATCTCTTCCTGCGCCGAGCCGTGCAGCACGGCCTGCTGGACCGAGGCCGGCAGCTCCTCGAAGGGCTTGTCGATGTCGAACTTGTAGTGCTTGGCCACGCTCTCCAGCATGCTGAAGTAGTAGCCGTTGCGCCGGTCCCAGCCCTTGATCGCGCCGCTCGCGAGGCTCAGCGACGGGAAGGCGACGACCCGCGCCGGGTCGAAGAACTCGCGATGTCCCAGGCCATCGCAGCTCGGGCAGGCGCCCACCGGCGAGTTGAACGAGAACAGCCGCGGCTCCAGTTCGGCCAGCGAGTAGTGGCAGATCGGGCAGGCGAACTTGGCGTTGAACAGGTGCTCGCGTGGCGCGGCGGGCGTGCTGCCCTCGGCCGCCGGCGTTGCCATCTCGAGCGCGATCGCGCGGCCGTCGGCCAGCCGCAGCGCGGCCTCGAAGCTCTCGGCCAGCCGCTGCTGCATGTCGGGGCGGGCGCGCAGGCGGTCGATGACCACGTCGATGTCGTGCTTCTCGGTCTTCTTGAGCTTTGGAAGGTCGTTGTATTCGTAGGTCTGGCCGTCGACCCGGAAGCGGATGTAGCCCTGGGCCTGCATCTCGGCGAACAGTTCCAGGAACTCGCCCTTCTTCTCGCGCGCCACCGGCGCCAGGATCATCAGCCGCGGCTCGTCGGGCAGCGCGATCACGGCATCGACCATCTGCGACACGGTCTGCGCCTGCAGCGGCAGGTGGTGTTCGGGGCAGTAGGGCGTGCCGGCGCGGGCGTACAGGAGGCGCAGGTAGTCGTGGATCTCGGTCACCGTGCCGACGGTCGAGCGCGGGTTGTGGCTGGTCGCCTTCTGCTCGATGCTGATCGCCGGCGACAGGCCCTCGATCATGTCGACGTCCGGCTTGTCCATCAGCTGCAGGAACTGCCGCGCATAGGCCGACAGGCTCTCGACGTAGCGGCGCTGGCCCTCGGCGTAGAGCGTGTCGAAGGCCAGGCTCGACTTGCCCGAGCCCGACAGGCCGGTGATCACCACCAGCTTGTTGCGCGGAATGTCGAGGTCGACGTTCTTGAGGTTGTGCGTGCGCGCGCCGCGGATGCTGATGCGCTGCTGCGCCAGCACGGCGCCGAGGTAGGCGTCTTCGGGGGGGAGATTCACGGGGCGGTCGATTTTGGGCAACCGGACATGATAAGTCCCCGGAGCTTTCAGGGCACGGGCGGGGAATCTTCCGATTCCGCGGGCTCATCCTGCCGCGGCGGCAGGGGTGCCCCGATCGCCTGGGTCACCATGAAGTCGGCCAGCACCTCGTAGAGCGGCCGGGTGATCATCCGCGCCACCAGGCTGGCGCCCATCGCGCAGGCCATCAGGCTCAGCACCATCGAATGGCCGTCGACCATCTCCATCACGATGATGAAGGCGGTCAGCGGCGCCTGGGTCACGGCGGCCAGGAAGCCGGCCATGCCCATCGCGATCAGGGCCGGCCGCAGCGCCGGGCCGGCCAGCTGCGACAGGCCCTCGCCGATGCCGGCACCGATGGTCAGCGAGGGCGCGAAGATGCCGCCCGGCACGCCGCACCAGGCGGTGAGCCAGGTGGCGATGAACTTGAGCAGGGTCTGCAGCGGCGTGAAATCGCCCTGGCCGGCCAGCAGCTCCTTGACGGTCTCGGAGCCCGAGCCGAAGGTCGCGCCGCCCGAGGCCAGGCCGATCACGGCCACCGCCAGCCCGAGCCCGGCCGCGAATCGCACCGGCCAGCGCTGGCGCCAGCGGTTCAGCCGCTCCGGCGCAGCGGTCAACGAACTGGCCATCAGCTTGGAAAACAGACCGCCTGCCACGCCCGCGACCAGTGCCACCCCCAGGCCCGGGCCGAGGACGTCGATGCCCAGGCGGGGCACCTTGATGACGCCGAAGTAGCTGAAATTGCCGAACACCGAGACCGCCACCAGGCCGGCCAGCACGATGGCCGTGATGATGAGGCCGCTGGCCTTGGCCTCGATCCGGCCCGACAGCTCCTCGATCGCGAACACCACGCCGGCCAGGGGCGCGTTGAAGGCGGCGGCGATTCCGGCCGCGCCGCCGGCCAGGATCAGCGAGCGCCGGTTGATCGTGGTGCCCGGCGACAGCCAGCGCCGCGAATGCTGCAGCAGGCCGGCCGCGACCTGCACCGCCGGCCCTTCGCGACCGATCGACAGCCCGGCGCCGAAGCCGGCGACCGCCAGGCCGATCTTGGCCAGCGTCAGGCGCAGCGACACGAAACGGCTGCGCAACCCGTGCGGCAGCGCCGGGTGCAGCGCGGCCTTGACCTGCGGAATGCCCGAGCCGCTGGCGGCCGGGGCCCAGCGGCGCGTGGCCCAGACGATCGCCGCGGTGGCGGCGGGCGTCCACAACAGCACCGCCCAGGGATGGCTGCCGTACAAGCCGCGGAACAGCGCGAAAGCCCGGTCGCTGGCGATCGTGAACCCGACCACGAACAGGCCGGCGGCCACTGCATAGCCCAGCACGATGGCGCGGTCCAGCCACTGACGGCCGCCGGACAACTCGGCGCGCAGGTTCTCGAGGAAGTCGGGTTCGCGATTCATTGGGAAAGTGGAGCGATTGTCTCAGGCGGCATGCGGCACAATCCTGGGTTTTCCTTCTCCTTCACCACTTCATCAGGGGCAGTGCATATGGCATCGGTCAATAAAGTCATCCTCGTCGGCAATCTGGGACGCGATCCCGAAACCCGCACCTTTCCCAGCGGCGACCAGGTCTGCAACGTGACCCTCGCCACCACCGACAAGTGGAAAGACAAGCAGAGCGGCGAAATGCGCGAGGCTACCGAGTGGCACCGCCTCGTGTTCAACGGCCGGCTGGCCGAGATCGCCGCGCAGTACCTGCGCAAGGGCTCGCAGATCTACGTCGAAGGCCAGATCCGCACGCGCAAGTACAACGACAAGGACGGCGTCGAGAAGTACGCCACCGACATCCGCGTCGACCAGATGCAGATGCTGGGCAGCCGCCAGGGCCAGGGCGGTCCGTCGGGTGGCGGTGACGACGACGGCGGGTACTCGCAGGGCGGCGGCGGTGGCGGTGGCGGCTACTCGCGCCCGCCGGCAGCGGCGCCTCGCGCGCCTGCGGCGGCACCGGCAGCGCGCCAGGCGCCGGCCAAGTCGTCGTCGGGCTTCGACGACATGGACGACGACATCCCGTTCTGATCTCGACCTCCGTCGATCCGCAGACCCAAGGGCCGGTTCTCCACCAGAACCGGCCCTTCGCATTTCGGCGATGATCTGACGCCCCCCGCCAGGAGCCGGAGCCATGTCGATCCCCCCATCGCCGCCGTCCCGCGCCAAGGTCCGCTCGCTGGCCATCCTCCTGCTGTGCCAGGTCGGCGCCATGACCGTCTGGTTCTCCTCCGCCTCGGTGGTCGCGACCGTCAAGCAGACCCAGGCGGTGAGCGCCCAGGCGGCGGCGCTGCTGACCAGCGCGCTGCAGGTCGGCTTCGTCGCCGGCACCATCTTCAGCGCCGTGCTCTCGCTGGCCGACCGCTTCGATCCGAGGCGCCTGTTCATGGCCTCGGCGCTGGTCGCGGCCGCCGCCACCGCCTGGCTGGTGTTCCTGCCGCCGACCGGCCCGCTTGTGTATGCCTTGCGCTTTCTCACCGGCGTCTGCATGGCCGGCGTGTATCCGGTCGGCATGCGGCTGGCGGCGACCTGGGCCCAGGGCGACCTCGGCTTGCTGATCGGCCTTCTGGTCGGAGCCCTGACGCTGGGCTCGGCCAGCCCGCACCTGCTGGCGGCCAGCGGCGGGCTGGACTGGCGCCTGGTCTACGGCGTCGCCGCGGCCTGCGCCGCGCTCGCGGGCGTCGCCGTGCTGGCCTGCGGGATCGGCCCGCAAATGGCCCGCGCCGCCCGGCTCGACCCGACGAAGTTCATGCAGGCCTGGCGCGACCCGGCGGTCCGGCTGGCCAACCTGGGCTACCTGGGCCACATGTGGGAGCTGTATGCGATGTGGGCCTGGCTGGCCGTGTTCCTGCAGGCCAGCTTCGCGCTCAGCGGCCGGCCCGATGCCGCCCACCAAGCCAGCCTCTGGACCTTTGCCGCGGTGGCGTCGGGCATGCTGGGCGCCTGGGGCGGAGGCCTGTTGGCCGACCGCATCGGCCGGACCGCGGTCACCATCGGCGCCATGGCCGCCAGCGCCAGCTGCGCGCTGCTGATCGGATGGCTGCTGGGGGCCTCGCCCTGGATCGTGGTTCCGGTGGCGCTGCTGTGGGGCGTGACCGTGATCGCCGACTCGGCCCAGTTCTCGGCCAGCATCGCCGAACTCGGCGACCCGGCCTCGGTCGGCACCCTGCTGACCATCCAGACCTGTACCGGCTTCCTGCTGACGCTGGTCAGCATCCACCTGGTGCCCGACGTGGTGGCCCTGGCCGGCTGGCCCGGCGCCTTCAGCATGCTGGCCGTCGGGCCGCTGCTCGGCTGCGTGGCGATGTACCGGCTGCGGCAGCGGCCGCAGGCGCTTCGGCTGGCCGGCGGGCGGCGCTGAAGCCTTGCCCTAGCCCAGGAAAGTCACGGCACCGTTCGACAGGTCGTACATCGACCCGACGATCTTGATCTGCCCTTTCTTCTCGAGGTCCGAGAGGGTCGGGCTGCCGCTGCGCAGCGTGTCGATGGTCTGCTGCACGTTGGTTCGCGCCACTGCGTCGACGAAGGCCGCGTTCTTGCTGGTTCGCTCGCCCGCGTAGGTCGTTGCCGCCACGGCCGGCTTGATGGTGTCGAGCAGGCCGGTCAGGTTGCCGAGCTGCACGTTGTCGATGGCACCCTTGATCGCGCCGCAGGCGGTGTGGCCCATCACGAGCACGACCTTGGCGCCGGCGGCCGCGCAGGCGAACTCCAGGCTGCCCATCAGGTCCTTGTTGGCGATGTTGCCGGCGATGCGGGCGTTGAAGGTGTCGCCGATCCCCATGTCGAGGATGATCTCGGCCGGCGCGCGCGAGTCGATGCAGCTCAGGATCACCGCCGCCGGGAACTGGCCCGATGCGCTGGACCGCTTCTGCGCCAGGTAGTCGTGCTGCGTCGTCTTGCCGGATCGGAAGCGCTGGTTGCCCCGCTTCATCATCTCGATGATCTGGTCGGGGGTCAGCGCGTCGCGCTGGGCCTGGCTCAGCGAGGCGGCCTGGGCGTCCTCGGTGCGCAGGCCGATGCCGGCCATCAGCACGGCGGCGCCGGTGCCGGCGCCGGCCTTCAGCCAGCTCCGCCGGCCGCAGCAATCCTGGATCGATGTCATGGGCGCTCCTCTGTGGTTGTCCGGCCGATGATGCGGCGATCGATGCCGAAAATCCAGCCGGCGCGCGGCGCTAGAAGACGCGCTTGACAAAGGTTGGCGAGCCATCGATGCTCGCCGCCGGATGTGTTCCATGGACTCGGCCGACGCGCACGACACATCGTGGGAACCCATGAGAACAACAAAATCTGGAGGTTGGACGGGCACTTCGGTTCCGCCCTGTTGACCCTGCATGAGCACTTCGCAAGACCAGAAGCTTTCGCGTGGCGCCCTGATCGCGCTCGTCGTCGGGTCCATGATCGGTTCGGGCATCTTCGCGCTGCCTTCGGCCTTCGGCCGTTCGACCGGCGGCCTCGGCGCACTGATCGCATGGGCCATCGCCGGCACCGGCATGCTGATGCTCGCGCTGGTCTTCCAGACCCTGTCGATGCGACGGCCCGACCTCGACACCGGCATCTATGCCTATGCCAAGGCCGGCTTCGGCAACTACCTCGGCTTCGCGTCCGCGGTGGGCTACTGGATCGGCTGCTGCCTGGCCGACGTCGCCTGCCTGGTGCTGATCAAGGCCACGCTGGGCCAGTTCTTCCCGGTCTTCGGCGACGGCTCGACCGCGGTCGCGATCGTCTCGGCTTCCGTGATCTTGTGGGGCGTGCATGTGCTGGTGCTGCGCGGAGTCAAGGAGGCGGCGGCGCTCAACACCATCGCGACCGTGGCCAAGATCGTGCCGATCGCGGTCTTCCTGGTGGTCGCCGCCGTCGGCTTCAAGGCCGACATCTTTGCCTGGAATTTCTGGGGCGGCGAGGAGCGCAGCCTGTCGAGCGTCGCAGGCCAGGTCCGCAACACCATGCTGGTGACGGTGTTCGTTTTCGTGGGCATCGAGGGCGCCAGCGTCTATTCGCGCCACGCCAAGAAGCGCGAGGACGTCGGCGCCGCCACCGTGCTCGGATTCCTGGGCGTGCTGTGCCTGCTGATCCTGGTCACGATGTTCTCGTACGGCGTGCTGCTGCGGCCCGACCTGCAGGCCCTGCCGACACCCGCGATGGCTGGCGTGTTCGCCTCGATCGTCGGCCCGTGGGGCCTGGTCTTCATCAGCGTCGGGCTGTTGATCTCGATCCTCGGCAACTACCTGTCGTGGTCGCTGCTGGCGGCCGAGGTGCTGCATTCGGCGGCCAAGAACCAGACCATGCCGAGCTTTCTCGCCCGCGAGAACGCCAACAAGGTGCCGTCCGCCGCGCTGTGGCTGACCAACATCGTGATCCAGCTCTTCCTGCTCGTGACCTGGTTCGCCGAGTACGCCTTCACGATGGCGCTGAAGATGACGAGCTCGATGACGCTCATCCCCTATCTGCTGGTCGCCGCCTACGGGCTCAAGCTCGCATGGACCGGCAAGACCTACGAGCAGGACAGCCGCAGGCGCACGGGCGACTGGGTGCGCGGCGCCATCGCGACGCTCTACGCCGCGGGCATGCTGTATGCGGGCGGCCTGAAGTTCCTGCTGCTCTCGGCGATCCTCTACGCGCCGGGCACCATCCTGTACTTCCTCGCCCGGCGCGAGCAGAAGGAGCGGATCTTCACCGGGCCCGAGACGCTCGTCTTCGGCGTGTTGGTGCTCGCTGCGCTGGCGGCGCTGTGGGCGCTGGTGTCCGGTTCGATCACGGTGTAGTGTGAGGGTGACCATGCCGATCCCCGTCTCGACCCGATGGCTCGCCGCATTGTCTTGGCTGATGCCGCTGGCGGCACTGGCGCAAACGGCCTCCACCTTGCAGGCGGTCAACATGCGGGCCGGTCCCGACCGCGTTTTCCCGGTCGTGAGCTGGCTGCCGGCGCGCACGCCGGTGCGGGTGTTCGGCTGCACCACGCGCTGGCGCTGGTGCGATGTCGCCGCCGGCCGCAACCGCGGCTGGGTCGATTCGCGCTATCTCTCGAATGCGGTGCGGCGGGCGCCGATCGTCAATTTCTCGGTGCCGACCTACTGGGACCGGCACTACCGCGGACGGCCCTGGGACGTCGATCGCAACCAGTGGTCGAACTGGCGTTCGCCCGGGTTCCGGCCGCCGCCGCCGCCGCCGATGCGGCCGCCTCGATGAACCACGCCGCTTCGCATTTCACCAAGGAGAGACCCCTCATGCACCGCTTCGTCTACATCGTGCTGATCGTGATCCTGGCCGGCATCGTCCTGCTGTTCAAGTTCCAGAACCTGGAGTCGGCGACCGTCTCGCTGTTCTCCATGAGCATCACGCTGCCGATCTCGGTGCTGGTGCTGCTGATCTACGTGCTGGGCATGTTCACGGGCGGCTTCGTGCTCAGCCTGCTGCGCTCGCTGGCGCACGGCGCCACGCGCCGGCCCTGAAGCCGCGCCTCTCATTTCTCGATTTCTCAACAAGCTAGAAAGACCTCCATGAGCAATTTTTGGGACCTGATTCAATTGCTGCTGTCGACCTTCGTCCTGATCGTCTACCTGCTCATCCTGTTCCAGATCATCGGCGACCTGTTCCGCGACTCGGAGATGGGCGGCGGATCGAAGGTGCTGTGGATCATCGGCCTGGTCGTGATCCCGGGCCTCACGGCGATCCTCTACATCGTGATCCGCGGCCGCGGCATGGCGGAGCGGCAGCGTGCCAGCCTGCAGCGCGCCAAGTCCGACACCGACGCCTACATCCGCGAAGTGGCCGGCAAGTCGCCGGCCGAGCACATCGCGGATGCCAAGGCGCTGCTGGACGCCGGCACCATCACGCCGGAAGAATTCGCCAGGCTCAAGGCCAAGGCCCTGGCCTGAGCGGCGCGCCGACGCGCGTCAGAGCAGGTCCTCGGGCACCAGCGGCTGCAGCAGCAGCCGCTGCAGCGCGCTCCATGGCGACACTCCGGGCTCCGTTTCGACGCCCTGGTCGTCGTCCTCGTTCGGCGACACCCACGCGAGCGTGCTGCCCTGCGTCTCCAGCCGCAGCGCGTAGGCCTCGTTCTTCATCGCGTCGATCAGGCGCAGCGCTTCCCTGGCCAGTGCCGGGCTGTCGATCGCGACCCCGAGCTCGGTGTTGCGTCGCGCCGAGCGGGGGTCGAGGTTGAGCGAGCCGAGCAGCACCACTTCCTGGTCGATCACCATCAGCTTCGCGTGCAGGCGACCGTGCGACGAGCCGCTGAAGAAGGGCTGGCTCGCATTGGCGGAGGGCTGGGCGCTGATCTCGTACAGCCTGACGCCGGCGCGCAGTATCGGCCGCCGGTAGCGCGCATAGCCGATGTTGACCAGCGCCGAGTCGTTGGCCGACAGCGAGTTGGTCACCAGCGTCATCTCGACGCCCTTGCGCCGCAGGCTGTGCATCACCGCCATGCCGCGCGTGCCGGGCACCAGGTAGGGCGAGCTCACCACCAGTTCGCTGCGGCTGCCGAGCATCTGGCCGACGGCCCCGGTCATCAGGCTGCCGTCCTCGAGCTCGTCGCCGATCTGCAGCCGCTTGGACGGCTGGTCGGCGACGCCGTAGGCGAGGCCGGGAACCAGGCTCAGCCGATTCGCCGCCAGCTCCTTGCCGACCGGCTCGCGTCCCAGCAGGTCGCGCGCGGGCAGTCCGGAATCGATCGGTGCCGCGCCGTCGGGCAGGAGGCGCGCGAGCGCGGCCATGCGCGTGGACTCGGGGCCAAGGGGGCGCACCAAGAACTTGGCCGGAAAGGACTCCTCGCTGTTCCAGTAGCGGTCGAAGAGCACGCCGAGCTGGGGCACCACGCGGCCCGCGGCGATGGCGTCGAGGTCGATGAAGTTCGCCACCGGATCGCGGCCGAAGTAGGCGTCGGCGATGTTGCGGCCGCCGACGATCGCCAGCGCGCCGTCGGCGATCATCAGCTTGTTGTGCATCCGGTGATCGAGCCGGGGCAGGTCGCCGAGCGAGGTCACGATGCGCCCGGCCAGGCTCTGGCGGGCGCAGCAGAACGGGTTGAACAAGCGGATCTCGAAGTTCGGCAGGTCGACCAGCGCCGCCAGCAGCGGCTCGGCGCTCGCGCTGTTGAGATCGTCGAGCAGCAGCCGCACGCGCACCCCGCGCTGGGCGGCGTCGCGCAGCGCGGCGAACACGGCACGCCCGGACTCGTCGTTGTCCATGATGTAGACCTGCAGGTCCAAGGTGCGCGTGGCGCGGCCGATCAGCGCCAGCCGGGCATCGAGGCCGTAGGCGCCCAGCGGCAGCAGCCGGAAGCCCGACTGGGCGCTGGGCGGCAGCGCGGACTCGGCCAGCCGGGCCAGCGGGCTCTCGTCCGGCGCGGCGGGAAGACTGGTCGACACCGGCCGCTCCACGCCTGCCGGCAGCGAGCCGCAAGCGCCCAGGGCCAGGGCCAGCGCAAAACCAAGCATGCAGGAACCGAAGCGTCGCCAATTCATGGCCCCAAGCCTACCCGGTGGCGGGCCAATATCCCTTCGGCGCTTGAATCCGGCCGATCCGCGCCAAGATAGCGGCATGATTCCGTTTTCAATCCTCGATCTCTCCCCCGTCACCGAAGGCAGCGATCCCGCGCAGTCCTTTCGCAATTCGCTGTCGCTGGCGCGGCATGGCGAGAAGCTGGGCTACCGCCGCTACTGGCTGGCCGAGCACCACGGCATGCCGGGCATCGCGAGCGCGGCCACGGCGGTACTGCTGGCCCACATCGGCGCCGGCACCTCGACGATCCGGATCGGCGCCGGCGGCGTGATGCTGCCGAACCATTCGCCGCTGGTGATCGCCGAACAGTTCGGCACCCTGGAATCGCTGTACCCGGGGCGCATCGACCTCGGCCTCGGCCGCGCGCCCGGCTCCGACCAGCGCACCGCGCAGGCGCTGCGGCGCGACCTTCAATCCGATTCGGACCAGTTCCCGCAGGACGTCGTCGAGCTGATGGACTTCATGTCGAAGGAACCGCGCCAACCGGTGCTCGCGGTGCCTGGCCGGGGGCTCGAGGTGCCGGTGTGGATCCTCGGATCGAGCACTTTCGGTGCCCAGCTCGCGGCCCATCTCGGCCTGCCCTATGCCTTCGCCTCGCACTTCGCGCCGCAGCAGCTGATGCAGGCGATCCGCATCTACCGCGAGACCTTCAAGCCCTCGGCGCAGCTGGCCAAGCCTTACGTGATGCTGGGCTTCAACGTGTTCGCGGCCGAGACCGACGAGGAAGCCGCGTTCCGCGCCACCTCCTGGCAGCAGGCCTTCGTCAACCTGCGCAGCGGCCGGCCGGGCCGCCTGCCGCCCCCGGTCGCCAACTATCGGCAGAAGGTCGGCCCGGCCGAGAACGCCTTGCTCGATTCGGTGCTGTCGTGTTCGGCGGTGGGGTCGCGCGACACCGTGCGCGCCGGCATCCAGGCCTTCGTCGAGCGCACCGGTGCGGACGAGCTGATGATCACCTCGCAGGTCTTCGACCACGAGGCGCGGCTGCGCTCCTACGAGATCCTGGCCGAACTCCGCGACCAGGTGCCCGCGCGCTGAATTGACCCGCCGCCGGCACCGGCTTGGCCGGTGCTGGGACAATGCCAGCCCTATGGAAAAGCAGCGCATCGTGGTGGGCCTGAGCGGCGGAGTCGACTCCGCGGTCACGGCGCACCTGCTGAAGCAGCAGGGCCACGAGGTGGTCGGCATCTTCATGAAGAACTGGGAAGACGACGACGACAGCGAATACTGCTCGTCGAACATCGACTTCGTCGACGCCGCCAGCGTGGCCGACGTGCTGGGCATCGAGATCGAGCACGTCAATTTCGCCGCCGACTACAAGGACCGCGTGTTCGCCGAATTCCTGCGCGAGTACCAGGCCGGCCGCACGCCGAATCCCGACGTGCTGTGCAATGCCGAGATCAAGTTCAAGGCCTTCCTCGACCACGCGATGCGGCTCGGCGCCGAGAAGATCGCCACGGGGCACTACGCACGCGTGCGCCTCAATGCCGCCACCGGCCTGCACGAGCTGCTCAAGGGACTCGATCCGGCCAAGGACCAGAGCTATTTCCTGCATCGCCTGAACCAGCAGCAGTTGTCGAAGACGCTGTTCCCGGTCGGCGAGCTGCACAAGACCGAGGTGCGGCGCATCGCCGACGAGATCGGCCTGCCGAACGCGAAGAAGAAGGACTCCACCGGCATCTGCTTCATCGGCGAGCGCCCTTTCCGCGAGTTCCTCAACCGCTACATCTCGAAGGAGCCGGGCCCGGTGCGCGACGAGCGCGGCCGCCAGATCGGCGAGCACCAGGGCCTGAGCTTCTACACGCTGGGCCAGCGCCAGGGGCTGGGCATCGGCGGCATCAAGGCCAAGGGCGCCCGGCGCGGCGCCGGCGACCACGCGCCATGGTTCGTGGCGCGCAAGGATGTCGCCGACAACACGTTGTGGGTGGTGCAGGGTCACGACCATCCGTGGCTGCTGTCGTCGGCGCTCGAGGCCGACGATGCGAGCTGGGTCTCGGGCCAGGCGCCGGCGCCCGGCGCGCTGGCCGCCAAGTCGCGCTATCGGCAGGCCGACGCGTCCTGCCGGATGGGCGAGGGGTGCGATGGCGCCTTCCGCCTCGAATTCGACGAACCGCAATGGGCCGTCACACCGGGCCAGTCGGCGGTGCTGTACGACGGCGAGGTCTGCCTCGGCGGCGGCGTGATCGCGAACTGATCGCCAACTAGATCACCGACGGATCGATCCGCACCAGCTCCAGCGGGTAGCGCTTGCCGGCCGCGTGGTCTTCGACGCCTTGCAGCACTAGCGGGCTGCGATGCCGCGCCACGCTGGCGCGGATTTCATCAATCGTCATCCACAGCGTGCGGACGATGCCGTGGTCGAGCGGCCGCGCCGGCTCGAAGGCGCCGAGCGTGCCCGTGAAGGCGAAGCGCAGGTAGGTGATGTCTTCGGGCTGCCGGGTGCGGGCCAGGTAGATGCCGACCAGGGCTGTGGGGCTGAAGTGGTGGGCGGTTTCTTCCAGTGTTTCGCGCACGCAGCCCTGGACGGGCGATTCGCCGCGGTCGAGATGCCCGGCCGGGTTGTTCAGCCGCAGGCCGTCGGCCGTGTCTTCTTCGACCAGCAGGTAGCGGCCCTGCCGCTCGATCACGGCGGCCACCGTGACGTTGGGTTTCCAGCGCTTCGCCATGCTCATGACTCCGTGAAAGGCGCCGCCAGTTCGGCCGCGGTCGGCCTGGGCAGCACCAGCGTGACGGTGCAGCCGGCATCGGCCGCGTGTTCGATGTCCAGGCTACCACCATGGCGCTGTGCCACGGTGCGGGCCAACTGCAGCGCCTGTTGCACCGGTGGGCCCGCGGCAGGCTCCCGCAGGGCGACGCGCCACTGCCCGCCGTCCGCCGTGACGGCGCACGACAGGACCGAGCCGGGTGGCGAGCGACCGAGCGCATGGTCGAGCATCGCGCCCAGTGCGCGAGTGAGCATGCCGCGATCGGCGACGCAAGGCGCGTCGTCGGGCAGGGGCCGCAGCAGGATCCGGACGCGTTGGCGGTCCGCCGTGGACCAGGCCGCGTCGACCACCATCCGCAGCAGCGCGGCGAGGTCCAGCAACTCGGTCTGCAGCGGCCGCGCCTGCGTCCTTGCCAGCCGCACGAAGCGGTCGGAGCGGTCGAGGCCGGCCTGCGCCTCGCGCTCGATGCCCTGCAGCAGCCGGCCGTCCGTCTGATCCGCTTCCGGCCGCTGGCGCGCCAGGTCGAGCATGGCGAGGATCGTCGTCGCGGATTGGCGGGCGTCGTGGGAGAGGAATCGCAGTGCGTGGTCGCGTTGCGCCTCGGCCAGCCACAGGAGCGTGACATCGACCAGCACGACCAGCCAGCCGTGCAAGCCCTGACCCTCGTCGACCAGCGGCAGGCAGCGCAGCAGCCAGCCGCGGCCCTGCGCGTCCTCGCCCTCGCCGCAGGTCGCTCGCGGGCCGCCGCGCAGCGCGGCCCGGGGCAGCAGCGGCGAACCGTCGCCACGGCGGCGAAGGCCGCTGAGCAGGCTGTCCGCAGGCTGGCCCTGCAGCGGCGCCCCGCCGCCTTGCCACTGGCCCTGTGCCGCCAGGTTGGCGACCGCCACGCGGCCTTCGGGGTCGAGCAGCAGCGCCGCATCCGGCCAGTGGTCCAGGCTGTCGCGCAACCGGCGCCAGTCGGGCGGCGGCGGCGTGCGGGCGTGCCGCTTCATTCAGGTGCGCCGGCCATGGAGCGCCTCGATCTGCTCCGACTCGAGAGGCTCCAGCCTGTAGCCCATGCCATAGACGGCGGACAGCAGGAAGCCGTTGGAAGGCTGCAGGTCGAGTTTCTGCCGCAGTCGCGAAATGTGGGTGTCGAGCGATCGCGACGGCGTCTCGGTGTCGAGGCCCCAGACCGCCTCGCGCAGGTGGTCGCGCGACAGCAGGCGGCCCAGGTTGCGGAACAGGAACAGCGCCAGCGCGTGCTCGCGGCGGCTGAGTTCGACCAGTCTGCCGGCGATCCGAAGGGTGCGCGTCGCCGCATCGAAGCGATAGTCGCGAAACACGAGCACGCTCTCTTGCTGGCCCGGGTAGGTGCGGCGCAGCAGGGCGCGCACGCGGGCCTGGAGCTCGGCCACCCGGATGGGCTTGGTCATGAAGTCGTCGGCGCCGGCCGCCAGCCCTTCGACCAGGTCTTCTTCCTCGCGCCGGTTGGTGACGAACAGGATCGGCATGGCGCTCTTGAGGTCGTCGCGGATCCGTTTGACCACCCGCGGGCCCTCGATGTCGGGCAGTCCCCAATCGAGGATCAGCAGGTCGTAGGTTTCGCGGTGCAGGTCGCGCAGCAGCGACTTGCCGTCGCCATAGCCGTGGCACTCGTGGCCGATGACCTCCACCGCATGGCGGATCAGTTCGAGCTGAACCCCCTCGTCGTCAAGCGCAGCGATACGCATTCGATCCCCCTGAATCTTGTTGTCATGCGAAGCCGGCGTTCTTCGATCCGGTCATCGCGCCGACAGTGTACCCAGCGAAGCAGGTTCTGGAGTGCTATCGGTTTGATAGCAAGATGGACAGTCCGGGCGCTCCGAGGCACCGCTGGCGTCGGCACCTGGGGGACAACTTCCGGCTGGCGTCTTCGGGTAAGCTCGGCCCGAATTCCAATGCTGCCCTGAGGAGAAGTCCATGCTGATAGGCGTGCCGGTTGAAACCGTGCCAGGCGAAACCCGCGTCGCCGTGACCCCGGAGACCGCGAAGAAGCTGGTGGCGCAAGGCCATGTCGTTCGTGTGCAATCGGGCGCCGGCGTGGCCGCCAGCGTGACCGATGCGGCCTACCAGGCCGCCGGCGCCGAGATCACCGATGCCGCGGGCGCCTTCGGCGCCGACATCGTGCTCAAGGTGCGCAGCCCCGACGACCGGGAGTGCGCGCTGATGAAGCCCGCCACGGTGCTCATCGGCATGCTCAACCCCTTCGATGCCGCCGGCCTGCAGCGCCTGGCGACCGCAGGCCTCACGGCCTTCGCATTGGAGGCCGCCCCGCGCACCACCCGTGCCCAGAGCATGGACGTGCTGTCGTCGCAGGCCAACATCGCCGGCTACAAGGCCGTCATGATCGCCGCCGACCGCTACCAGCGCTTCTTCCCGATGCTGATGACCGCCGCCGGCACCGTGAAGGCGGCCCGGGTCGTGATCCTGGGCGTCGGCGTGGCCGGCCTGCAGGCCATCGCCACGGCCAAGCGCCTGGGGGCGGTGATCGAGGCCTCGGACGTCCGCCCGAGCGTCAAGGAGCAGATCGAGTCGCTGGGCGGCAAGTTCATCGAGGTGTCCTACGACACCGACGAAGAGAAAGAGGCTGCGGTCGGCGTCGGCGGCTATGCCAAGCCGATGCCCCCGAGCTGGCTGGCCCGCCAGCAGGTCGAAGTCGCCAAGCGCGTCGCGCTGGCCGACGTCGTGATCAGCACCGCGCTGATCCCGGGCCGCGCGGCGCCCACCCTGATCACCGAGGACATGGTCAAGGCCATGAAGCCGGGCTCGGTCATCGTGGACATCGCCGCCGGCAAGGGCCCTGACGGAGTGGGCGGCAACTGCCCGCTGTCGGAGGCCGACAAGACGGTGGTCAAGCACGGCGTGACGATCGTCGGCGAGACCAACCTGGCGGCGCTGGTGGCGGCCGATGCGTCGGCGCTCTATGCGCGCAACGTGCTCGACTTCCTGAAGCTGATCGTGGCCAAGGAAGGCACGCTCAAGATCGACCTCGAGGACGACATCGTGGCGGCCTGCCGCATGGCGCAAGACGGCCAGGTCACCAGGAAGTAAGACAAGAAACCCCCGGAGGAGCATCGCCATGGATCCCGTATCCCATACCGTCATCAACCTGATCATCTTCGTGCTGGCGATCTACGTCGGCTACCACGTGGTGTGGACCGTCACGCCGGCGCTGCACACGCCGCTGATGGCGGTCACCAACGCGATCTCGGCGATCGTGATCGTGGGCGCCATGCTGGCGGCCGCGCTGACCGAGACCGGTCTCGGCAAGACCATGGGCGTGCTGGCCGTGGCGCTGGCCGCGGTCAACGTCTTCGGCGGCTTCCTGGTCACCCGGCGCATGCTGGAGATGTTCAAGAAGAAGGACAAGAAGGCGCCTGCGGCTGAAGCGAGCGGCAAGGGGAACGCAGCATGAGCATGAATGTCGTCACGCTGCTGTACCTCGTCGCCAGCGTCTGCTTCATCCAGGCCCTGAAGGGCCTGAGCCATCCCACCACCTCGATCCGCGGCAACCTCTTCGGCATGGTCGGCATGGCGATCGCCATCCTGACCACCGCGGCGCTGATCGTGCAGCTGTCCGGCGGCAAGGCCATGGGAATGGCCTGGGTGCTGCTCGGGCTGGTGGTCGGCGGCGGCTACGGCGCCTACCGGGCCAAGACGGTCGAGATGACCCAGATGCCCGAGCTGGTGGCCTTCTTCCACAGCATGATCGGTATGGCGGCGGTGTTCATCGCGGTGGCCGCGGTGGTCGAGCCCTGGGCCTTCGGCATCACGCCGCCGCCGGTGGCGGCCGCGGTCGGCGTGCAGACGCCCGAGGGCGCCGCGATCATCGACGGCTTCCTTCGCTATGCCATTCCGGCCGGCAACCGGCTCGAACTGTTCCTGGGTGCGGCCATCGGCGCGATCACCTTCAGCGGCTCGGTGATCGCCTTCGGCAAGCTCTCGGGCAAGTACAAGTTCCGCCTGTTCCAGGGCGCGCCGGTGCAGTTCAAGGGCCAGCACATGCTCAACCTGGTGCTGGGCCTGCTGACCATCGCGCTGGGCCTGGTCTACATGGCGACCGAGAGCTGGGCGGCCTTCCTCGCGATGCTGCTGCTGGCCTTCGTGATGGGCGTCTTGATCATCATCCCGATCGGCGGCGCCGACATGCCGGTGGTGGTGTCCATGCTCAACAGCTACTCGGGCTGGGCGGCCGCGGGCATCGGCTTCAGCCTGAACAACGCGATGCTGATCGTGGCCGGTTCGCTGGTGGGCTCCTCGGGTGCGATCCTGAGCTACATCATGTGCAAGGCGATGAACCGCTCGTTCTTCAACGTGATCCTGGGCGGCTTCGGCGGCGAGGCGGCCACGGCCGGCGGCGGCGCCAAGGAGCAGCGCCCGGTCAAGAGCGGCAGCGCCGACGACGCGGCCTTCGTGCTCAGCAACGCCGAGACCGTGATCATCGTGCCGGGCTACGGCCTGGCGGTCGCCCGTGCCCAGCATGCCGTCAAGGAACTCGCGGCCAAGCTCACCGAGCACGGCGTGACGGTCAAGTACGCGATCCACCCGGTGGCCGGGCGCATGCCGGGCCACATGAACGTCCTCCTGGCCGAGGCCGAGGTGCCCTACGACCAGGTGTTCGAGATGGAGGACATCAACGGCGAGTTCGGCCAAGCCGACGTGGCGATCATCCTGGGCGCCAACGACGTGGTGAACCCGGCGGCGCTGCAGAAGGGCACGCCGATCTACGGCATGCCGATCCTGGAGGCCTACAAGGCCAAGACCGTGATCGTGAACAAGCGCTCGATGGCCGCGGGCTACGCAGGTCTCGACAACGAGCTCTTCTACATGGACAAGACCATGATGGTCTTCGGCGACGCCAAGAAGGTGGTCGAGGACATGGCCAAGGCGATCGAGTAGCACTCGGCCGCGCCATGAAGACCACGGGCCGCGCAGTGTCGCGGCCCGTGCCGCATCCGACGCTCAAGTTACGATGGCGGCAGATTTCCCCACAAGATTTCGTTCTGGAGACTGACAGTGATTGATCGACCCTGGCTCGGCAGCTATCCGCAAGGCGTGCCCGCCGACATCGATGCCTCGCGCTACGCCTCGCTGGTGGCGCTGATGGAAGAGAGCTTCACCCAATACGCCGACCGCACGGCCTACAGCTTCATGGGCAAGGATGTCAGCTACGCCGACGTCGACCACCAAAGCCGCGCCTTCGCCTGCTACCTGCAGGGCCTGGGCCTGGTCAAGGGCGACCGGGTGGCGATCATGATGCCGAACTGCCCGCAGTACCCGATCTCGGTGGCTGGCGCGCTGCGGGCCGGCCTGATCGTGGTCAACGTCAATCCGCTCTACACGCCGCGCGAGCTCGAGCACCAGCTGAGGGACTCGGGCGCGACCGCGATCGTGCTGATGGAGAACTTCGGCACCACGCTGCAGCAGTGCATCGGCGCCACGCAGGTCAAACACGTGGTGCTGGCCTCGATGGGCGATCGGCTCGGCATGCTGAAAGGCGCGCTGGTCAACTACGTGGTGCGCAGCGTCAAGAAGATGGTGCCGGCGTTCAGCCTGCCCGGCGCGGTGCGCTTCAACGATGCGCTCGAGAAGGGTGCCACCCGCACCTTGAAGGCCCCCGCGCTGGGCCCGGACGACGTCGCGGTGCTGCAATACACGGGCGGCACCACCGGCGTGTCGAAGGGCGCGGTGCTGCTCAACCGGAACGTGATCGCCAACGTGCTGCAGTCCGAGGCCTGGAACGACCCCGTGATGCAGAAGGTGCCGCCCGGCGAGCAGCCGACCAGCATCTGCGCGCTGCCGCTCTATCACATCTTCGCTTTCACGGTGAACATGATGCTCAGCATGCGCACCGGCGGCAAGCTGATCCTGATCCCGAATCCGCGCGACATCCCGGCGGTGCTGAAGGAACTATCGAAGCACACCTTCCACAGCTTCCCGGCGGTCAACACGCTGTTCAACGGCCTCGCGAACCACCCGGACTTCAACACCGTCAACTGGAAGAACCTCAAGGTCTCGGTCGGCGGCGGCATGGCGGTGCAGGCCGCGGTGGCCAAGCTCTGGCTCGAGAAGACCGGCTGCCCGATCTGCGAGGGCTACGGCTTGTCGGAGACCTCGCCCTCGGTGACCTGCAACCCGACCACCAGCATCGCCTACACCGGCACCATCGGCGTGCCCTTGCCGAGCACCGAGGTCAAGCTGCTCGACGACGACGGCCGGGAGGTCCCGCTCGGCAGCACGGGCGAACTCGCGGTCCGCGGGCCGCAGGTCATGGCCGGCTACTGGCAGCGGCCCGACGAGACGGCCAAGGTCATGACCCCCGACGGCTACTTCAAGACCGGCGACATCGCGATCGCGGACGAGCGCGGCTACTTCAAGATCGTGGACCGCAAGAAGGACATGATCGTGGTGTCGGGCTTCAACGTGTATCCGAACGAGATCGAGGACGTGGTCGCGCTGATGCCGGGCGTGCTCGAATGCGCCGCCGTGGGCATTCCGGACGAGAAGACCGGCGAGGGCGTCAAGCTGGTGATTGTCAAGAAGAACCCCGACCTCACCGAAGCCGAGGTTCGGGCCCACTGCCGCGCCAACCTGACCGGCTACAAGCAGCCGCGGGTGATCGAGTTCCGCACCGACCTGCCCAAGACGCCGGTCGGCAAGATCCTGCGGCGCGAACTGCGCGACGTTAAAAAGTAGTAAGGGTTCGGCCGGGGACCATAGCCGGCATCGCTCTTGCATATTGGGCATGAATGTTCAGATTCATCCTGACCCGCGCCAGCCTGCTCGTGCCGACCTTCATCGGCATGACCTTGCTCGCCTTCTTCCTGATCCGTCTGGTGCCGGGCGACCCGATCGAGACCCTGGCCGGCGAGCGCGGCATCGACCCGGTGCGCCACGCGGCGCTGCTCAAGGACTACGGGCTCGACAAGCCGCTATTCACCCAGTACGGCATCTACATCGGCCGCGTGCTGCATGGCGACCTCGGCAAGTCGGTCATCACGCAGGAGCCGGTGATGAGCGAGTTCCTGGCGCTGTTTCCGGCCACGGTCGAGCTGGCGCTGTGCGCCATCGCGTTCGCACTGCTGCTGGGCATTCCGGCCGGCATCCTGGCGGCGGTCAAGCGCAATTCGCTGTTCGACCATGGCGTGATGGCGACCTCTCTCACCGGCTACTCGATGCCGATCTTCTGGTGGGGGCTGCTGCTGATCCTGTTCTTCTCGGTGCAGCTCGGCTGGACGCCGGTCTCGGGCCGGATCTCGGTGCAGTATTTCATCGAGCCGGTCACCGGTTTCCTGCTGATCGACACCCTGCTGTCCGATGAAAAGGGCGCCTTCGTCTCGGCGCTGCAGCACCTGATCCTGCCGGCCATCGTGCTCGGCACCAACACGCTGGCGGTGATCGCGCGCATGACGCGATCGGCCATGCTCGAAGTGCTCGGCGAGGACTACATCCGCACCGCCCGCGCCAAGGGCCTGGCGCCGCTGCGCGTGATCGGCCTGCATGCGCTGCGCAACGCGATGATCCCGGTGGTCACCGTGATCGGCCTGCAGGTCGGCGTGCTGTTCACCGGCGCGATCCTGACCGAGACCATCTTCTCCTGGCCCGGCGTCGGCAAATGGCTGATCGAGGCCATCGGCCGGCGCGACTACCCGGTGCTGCAGGGCGGCATGCTGCTGCTCGGCGTGATCGTCATGACGGTCAACGTGGCGGTGGATGTCGCCTATGGGCTCATCAATCCGAGGATCCGCAGATGAGCGCCAGCGCCGTCGTGACCGACAAGAGCACCGCGCCACCCGGCCCGTGGCGCGAGTTCTGGGGCGCGTTCTCGGCCAACCGCGGCGCGGTCATCGGCCTGGCCGTGATCGTCTTGCTGCTGCTGGTGGCGCTGTTCGCGCCGTGGATCGCGCCGCATGCGCCCAACCAGACCGACAGCAGCGCCTTCCTGCGGCCGCCGGCCTGGCAGGAGGGCGGCACCGCCGCGCACCTGCTGGGCACCGACGCGATCGGGCGCGACATCCTCTCGCGGCTGATGTTCGGCGCCCGGCTGTCGCTGTCGATCGGCATCGCCGTGGTGGCGATCTCGGCCGCGGCGGGCATCGCGCTGGGCCTGATCGCGGGCTTCTTCCGCGGTGTGCTCGAGATCGCGATCATGCGGCTGATGGACGTCGTGCTGACCTTGCCCAGCCTGCTGCTGGCGATCGTGATCGTCGCCATCCTCGGTCCGGGCCTGACCAACGCGATGCTCGCGGTGGCCGTGGTGGTGTTGCCGCACTACGTGCGCATCACGCGGGCCGCCGTCATCTCCGAAGTCTCGCGCGACTATGTCACGGCGGCCCGCGTGAGCGGCGCCGGCACGCTGCGGCTGATGTTCCGCGAGGTGCTGCCCAATTGCGCCGCACCACTGATCGTCCAGGCCTCGCTGGGCGTCTCGACCGCCATCCTCGACGCCGCGGCGCTGGGCTTCCTCGGCCTCGGCGCGCAGCCGCCGTCGCCCGAGTGGGGCACGATGCTCGCCGATGCGCGCGAGTTCGTGCTGCGTGCCTGGTGGGTCGTGACCTTCCCGGGCATGGCGATCCTCGCCGCGGTGCTGGCCTTCAATCTTCTGGGCGACGGGCTGCGCGACGCGCTCGACCCCAAACTCAAACGCTGAAATGCCTCTTCTCGACATCCGAGACCTCCATGTGGAGTTCCCGACCCAGGGCGGCACGCTGCATGCGGTCGACGGCGTGAGCCTGCGGCTGGAGCAGGGCGAGGTGCTCGGCATCGTCGGCGAATCCGGCTCGGGAAAGAGCGTCACGATGATGGCGCTGATGGGCCTGATCGGCTGGCCGGGCCGCGTGCGGGCGCAGCACCTTCGCTTCGACGGCCACGACCTGCTCGGCCTGTCGGACAAGGCACGGCGCGGACTGGTCGGCAAGGATGTGGCAATGATCTTCCAGGAGCCGACAACCAGCCTGAACCCCTGCTTCACGATCGGCTGGCAGCTGATGGAAACGCTGCGCCTGCATCTCCATCTCGACAAGCGCGAAGCGAAGAAGCGGGCCATCGGCCTGCTCGAGCAGGTCGGCATCCCGGCGGCGTCCACGCGCCTGGGCAGCTACCCGCACCAGCTGTCCGGCGGCATGAACCAGCGCGTGATGATCGCGATGGCGATCGCCTGCAACCCCAAGCTGCTGATCGCCGACGAGCCCACCACCGCGCTCGACGTCACGATCCAGGCCCAGATCCTCGACCTGCTGCGCAGCCTGCAGAAGGAGCGCGGCATGGGCCTGGTGCTGATCACCCACAACATGGGCGTGGTGAGCGAGATGGCGCAGCGCGTGGCCGTGATGTACGCGGGCCAGGTGATGGAAGAGCGCGGCGTGGCCGAGCTGTTCGCCGCGCCCCAGCATCCCTACACCGCGGCGCTGCTGGCGGCGCTGCCCGAGCGTGCGGCCGGCGAGGGCCGGCTGGCCACCATCTCGGGCGTGGTGCCGGGCCTGCACGATCGCCCCACGGGCTGCCTGTTCGCGCCGCGCTGCAGCTACGCGACCGCGCATTCGCGCGCCGTGCGGCCCGAGCTGCGCGACTGGATGGGCGGCCAGGTGCGCTGCCACTATGCGCTCGGCGATCCGCAGCGCGACGCGGCGCTGGCGCGCGATGGCGCGCGGGTGGTGGAGTTCGTGCGATGACCGAATGGGTGGTCGAGGCCCAGGACCTGCAGCGCGTCTACACGGTGCGCCGCGGGCTGTTCCGCGCACCGGCGCACCTGCAGGCGGTCGGCAACATCTCGTTCAAGGTCGAGAAGGGGCGCACGCTGGCGGTGGTCGGCGAATCCGGCTGCGGCAAGTCCACCTTGGCGCGCATGGTGGCGCTGATCGAGAAACCGACCGCGGGCTCGCTCCGGCTGGTCGGCCACGACGCGGTCGATCCGCCGCACGAGCGCCGGCGCGAGCTGCGCCAGGCGGTGCAGCTGGTGTTCCAGAACCCCTACGGCTCGCTCAACCCGCGCAAGAAGATCTCCTCCGTGCTCGAGGACCCGCTGGCGATCAACACCACCCTCGGCAAGACCGAGCGGGCCGCCAAGGCGCGCGACATGCTGGCCCGGGTCGGCCTGCGGCCCGAGTACGCCAACCGCTATCCGCACATGTTCTCGGGCGGCCAGCGCCAGCGCATCGCGATCGCGCGGGCCCTGATGCTCGACCCGCGCCTGCTGGTGGCCGACGAGCCGGTGTCGGCGCTCGACGTCTCGATCCAGGCCCAGGTGCTGAACCTGCTGGCCGACCTGCAGGCCGAGCTCGGCCTGTCCTATCTCTTCATTTCGCACGACCTCGGCGTGGTGCGCCACATCGCGCACGAGGTGCTCGTGATGTACCTGGGCCATGCGGTCGAGCAGGGCCCCAAGGCGCGCATCTTCGCCCGGCCGCTGCACCCCTACACCCAGGCGCTGCTGGCATCGACGCCCGGTCTTGCCGCCGAACGCATCGTGCTCAAGGGCGAACTGCCCTCGCCGCTGGCACCGCCGCCGGGCTGCGTCTTCAACACCCGCTGCGCGCATGCCACCGAGCGCTGCCGCAGCGAGCGGCCGCTGCCGCGCCTGCTCGACGAGCGCATGGTGGCCTGCCATCACGCCGAAAAATTCCTGCCAGCCGAAGTTTCCCCATCCGCGTCCGCGCGGCCTCAACCTTGAAGGAGTCGAACGACATGCCCACCACGTCCCCTCTCTCGCGCCGCTTCCGCGCGGCCGCGCTGCTGGCACCGGCCGCGCTCGCGCTGGCCTGCGGCGCCGCGTCGGCCAAGACCCTGGTGTTTTGCTCCGAAGGCAGTCCCGAGAATTTCTACGCTGCCGTGAACACCACCGGTACCTCGTTCGACGTCACCACGCAGGTCTACAACAACCTGGTCGAGTTCGAGCGCGGCGGCACCAAGGTCGTGCCCGGCCTGGCCGAGAGCTGGACCATCTCGCCCGACGGCACCGAGTACACCTTCAAGCTGCGCCAGGGCGTCAAGTGGCACAACACGTCCAAGAGCTTCAAGCCGACGCGCGACTTCAACGCCGACGACGTCATCTTCATGATGGAGCGGCAGTGGAAGGAGAACGATCCCTACTTCAAGGTCACGAGCACAAACCACTCGTACTTCAACGACATGGGCATGCCGAAGCTCTTGAAGTCCATCGACCGCATCGATGACTACACGGTCAAGTTCGTGCTCAACAAGCCCGAGGCGCCCTTCCTCGCCAACCTCGCGATGCCCTACGCGGGCATCCAGTCGAAGGAATACGCGATCGCGATGCTCAAGGCCGGCACGCCCGAGAAGATCGACCAGGACCCGATCGGCACCGGCCCGTTCTACCTCGTCCAGTACCAGAAAGACGCGATCGTGCGCTTCAAGGCCTTCCCGCAGTACTGGGGCGGCAAGGCCAAGATCGATGACCTGATTTTCGCCATCACGCCCGATGCCTCGGTGCGCTGGGCCAAGCTGCAGAAGGGCGAATGCCACGTCATGCCCTACCCGAACCCGGCCGACCTCGACGCGATCCGCAAGGACTCGAACGTGCAGGTGCTCGAGCAGGCCGGCCTCAATGTCGGCTACCTGGCCTACAACACGCAGAAGAAGCCCTTCGACGACGTGCGGGTGCGCAAGGCCATCAACATGGCGATCAACAAGAAAGCCATCATCGATGGCGTCTACCTGACCACCGGCGTCGCCGCCAAGAACCCGATCCCGCCGACCATGTGGTCCTACAACGACGCCATCAAGGACGACCCCTACGATCCCGAAGCGGCCAAGAAGCTGCTGGCGCAGGCCGGCTACCCGGACGGCTTCACGACCGACCTGTGGGCGATGCCGGTGCAGCGGCCCTACAACCCGAACGCCAAGCGGATCGCCGAGCTGATGCAGGCCGACCTGGCCAAGGTCGGCGTCAAGGCCGAGATCAAGAGCTTCGAATGGGGCGAATACCGCAAGCGCATGCAGGCCGGCGAGCACCAGATGGGCATGCTGGGCTGGACCGGCGACAACGGCGATCCGGACAACTTCATGTACACGCTCCTGGGCTGCGCCTCGGCGCAGTCGAACGGCAGCAACGTCGCCAAGTTCTGCTACCAGCCCTACGAGGAGCTGGTCGTGAAGGCCAAGAACGTGCCCAAGCAGGCCGAGCGCGACGCGCTCTACAAGAAGGCGCAGGTGGTCTTCAAGGAGCAGGCGCCCTGGTTCACGATCGCGCACGCGGTGCAGTTGAAGCCGGTGCGCAAGGAGGTCGTGGACTTCAAGCTGAGCCCCTTCGGGCGCCACACCTTCTACGGGGTCGACATCAAGCAATGACGATCGCCATCGTCGCCGCGATGCACGAGGAACTGGCTGCGCTGCTGGCGCAGATGCCGGACGAGCAGCGCGTGCGCGTGGCGGGGCGCGACTTCTGGGTCGGCCATCTGCAGGGGCAGCCGGTGGTGGCGGTGCTGTCGCGCATCGGCAAGGTCGCGGCGGCGCTCACGGCCACCGTGCTGCTCGAGCGCTTCCAGGCGCAGGCGATCGTCTTCACCGGCGTCGCCGGCGGGCTGGCGCCGGGTGTCCGGGTCGGCGACGTGGTGGTCGCGACCCGGCTGCTGCAGCACGACCTCGACGCCTCGCCGATCTTCCCGAAGTACGAGGTGCCGCTCACCGGCCATGCGCGTTTCGCGGCCGACACGGCGATCAGCGACGCGCTGGCCGCGGTGGCCGCCGGCGTGCTGGCCGACACGGTGGGCCTGCTAGGGCAGCAGGTGGTCGAGGATTTCGGGCTGGCCGCGCCCGCGGTGCACCGCGGCCTGCTGGTGAGCGGCGACCGCTTCGTGTCGTCCGCCGCCGAAAGCAGCGCGCTGCGCAACGACCTGCCGGACGCGCTGGCGGTCGAGATGGAAGGCGCAGCGGTGGCCCAGGTGTGCCACGACTTCGGCGTGCCCTTCGCCGCGGTGCGCACCATTTCCGACCGCGCCGACGACGAGGCGCACGGCGACTTCACGCGCTTCGTCTCGGTGGTCGCGAGCCGCTACAGCCTGGCGCTGATCGATGGGTGGCTGGCGACCCTGCCGCCGCCCGCCGAGCAGGGCGAGGCTACTTGAGCCACCCCCGCCGGCGGAAGTACCACATCGGCCCCAGCGCGCTGATGATCATCAGCACGATCGCATACGCGTAGCCGTAGCTCCAGTCGACTTCGGGCATGAACTTGAAGTTCATGCCGTAGACGCTGGCGATCAGGGTCGGCGGCAGCAGCGCGACGCTCGCCACCGAGAAGATCTTGATGGTCTTGTTCTGGTTGATGTTGATGAAACCGACGGTCGCATCCATCAGGAAGTTGATCTTGTCGAACAGGAAGGCCGTGTGGTTGTCCAGCGACTCGATGTCGCGCAGGATCTGCCGCGCCTCCTCGAACTGCTCGGCGTTGAGCATCCGGCTGCGCATCATGAAGCTCACGGCGCGGCGGGTGTCCATCACGTTGCGGCGGATGCGCCCGTTCAAGTCTTCCTGGCGCGCGATCAGGCCCAGCACCTCGCCGGCCAGCTCGTCGCTGACGTTGCCCGACAGCACCTTCCGGCCGGCGATCTCGAGTTCGTCGTAGATGTTCTCGAGCGTGTCGGCCGAGTACTCGGCGTCGGCGTCGAACAGCTTCAGCAGCACTTCCTTGGCATCCTCGATCAGCCCCGGGGCACGCCGCGCGCGCATGCGCAGCAGCCGGAACACCGGCACGTCCTCGTCGTGGATCGAGAACAGCACGCCGCGGCTGCGCAGCTCGGTGTTGTGCTGGTTCAGGATGAAGGCGACGCGCACCGAGCGCGGGTTCTCGTCGTCGGCAATCAGGAAGTCGCTGCGGATGTGGAGCTCGCCGTTGTCTTCCTCGTAGAAGCGGGCCGACTCCTCGATGTCCTCGTCCATCGCGTCTTCGGGGATCGACAGGCCGTAGTACTGCTTGATCCAGCGCTTCTCCTCGACCGTCGGCGATTCGAGGTCGACCCAGATCGGCTGGAACTTGGACAGCTCTTCCAGGGCCTCGATCTCTTCCTGGACGAGGCGGCCGTTGGCAAGCGTGAAGATGTTGAGCATGGCTCACTCCCTTGAAATGTCTGGCGTTGGGGCGAGGGGCGGGGCGCTTTCAACTCCCTCGCCAACGGCGCGTCAGAGGGGAAGTGAAAGCTGCCGAGACGGATCGATTTCCATGCGCGAGTCTCCGGTTGCAGCGAGGCGCGATTATGTCATCCGGTCCCCGGCGGCGCCGCTGTCCGACTGGACGGACATACAGTACAGTTGCGTCGATGCAGCGCCTTGCCACCCCTCTTCCCACCGCGGCCGGAAGCCAGGCCGAGCGGCTGGCTGAAGCGCTCGCGACCCTCAACGAGGCCCAGCGCGCCGCGGTCCTGCACGGCGTCGACGCCGCCCTGGACCCGGGGCAGCAGGACCCGCGTCCGCTGCTGGTGATCGCCGGCGCCGGCTCGGGCAAGACCAGCACGCTGGCGCACCGCGTGGCGCACCTGATCGCCGGCGGCGCCGACCCGCAGCGCCTCCTGCTGCTGACCTTCTCCCGCCGCGCGGCGCAGGAGATGGAGCGCCGCGCCGGCCAGGTGCTGCAGCGCGTGCTGGGCCTGGCCTCGCAGGCGCCGCCGGCACTGCCCTGGGCCGGCACCTTCCACGGCATCGGCGCCCGGCTGCTGCGCGCGTACGCGGCGCAGATCGGCCTGAGCGAGAACTTCACCATCCATGACCGCGGCGACGCCGAGGACCTCATGGGACTGGTGCGCCACGACCTCGGCCTGTCGTCCAGCACGCGGCGCTTTCCGCAGAAGGGCACCTGCCTGTCGATCTATTCGCGCACGGTCAACACCTGCGCGCCACTGGCCGAGGTGCTGAAAGAGGCCTTCCCCTGGTGCGCCGAATGGGAGGCCGAGCTCAAGCGGCTGTTCGGCGCCTACGTCGAGGCCAAGCAGCAGCAACAGGTGCTCGACTACGACGACCTGCTCCTCTACTGGTCGGCGATGGTCGCCGAGCCCGCGCTGGCCGAGCAGGTGGGGGGCCGATTCGACCACGTGCTGGTCGACGAATACCAGGACACCAACCTGCTTCAGGCCGCCATCCTGCGTGCCATGAAGCCCGATGGCCGCGGCCTGACCGTGGTCGGGGACGACGCCCAGTCGATCTATTCGTTCCGTGGCGCCACGGTCCGCAACATCCTCGACTTCCCGCATCAATTCGGCCAGCCGGTGCGGATCGTCACGCTGGAGCGCAACTACCGGTCGACCCAGCCGATCCTCGACGTCTCCAATGCGCTCATCGCCGGCGCCGCCGAACGGCACGCCAAGACCCTGTGGACCGACAAGCCCTCGGCCGGCAGGCCGCAGCTGGTGCTGGTGCCCGACGAAGCGCAGCAGGCCTGCTGGGTCGCCGACCGGGTGCTGGCCCACCGCGAGGGCGGCCTGGCGCTGAAGTCGCAGGCGGTGCTGTTCCGCACCTCCAGCCACAGCGCCGCGCTCGAGCTGGAACTGGCGCGGCGCAACATCCCCTACGTGAAATACGGGGGGCTCAAGTTCCTGGAGGCGGCCCACGTCAAGGACCTGCTCGCGGTGCTGCGTTTCGCCCAGAATCCGCGCGGCCGGATGGCCGGCTTCCGGGTCACCCAGATGATCCCGGGGATCGGCCCGGTCAGCTCGGCGCGGCTGCTCGATGCCATGGACCGGGCGGGCGATCCGGGCGCCGCGGTGCAGGACTTCGTGCCGCCGGCCGCGGCGCAGGTCGAATGGACCCGTTTCGCAGCCACCTACGCCGCGCTGCGCGCCCCGGGGCTGTCCTGGCCCGCCGACATGGAACTGGCGCTCGACTGGTACCTCCCGCACCTGGAGCGGCTTCACGACGATGCCGCCGTGCGGCGCGGCGACGTCGAGCAGCTGGCCCGGCTGGCCGCCGGCTACGGCTCGCGCGAGCGCTTCCTGACCGAGCTCACGCTCGACCCGCCCGAGGCCACCAGCGACCGCCCCGGACCGCCGCTGCTCGACGAGGACTACCTGATCCTGTCGACCATCCACTCCGCCAAGGGCCAGGAGTGGAAGTCGGTCCACGTGCTCAACGTGGTCGACGGCTGCATCCCGGCCGACGTGGCGCAGGGCGCCCGCGAGCTCGAAGAAGAGCGCCGGCTGCTGTACGTCGCCATGACCCGTGCCCGCGACCACCTGCACCTGCTGGTGCCGCAGCGCTTCTACGTGACGCAGCAGGCGGCGCGCGGCGACCGCCACCTGTACGCGGGCCGCACCCGCTTCATTCCCGCCGCCGATGCCCAGCGCTTCGAGCAGCAGACCTGGCCGCCGCCGCCCGAGCGCGCGCCCCACGTGCCGCCGCCGGCCGCCACGATCGACCTGCTGAGCCGGATGCGCGCCGCCTGGCGCTGAACGCGTGTCCGGCGGCGGCTTCCTGTCCCTTCGGACTGCGGGGTCGAAAGCCCCTTCGCCGGAGCCTGGGTTTGTTTCCAGTGGCGCCGGTCGGCCGCGCCGCCCGGCGCTTGTTGGCTATCAAATCGATAGCGTGTGACAAACTGCATTTGATCTGGCGCAGACCCCTGGCACGAAGGGATTGCAATTCGATGACAGCATGGGCATAGTGACCCGAAGCCTCTCTCTCCCTCCCCCTCTTTCCCTTCTTTCCCCTCTCTCTCCCTCCCCTCATTCCCCTCTCGTTTCCCCGGCCACGCCTCTACTTCCAGGGGCGCGGCTATTTCCCCAACCGTCAATTCCAGGAGGTCATTCATGAATTTGACGATCAGCGGTCATCACCTCGACGTCACACCTGCTTTGCGCAACTACGTTACGAGCAAGCTGGACCGGATCACCCGGCATTTCGACCAGGTGGTCGATGTGAAGGTGATCCTCACGGTGGAAAAGCAGAAGGAAAAGGAACGCCGGCAACGGGCCGAATGCAATATCCACGTCAAGGGCAACGACATGTTCGCGGAATCGAGCCACGCTGATCTCTATGCCGCCGTCGACGAACTGGTCGACAAGCTCGACCGCCAGGTCGTGCGCCACAAGGACCGCCTGCAGGATCACCACCACGCCGCCCCCAAGCGCGTGATGTAGTTCCGCTGTTCGGGCAAATACTCTTGCGGGCCGCCATCAGGCGGCCCTTTGCTTTTTTCAGGGTGGGTGCATAATCGCCCCCGCCCCAACATGAACCGACTCGCGTCCATCCTGCCGCCCGCTCAAGTGCTCGTGAGCGTCGACGCCACTAGCAAGAAGCGTGCTTTCGAAGAAGCAGGGCTTTTGTTCGAGAACCTGCACGGTCTCGGGCGTGCCCTGATCACCGACAGCCTGTTTGCGCGCGAGCGCCTGGGCTCAACCGGTCTCGGCCACGGCGTGGCGATCCCCCACGGCCGCATCAAGGGCCTCAAGTCGCCGATGGCCGCTGTGTTCCAGCTCGCCAACGCGATCGGCTTCGACGCCCCGGACGAACAACCGGTCGTGCTGCTGATCTTCCTTCTGGTGCCGGAAGCCGCGACCCAGAAACATCTGGAAATACTCTCGGAAATCGCCGAGCTGCTGAGCGATGCCAATCTGCGCGAGCAGATCAAGTCCAGCACCGATGCGGCGGCACTGCACGCCCTGATCGCCGGATGGCAGTCCGCACAGGTGGCTTGAACCTCTTCGGCGCCGGACGGGTTCGGACATGAAGCCGACCGTCATCAGCGCCGATGCGATGTTCGAGGAGTTCCGCGGCTCGCTGCGCTGGGAGTGGCTGGCCGGGCTCGGCGCCTCCGAACGGCAGTTCGACCCCGACGTCATCAGCCGCGCCCAGTCGGCCGCCGACCTGGTCGGCTACCTCAACTACATCCACCCGTACCGGGTCCAGATCCTCGGCGCCCGCGAAGTCGCCTACCTGACCCGCGGCACGCTCCAGGACACCGCCCGGCGGATCGCGCGCATCGTCACGCTGGAGCCGCCGATGCTGGTGCTGGCCGACGGCCAGCCGGCCCCCGACGAGCTGCTGTCGATCTGCGAGCGCGCCCAGCTGCCGCTGTTCGCGACCCGCGAGTCGTCGGCCTTCGTGATCGACCTGCTGCGGGCCTACCTGTCGAAGCATTTCGCCGAGCGCACCTCGATGCACGGCGTCTTCATGGACATCCTGGGCCTGGGCGTGATGATCACGGGCGAATCGGGGCTCGGCAAGAGCGAACTCGGCCTGGAGCTGATCTCGCGCGGCAACGGGCTGGTGGCCGACGACGCGGTCGACCTCTATCGCATCAACCAGACCACGCTGGAGGGCCGCTGCCCCGAACTGCTGCAGAACCTGCTGGAGGTGCGCGGCATCGGCCTGCTGGACATCCGGGCGATCTTCGGCGAGACCGCCGTGCGCCGGAAGATGCGCCTCAAGCTGATCGTGCACCTGGTGCGGCGCGACAGCTTCGAGCGCGACTACGAGCGCATGCCCTCGGCGCCGCTGACCCAGGACGTGCTGGGCATCCCGGTGCGCAAGGTGATCATCCAGGTGGTGGCCGGGCGCAACATCGCGGTGCTGGTCGAGGCCGCGGTGCGCAATTCGATCCTGCAGCTGCGCGGCATCGATACCTATGCCGATTTCGTCGCCCGCCACCACAAGGCGATGGAAAGCGCACGCGACGACGATTGACCCGTCCGGGGGCGAACGAGAGTCAGCGCTTGCTTACGCAATCGGCGCAGAGGCCGTAGAGCGACATGGCGTGGTCCTGCAGGATCCAGCCCTTGTCCTTGGCGATCATTTGCTGGCGCCGCTCGATCTCGGCGTCGTAGAACTCCTCGACCTTGCCGCAGCCGGTGCACACCAGGTGGTCGTGGTGCTTGCCTTCGTTGAGCTCGTAGACCGCCTTGCCGCTCTCGAAGTGGCTGCGCTCCAGGATGCCGGCCTGCTCGAACTGCGTCAGCACGCGGTAGACCGTGGCCAGGCCGATGTCGGAGTGGTCGTTGAGCAGCACGCGGAAGACGTCTTCCGCGGTCATGTGGCGCTGGTTGCCGTTCTGGAAGATCTCGAGGATCTTCAGGCGTGGCAGGGTGGCCTTGAGGCCGGTGTTCTTGAGTTCGTCGATGTTGCCCATGGGTCGTTCCTCCGCCGGCCAGGCGGGCGAGGCCCGCCGGGGGCCAGCCGCTACAATGATTCGATCATATCGCCCAACCCTTTTCCCATGCCCGCCATTTCCCAACGCCGCCCATGGCTGCTCCTCGGCGCCGTCGCCGCGAGCCTGTGCCTGGGCGCCTGCAGCAGTGTCGGCGACAGCGCGCGCGGTGCACTCACGGCCGTCACGCCCTACAAGGTCGAGGTGGTCCAAGGCAATTTCGTGTCCAAGGAGCAGGTCGCGGCCCTCAAGCCCGGCATGTCGCGCCAGCAGGTGCGCGAAGTCCTCGGCACCTCGCTGCTGACCGATGTCTTCCATTCCAACCGCTGGGACTACGTATTCACGATCCGGCGCCAGGGCGTCGAGGCCCAGCAGCGCCGCCTGACGCTGTATTTCAACGGCGAACTGCTCGAGCGCTTCGAGGGCGACCCGATGCCGAGCGAAGAGGAATTCGTCGCCCAGCTCGACACCCGCAAGCGCCGTGGCTCGGTGCCGCCGCTCGAGGCGACCGACGACCAGCTCAAGAAGTTCGATCCGCCCAAGGAAAAACCGGCGGAAGGCCAGCCGGCACCCGCCGCGCCGCAGCCGCCATTGCCGGCGGTCTACCCGCCGCTCGAACCGACGCGCTGAGCGCGCACCCTGGCCGGGACCACCGGCCTGCCTGCTCCTTTCCGTTCTTCCGCATTTCCAGAGGCTGAAACGCGTGACCGACTCCTCCGCTTCCAATTCCCCACTCCGGCGCGTGGCGATCGCCGGCGCTTCCGGCCGCATGGGCCACATGCTGATCGAGGCCGTGCGCCAGACGCCCGATTGCCGCCTGGCCGGTGCGCTGGATGTCGCCGGCGGCCCGGCGATCGGCACCGACGCCACGGCCTTCCTCGGTGCCGCGAGCGGCGTGCCGATCGTCTCCGACCTGCGCGCCGGCCTCGCCGATGCACAGGTGCTGATCGATTTCACGCGGCCCGAGGGCACGCTCGCGCACCTGGCGGTGTGCCGCGAACTCGGGGTGCAGATGGTGATCGGCACCACCGGCTTCAGCGACGCCCAGAAGGCCGAGATCGCCGATGCCGCCCAGGACATCGCGATCATGATGGCGCCCAACATGAGCGTCGGCGTCAATGTCACGCTGAAGCTGCTCGAGATGGCGGCCAAGGCGCTCGCCACCGGCTACGACATCGAGATCATCGAGGCCCACCACCGCCACAAGGTCGATGCGCCCTCGGGCACCGCGCTCAAGATGGGCGAGGTGATCGCCCAGGCGCTGGGCCGCGACCTCAAGGACTGCGCGGTCTACGCGCGCGAGGGCATCACCGGCGAGCGCGATCCCTCGAGCATCGGCTTCTCGGCGATCCGCGGCGGCGACATCGTCGGCGATCACACCGTGCTGTTCGCCGGCACCGGCGAGCGCATCGAGATCAGCCACAAGTCGTCCAGCCGCGCGACCTACGCCCAGGGCAGCCTGCGTGCCGTGCGCTTCCTGGCCGGCCAGAAGGCGGGCCTGTTCGACATGTTCGACGTCCTCGGCCTGCGCTGAGGACCGAGCCGGCATGAGCCCGCGCCCGGCCGTTCCGAAGGGGGCTCGCACCGCAGTGCGAAGCACGGAGGTCATTCCATGAGCATCCTCGAGTTGCTCCGCCATGGCGACGGGGTCAGCCGCGCGGTGGCGGCGCTGCTGCTCGCGATGTCGGTGGCGAGCTGGGTCGTGATCCTCTGGAAGGCCTGGCTGCTGCGCGGGGGAACGCGCGACGTGCTGCGCAGCATTGCGGCCTTCTGGCAGTCGGCTTCGCTGCAGGACGCCGAGGCGCGCCTGCAAGCCTTCGACCGGGCATTGATGGTGCTGCCGGCGGTGCGCGCTCTGAACCGGCTGGCGCTGCCGGCCGAGAGCGCGACGCTCGGCGGCAAGGTCGACCGCACCCAGCGCCTGACACGGATCCTTCGCGACGCCCTGCACGCGGCCCTGCGCCGACTGCAGGCCGGTCAGATCGTGCTGGCCACGGTCGGCGCCACGGCGCCCTTCGTGGGGCTGCTCGGCACCGTCTGGGGCATCTATGGCGCGCTGGTGGCCATTGCCGCCGAGACCGGCGGCTTCACCATCGACAAGGTGGCGGGGCCGGTCGGCGAGGCGCTCATCATGACCGCCTTCGGCCTGGCGGTCGCGATCCCGGCGGTGCTGGCGTACAACGTCTTCGGCCGGGTGGTCGGCCGCATCGAGGCCGAGCTCGAGGGCTTTGCCCACGACCTGCTCGGCATGTTCGGCGAGCCTGCATCGCGGGAGGCCCCCCTGCCGCCGGCGCGGCCGATGCCGGCCTAGGCGCCAGGAGCCCGCACATGGCCTTCGGTCGCACCTCGCTCGGCAGCGCCGCCAGCGGCGGCCGCTCGACCGGCGCCGGCGGCCAGCGGCCGCTGTCGGACATCAACGTCACGCCGCTGGTCGACGTGATGCTGGTGCTGCTGGTGATCTTCATCATCACCGCGCCGCTGATGGCCAGCTCGATCAAGCTCGACCTGCCGCGCACCGACGCCGGCCAGGCCAACGACACGCCCAGGTTCGTCACGCTGGTGGTCGATGCGGCGGGCAAGGTGTACCTGAACGACCAGGCGGTCAGCACCGACGAACTCGCCGCCGGCCTGGCCAAGGCCGCGGCCGGCAGCCGCGACACCGAGGTGCAGCTGCGGGCCGACCAGAGCGTTCCCTACGGCCGCGTGGTCGAGCTGATGGGCATCGCCAACAAGGCCGGCTTGAGCCGCATCGGCTTCGTCACCGAGGCGCCGCCGAAGAAGCCGTAGCGGCCTCCGAGGCCGGCCCCAGCGCCACCGGCCTGGTCTTCCAGATCTCGTGCGCGTACTGCGCGATGGTGCGGTCCGACGAGAACTCGCCCATGCCCGCCACGTTGAGGATCGCCATCCGGGTCCAGGCATCGGCGTCGCGGTACAGCGCATCGACCCGGGCCTGGGCCGCGATGTAGCTCGCGTAGTCGGCCAGCAGCAGGTAGTGGTCGCCCCAGCTCACCAGGGCGTCGAAGATCTGCTGGTAGCGTGCCGGCTCGGCGGGCGAGAACAGGCCGTCGCGGATGCTGTCCAGCGTGCGCTGCAGTTCCGGGTCGGCTTCGTAGATGCCGCGCGGGTGGTAGCCGGTGGCGCGGATCTGGGCCACCTCCGGCGTGGTGTTGCCGAAGATGAAGAAGTTCTCGGCGCCGACGTTGTCGCGCATCTCGACGTTGGCGCCGTCCAGCGTGCCGATGGTCAGCGCGCCGTTGAGCGCGAACTTCATGTTGCCGGTGCCGGACGCCTCGGTGCCGGCGGTCGAGATCTGCTCCGACAGGTCGGCCGCGGGCATGATGATCTCGGCCAGGCTTACGCTGTAGTTCGGCAGGAACACCACCTTCAGCAGCTTGCCGACCCGCTCGTCCTCGTTGATCACCTTGGCCACGTCGTTGATCAGCCGGATCACCAGCTTGGCCATCTGGTAGGCCGAGGCCGCCTTGCCGGCGAACACGATCATGCGCGGCACATGGCCGGCCGTCGGATCGGCAAGGATGCGGTGGTAGCGCGTGACCACGTGCAGCACGTTGAGCAGCTGCCGCTTGTACTCGTGCATGCGCTTGACCTGGACGTCGAACAGCGCGTCGGTGTCGATGTCGATGCGCAGGTGCTCGTCGACCCAGTTGGCCAGCCGCAGCTTGTTCTCGCGCTTGGCATGGCGAAAGGCCCGCACGAAGGCCGGCTGTTGCGCCATCGGCCGCAGCGCCTGCAATTGCGTCAGGTCGCGCCGCCAGCCGCGGCCGATGCGGGCATCGAGCAGCGCGGCCAGCGGCGGATTGGCCTGCGCCAGCCAGCGCCGCGGCGTGACGCCGTTGGTCTTGTTGTTGAAGCGCTCGGGAAACAGGGTGTTGAAGTCGGCGAAGATCGACTGTTTCATGAGCTCCGAGTGCAGCCCCGAGACGCCGTTGATCGAGTGGCTCGCGAGCACCGCCACGTAGGCCATGCGCACCCGCCGCTCGCCCGATTCGTCGATCAGCGAGAGCCGCCGCAGCAGCTCGACATCGTGCCCGTGGGCCTGGGTGACTTCGGCCAGGAAGCGCGAATTCATGTCGAACAGGATCTGCAGGTGGCGCGGCAGGATGCGGCCGAACATCTCGACCGGCCAGGTCTCGAGCGCCTCGTGCATCAGCGTGTGGTTGGTGTAGCTGAACACCTTCTGCGTGTGGGCCCAGGCGGTGTCCCAGGGCAGGTTGTGCTCGTCGATCAGGAGGCGCATCAGCTCGGGCACCGCCAGCACCGGATGGGTGTCGTTGAGATGGATGCTGACCTGGTCGGGCAGGTCGTCGAAGGTGGTGTGGTTGCGCAGGTAGCGGCGCAGCAGGTCCTGCACGCTGGCGCTGACGAAGAAGTATTCCTGGTGCAGCCGCAGCTCGCGGCCGGAGGGCGTGGAGTCGTCGGGATAGAGCACGCGCGAGACGTTCTCGGAGTGGTTCTTGCTCTCCACGGCCTCCATGTAGTTGCCGCGGTTGAAGGCCGACAGGTCGATCTCCTCGGTGGCCTTGGCCGACCACAGGCGCAGCGTGTTGGTGGCCTGGGTGCCGTAGCCCGGGATGATGGTGTCGTAGGCCATCGCCAGCACGTCGTGGGTGTCGACCCAGTTGGCCGCGCCATAGGGCGCGTGGATGCCCTCGCGCCGCTGCACGTGGCCGCCGAAGCGCACGCGGAAGGTGACTTCGGGCCGCTGGAACTCCCAGGGGTTGCCGCGCGTGAGCCAGTAGTCGGGCTGCTCGACCTGCTGGCCATCGACGATGCGCTGGCGGAACATGCCGTATTCGTAGCGGATGCCGTAGCCCATGCCCGGCACGCCGAGCGTGGCCATCGAGTCGAGGAAGCAGGCCGCCAGCCGGCCGAGGCCGCCGTTGCCCAGGGCGGCGTCGGGTTCGCGCTCGGACAGCGCCTGGATGTCGACCCCGAAGTCGGCCAGCGCCTGCTTCACGGTGCCCTGCAGCTCGAGCGCCAGCAGCGCGTTGGTGAAGGTGCGCCCGATCAGGAACTCCATCGACATGTAGTAGACGCGCTTGAGCTTCTGCGCGTACTGCGCCCGCGTGGTGCCCATCCAGCGCTCGACCAGCTGGTCGCGCACCGCCAGCGCGGTGGCGTGCAGCCAGTCGTCGGGGCTGGCGGCGAACGGGTCCTTGCCGACCGCATAGATGAGCTTGTTGGCGACCGCGCGCTTGAAGGCTGCGACGTCTCGGTCGGGGTGGTCGTATTTGAAGTCTTCGATGTTCATGGTGATTCGCGTGGGAGGGCTTCGGCATAGACGCCGAGGTATTCGGCGGCGGCGCTGCCCCAGTCGGCGGGGCGGCGCATGGCGCTGGCGCGCACGGCGCGCCAGTCGGCCGGGCGCTGGAAGAGGGCGAACGCGCGGCGCACCGCGCGTGCGTAGCCTTCGTTGCCGAAGGTGTCGAACGAGAAGCCGGTGGCCAGGCCGCCGGCCATGTCCTCGAGCGTGGCGTCGACCACCGTGTCGGCCAGGCCGCCGATCCGGTGCACCAGCGGCAGGCTGCCGTACTTCAGCCCGTACATCTGGGTCAGGCCGCAGGGCTCGAACAGCGAGGGCACCAGCGTGACGTCGCCGGCGCCGAACAGCCGGTGGGCGGTCGCTTCGCTGTAGCCCAGCGTGACGCTGACCGACTGCGGCGCGTGGGCCGCGCGTTGCTTGAACGCCGCCTCGAGCCAGGCGTCGCCGCTGCCCAGCAGGGCCAGCTGGCCGCCTTGTGCGAGCAGCCCGTCGAGGCCTTCGAGCACCAGGTGCAGGCCCTTCTGCTCGGTCAGCCGGCTGACCAGCACGAACAGCGGGGCATGGGTCTGGGGCGCGAGGCCGAGCTCTTCCTGGAGCGCCGCCTTGTTGCGCACCTTGCCGGTCATCCGGCGCAGGTCGTAGCGGTGCGGAATCAGCGCGTCGGTGGCCGGGTTCCAGACCTGGTCGTCGACCGCGTTGAGGATGCCGGTCAGCACCTCGGCCCGGCTGCGCAGCAGGCCGTCGAGGCCGCAGCCTTGCTCGGGCGTCTGGATCTCGCGCGCGTAGGTCGGGCTGACGGTCGTGAGGCGGTCGGCGAAGCACAGGCCGCCCTTCATGAACGACAGCTGCCCGTGATATTCAAGGCCGTCGATCGAGAAGGCCGCGGGCGGCAGGCCGAGCTCGGCGAAATGCGAAGCGGCGAACAGGCCCTGGTAGGCCAGGTTGTGGACCGTGAAGACGCTGCCGGCGCGCGGCCGGCGCCCGCGCGGCGCGAAGGCCATGTAGGCCGGCGCCAGGGCGGCGTGCCAGTCGTGCGCATGCACGATGTCGGGCTGCCAGCCGGGGTCGAGCCCCTGGGCCAGCTGTGCCGCGGCCCAGCCGAGCAGCGCGAAACGCCGGTGGTTGTCGGCATAGGGCTGGCGGCGCGGGTCCTCATAGGGATTGCCGGGGCGGTCGTAGAGCGCCGGCGCATCGATGACGTAGGCCGGCGTGTCGGGCGCGCCGGTGGTGGCGATCCGGCCGAGCAGCAGCCGTGCCCGTTCGCCCCAGGGCGCGGTCAGCTCGGCCACCGGCGCCGCATCGGCGACGCCGGCGAGGATGGCCGGGAAGCCCGGAAGCAGCACCCGCGCCTCCTGGCCGGCCGCCATCAGCGCCAGCGGCAGGGCGCCGGCGATGTCGGCCAGCCCTCCGGTCTTGAGCAGGGGAAACAGTTCGGCGCTGACCTGGAGGATCCTCATCGTCGTCAGGAGGCCAGTCGCTTGAGCATCTCGCGCGTCACCAGCACCACCCCGCCCTCGGTGCGCTCGAAGCGTGCGGCGTCGGCGACCGGGTCCTCGCCGATCACCATCTCGTCGGGGATCACGCAGGCGCGGTCGATCACGACCTTGTTGAGCCGGCAGGCGCGGCCGACCTCGACGTCGGGAAGCAGCACGGCTTCGTTGATGTCGCAGAACGAATGGATGCGCACGCCCGAGAACAGCACCGAGCTGCTGACCTTGGAGCCCGAGACGATGCAGCCGCCCGAGACGATGGTGTTGACCGTCATGCCGTGCTTGCCGTCGCGATCGAGCACGAACTTGGCCGGCGGCAGCTGCCGCTGGTAGGTCCAGATGGGCCAGTCGGTGTCATAGATGTCGAGCTCCGGGGTGATCGAGGCCAGGTCGAGGTTGGCTGCCCAGAATGCATCAATCGTGCCCACGTCACGCCAGTAGGCGGCCGCGTCGGGGCCGCGGCTGGCCCGGGTCACGCAGGACATGCCGAAAGGATGGGCCAGCGCCCGCCCTTCGGCGACCGCGCGCGGGATGATGTCCTTGCCGAAGTCGTGGTCCGAGACGGGGTTGGCGCTGTCCTCCTCGAGCAGTTGGTAGAGGTATTCGGAATCGAAGACGTAGATGCCCATGCTGGCCAGCGCCATGTCGGGCTTGCCCGGCATGGCCGGCGGGTCGGCGGGCTTCTCGAGGAAGGCCGTGATGTTGCGGTTCTCGTCGACATCCATCACGCCGAACGCCGTGGCCTCCATGCGCGGCACCTCGATGCAGCCGACCGTGCAGCCGCGGCCGCTGGCGACGTGGTCGGTCAGCATGATCGAGTAGTCCATCTTGTAGACATGGTCGCCGGCCAGCACCACGACGTAGTCATGCGGCGTCGAGCGGGTCTGGATGATGTCGAGGTTCTGGTAGACGGCGTCGGCCGTGCCGCGGTACCAGTGCTCGTCGCCGACCCGCTGCTGGGCCGGCAGCACGTCGACCATCTCGTTGAGCTCGGCGCGCAGGAAGCTCCAGCCGCGCTGCAGGTGGCGCATCAGCGAGTGCGACTTGTACTGCGTCACCACGGCCATCCGCCGGATGCCCGAGTTGAGGCAGTTCGACAGCGCGAAATCGATGATGCGGAACTTGCCGCCGAAATAGACCGCCGGCTTGGCCCGCCGGTCGGTGAGCTGCTTGAGCCGGGAGCCCCGGCCGCCGGCCAGCACCAGGGCGATGGTGCGGCGAACGAGTTGGTGGGCCTGCAGGGTGGGTTGCGCGATGTTTTCCATCAGATGTCTCCGTTGGTTTTCTCGGGTGATTCCAGCCTAGCACCGTGGTGCCGGCGCCTTCATGTTTTTGCGACCCAGAGGCTGCCCGGCGCCAGGGTCTGGGTCGCATCGAGGGGCTGGGCCGCGGCCTCGTCGTCGGCCGCGTCGCTGGCCAGCCGGCAGGTCCAGCGCCCCGGCGGCAGGGTGAATGCGACCGGGGCGGTGCCGGCATTCAGCATCACCATCCAGCGCTCGGCGGGCGACGGCGCCTCGAACAGGATGGCCATTGCACGGCGCTCGCCGGCCTGCCAGTCTTCATTGCGCATCGCGTCGCCCTCCGGGGCCAGCCAGCGCAGCGCGGTGGTGCCGGGCGCGGGCTCGGCCGGCCACCACAGCGTGCTGCGCAGGGGAGCGGCTTCGCGGCGCAGCGCCAGCAGGCGGGCGACGAAGGCTGTCATGGCGCCGTCGGCACGGTCCCAGTCGAGCCAGGTGATGTCGTTGTCCTGGCAGTAGGCGTTGTTGTTGCCGCGCTGGGTATGGCCGATTTCGTCGCCGGCCAGCAGCATCGGCGTCCCCTGCGACAGCAGAAGCACGGCCATCAGCACCCGTTGCAGGCGCCGCCGCTCGGCGCGCACGGCGGGGTCGTCGGTCTCGCCCTCGACGCCGCAATTGCGGCTCAGGTTGTGGCCGCTGCCGTCGCGGTTGCCCTCGCCGTTGGCCAGGTTGTGACGCTCGTTGTAGCTCAGCAGGTCGCGCAGCGTGAAGCCGTCGTGCGCGGTGATGAAGTTGACGCTGGCCGTGGGCGCGCGGGCGTTGCGCCTGAAGTCGTCGCTCGAGGCCGCGAAGCGATGGGCGAATTCGCCGAGGCCCTCGCTGCCCTGCAGCCAGAAGCCGCGCTGCACATCGCGGAAGCGGTCGTTCCATTCGAGCCAGCCGGCCGGGAACTCGCCGAGCCGGTAGCCGCCTGGGCCGATGTCCCAGGGTTCGGCGATCAGCAGGGTGCGCGCCAGCACGGGGTCCTGCGCGATGGCCGCGAGCAAGGGCGCGCGAGGATCGAAGTCGCCGTCGGCGCGGCGCGCGAGCACCGGTGCGAGGTCGAAGCGGAAGCCGTCGACGCCGAGCTCGCAGACCCAGTAGCGCAGGCTGTCCATCACCAGCGCGAGCACCCTGGGCTCGGCCAGGTTGAGGCAGTTGCCGCAGCCGGTCCAGTTCTGGTAGAGCGCCCGGTCGTCGGGGCGCAGGTGGTAGTAGAGCGCGTTGTCGATGCCGCGCAGGCTCAGCGTCGGCCCGAGCTCGTCGGTCTCGGCGCTGTGGTTGTAGACCACGTCGATCACCAGTTCCATGCCGCGTGCATGGACGGCATCGGCCAGGGCCCGGAACTCGCTCGCCGGCGTGGTGCCGGCGCGGCCGCTCCAGTAGCGGACCTCGGGCACGAACCAGCCGATCGTGCTGTAGCCCCAGTAGTTGCTGAGGCCCAGGGCGAGCAGGCGCGACTCGTCGGCGCGCTGCTGGACCGGCATCAGGCTCAGCGTGGTGACGCCAAGGCGCTGCAGGTGGTCGAGCACCACCGGCTCGGCGAGGCCGGCGTAGCTGCCGCGCAGGGCCTCGGGGACGCCCGGGTGGCGGCGGGTCTGGCCGCGCACATGGACCTCGTACAGCACCCGTTCGCCGGCCGGGATGCGGCTGCGCCCCGGCGGCGCCGCGGGCAGCGGGGTCGTGACGCGGGCCTTGAGCGCGATGGCCGCGTTGTCGCGCGCATCGCGCTGCAGCGGCTGCGCGGGGTCGTGGCCGAGGAACAGGTCTTCGCCGCCGTAGCTGCCGACGATCTCGCGCGCGTAGGGGTCGAGCAGCAGCTTGGCGGGGTTGAAGCGCAGCCCCTCGGCGGGCGACCAGGGGCCATGGACGCGCCAGCCGTAGACCAGGCCGGGCCGGGCGCCCGGCAGGCGGGTGTGCCAGACGCCGTCGGTCCGGGCCTGCAGCCTCAGGCGCTGCTGCTCGTGGGCGCCGGTGCCGTCGAACAGGCACAGCTCCACGGCCGTGGCGTTGGGTGCGGCGAGCGCGAAATTGACGCCTTCTGGGCTCGCCGTGGCGCCGAGCGGCAGGGGCGTGCCGTCGTTCATGCGCGCTGCCCCGGCCTCACGCCAGCACCCACATCACGGTTCCGAGCGGCGGCACCGACATCACCATCGAGCGCGCCCGGCCATGCCAGGGCACGGGCTCGCTGGCAACCGGCCCGTTGCCGACGCCGCTGCCGCCGTAGACGTGGTTGTCGGTGTTGATGAGTTCGCGGTAGGTGCCGTCCGCCGGCATCCCGAGCCGGTAGCCCATCCGAGGCACCGGCGTGAAGTTGCACACCGCCACCACGAAGCGGCCGTCGCGTGCCCGCCGCACGAAGGAGAACACCGAGTGGTCGGCGTCGTCGTGGCAGATCCACTCGAAGCCTTCGCCCTCGCAGTCGAGCTCGTGCAGCGCCGGGAAGTGCCGGTAGACGTTGTTGAGGTCGCGCACCAGCCGGCGGATTCCCTGGTGCGCCGGCTGGTCGAGCAGGTGCCAGTCGAGGCTGCGGTCGGCGTTCCATTCGGCGAACTGGGCGAATTCGCCACCCATGAACAGCAGCTTCTTGCCCGGGTAGGCCCACAGGTAGCCGTACAGGTTGCGCAGGCCGGCGAACTTCTGCCAGTTGTCGCCCGGCATGCGCCCGATCATCGAGCCCTTGCCGTGCACCACCTCGTCGTGCGACAGCGGCAGCACGAAGTTCTCGCTGAAGGCGTACATCAGGCCGAAGGTGATCCGCTGGTGATGGTGCTTGCGGTAGATCGGGTTGATCCCGGCATAGGCCAGGGTGTCGTTCATCCAGCCCATGTTCCATTTGTAGTGGAAGCCGAGGCCGCCGTTCTCGGGCGGTCGCGTCACACCCGGGAAACTGGTCGATTCCTCGGCCAGGGTCATGGCGCCCGGCCGCTCGACGCCGACCACGCGGTTCATGCGGCGCAGGAACTCGATCGCCTCGAGGTTCTCGCGGCCGCCGAGCGCGTTCGGCACCCATTCGCCGGCCTTGCGGCTGTAGTCGCGGTAGAGCATCGAGGCCACCGCGTCGACCCGCAGGCCGTCGACGCCATAGCGCTCGAGCCAGTACAGCGCGTTGCCGACCAGGTAGTTGCGCACCTCGACCCGCGCATAGTTGAAGATCAGCGTCTGCCAGTCGTTGTGGAAGCCCTCGCGCGGGTCGGCGTACTCGTAGAGCGCGGTGCCGTCGAAGTTGGCGAGCCCGTGGACGTCGGTCGGGAAATGGGCCGGCACCCAGTCGAGGATCACGCCCAGGCCCGCTGCATGGGCGGCTTCGACGAAGTGGCGGAAGTCGCCCGGCGTGCCGAAGCGCGAGGTCGGCGCATAGAGGCCGATCGGCTGGTAGCCCCAGGAACCGTCGAACGGGTGCTCGCTGACCGGCAGCAGCTCGATGTGCGTGAAGCCCATGTCGCGGGCATAGGGCACCAGGGTGTCGGCCAGTTCGCGGTAGTCGAGCCATTCGTGGCCGTTCTTGCGCCGCCAGGAGCCCAGGTGCACTTCGTAGATGCTGATCGCGGCGTCGCGCGCGTTGGCTTCGGCGCGTCCGGCCGGCAGGGCCACGGGGGCCGGCAGCGGCTGCACCACGCAGGCGGTGTCGGGCCGCAGGCGGGCCGAGAAGCCGAAGGGGTCGGCCTTGCGCAGCACCTGGCCCTGGGCCGAGAGCAGCTCGAATTCGTAGGCGTCGCCAGGTGCCACGTGCGGCGCGAAGATCTCCCAGACCCCGCACTCGCGCCGCAGGCGCATCATGTGCCGCCGGCCGTCCCACTGGTTGAAGTCGCCGACCACCGAGACCCGGCGCGCATTCGGCGCCCAGACCGCGAAGGCGACGCCGCGCACGCCGTCGATCTCGCGCAGGTGGGCGCCGAGCTGCTCGTAGGGCCGCAGGTGGGTGCCCTCGGCCAGCAGCCAGACGTCGGTCTCGCCGAGCACCGGCGGGAATCGATACGGGTCTTCGAGCGCCGATCTGTGCGCGCCCCAGTCGACCTCGAAGCGATAGCCGAGCCGGGCCTCCGAGGCCGGCACCAGGGCGGCGAAGAGGTCGCTGTCGCCCTGGCGGTCGAGTTGGGCCAGCGGCCAACCCGAGCCCGAGTGCAGCACGGCCACGGACTGCGCGCCCGGCAGCAAGGCGCGAACCCACAAGCCCTCGTCCGTCTCGTGCGGACCGAGCACGGCGAACGGGTCGCCATGTTCGGCGCGCATCAGTGCGCGGACTTCGGCTTCAGGCAGCATGCGGGGGTTCTCCCATGAAAACGCCATAGGGCGGCAGCGTCAGCATGCGGCCGTCGAGCCCGGCGCCGCCGAACGGCGATCCGGACAGCGGCACCAACGGCGCGTCCAGTTGCAGCGTCGCCGGTGCGTCGGACAGATTGAACACCGCCTGCAGCGCCTTGTCACCTTCGCGCCGCTCGAACCACAGCAAGGGTTCGGGCGCATCGAAGAAGCGCATGCCGCCGGTCCGCAGCAGCGGCTGGGTGCGGCGCCAGTGCAGCAGGGCGCGGCTGTAGTGCAGCATCGAGCGCGGATCGCCGGCCTGCTGGTCGATCGCCAGTGCCAGGTGGGCTTCCGATACCGGCAGCCAGGGCAGCCCGTCGGTGAAGCCCCCGTGCGGCTGGTCGGCCCGCCAGGGCATCGGGGTGCGGCAGCCGTCGCGGCCCTTGAATTCGGGCCAGAAGGCGCGGCCGTACGGGTCCTGCAGCAGCTCGAAAGGCACTTCGGCCTCGGGCAGGCCGAGTTCCTCGCCCTGGTAGACGCTGGCGCTGCCGCGCAGGGACAGCAGCAGCGCCAGCCAGAGCCGGTCGCGCCGGGTGTCGGCCGAGCCGGCGGCGTTCCAGCGGCTGGCGACCCGGGGCACGTCGTGGTTCGACACCGCCCAGCAGCCCCAGCCGTCGGTCCTGGCCAGGGCGCTGTCGAGCGCCTCGACCTGGGTCCGCAGGTGGCGCGCGCTGTGTTCGCTGGTCAGCAGGCTGAAGCTGTAGGCCAGGTGCAGCCGCTTGTCGCGTTCGGTGTAGCGCGCCATCACGGGCGGCGCGTCCTCGTCGCCGACCTCGCCCAGCGCGACCGCGCCGTAGCCGTCGAGCAGCCGGCGCAGCTTTTCGAGGAACAGCAGGTTCTCGGGCTGGCTCTTGTCGTGCAGGTGCTGCTGCATCGCATAGGGGTTGTCGGCCCGCACCGTGCTCACCTCCCCACCGCTGGCCGGCGGGTTGTCGCGCAATTGCGCATCGTGGAACTGGTGGTTGCAGGCATCGAAGCGGAAGCCGTCGACGCCGCGCTCGCACCAGAACTTCACCTCGCCCAGCAGCGCCTCCTGGACGGCGGGGCAATGGAAATTGAGGTCTGGCTGCTCGGCCAGGAAACTGTGCAGGTAGTACTGGCGCCGCCGCGAGTCCCATTGCCAGGCCGAGCCGCCGAAGACCGAGAGCCAGTTGTTGGGCGGCGTGCCGTCGGGTTGGGGGTCGGCCCAGACGTACCAGTCGGCCTGCGGGTTGTCGCGGCTGGCCCGGCTGGCGGCGAACCAGGCGTGCTGGTCGGAGGTGTGCGACAGCACCTGGTCGATGATGATCCTGAGGCCCAGCCCGTGGGCCCGGGCCAGCAGGGCGTCGAAATCGGCCAGGGTGCCGAAGATCGGGTCGACCGCCCGGTAGTCCGAGACGTCGTAGCCGAAATCCTTCATCGGGGAGCGGAAGAACGGAGAAATCCAGATCGCGTCCACCCCAAGCCCCGCCACGTGGCCCAAAGTGCCCGTGATACCCGGCAGATCGCCGATGCCGTCGCCGTTGCTGTCCATGAAGCTGCGCGGGTAAATCTGGTAGATCACCGCGCCCCGCCACCAGTCCTTCGCCATGCATGCCCCCAGGAATCCGAATTCATTGTGGCATGCGAAAAGCATGCCGCTCGCCCCCAGGCAGACGGTGGACGGGCTACATGAAGTGAGCCCAACCTGGGGGCGAGTATCAGAACCCCGCGATAATCCTTTTCCCCGGCCGCCTGGCGCCGGGCTGTTGTCGAGTGCCCATGAACCCCAGCTACAAACCCGCCGATGTCGAGTCGGCCGCCCAGGCCCACTGGACCGCCGCCGATGCCTACCGCGTGACCGAAGACACGCGCAAGAAGAAGTACTACGCCTGCTCGATGCTGCCCTACCCCAGCGGCAAGCTGCACATGGGCCACGTGCGCAACTACACGATCAACGACATGCTCACGCGCTACCTGCGCATGAGCGGCTACAACGTCCTGATGCCCATGGGCTGGGACGCCTTCGGCCTGCCGGCCGAGAACGCAGCGCTCAAAAACGGCGTTCCACCGGCGAAATGGACCTACGAGAATATCGGCTACATGAAGGGCCAGCTCCAGGCCATGGGCCTGGCGATCGACTGGAGCCGCGAGATCGCCACCTGCGATCCGAGCTACTACAAGTGGAACCAGTGGCTGTTCCTGAAGATGCTCGAGAAGGGCATCGCCTACCGCAAGACCCAGGTGGTCAACTGGGACCCGGTCGACCAGACCGTGCTGGCCAACGAGCAGGTGATCGACGGCAAGGGCTGGCGCACCGGCGCCACGGTCGAGCGGCGCGAGATCCCTGGCTACTACCTGAAGATCAGCGACTACGCCGAGGAACTGCTCGAGCACACCCAGCACCGGCTGCCGGGCTGGCCCGAGCGCGTCAAGCTGATGCAGGAGAACTGGATCGGCAAGAGCGAAGGCGTGCGCTTCGCGTTCACGCACAAGATCAAGGACGACCAGGGCCACCTGATCCAGGACGGCCGCATGTACGTCTTCACCACCCGTGCCGACACCATCATGGGCGTGACCTTCTGCGCCGTGGCGCCCGAGCATCCGCTGGCTGTCCATGCCGCGAAGACCAACCCCAAGGTGGCCGCCTTCATCGCCGAGGCCAAGGGCGGCGGCACCACCGAGGCCGAGCTGGCGACGCAGGAAAAGAAGGGCGTGCCCACCGGCCTCACCGTGACCCACCCGATCACCGAGGAGCAGGTCCCGGTCTGGGTCGGCAACTACGTGCTGATGAGCTATGGCGACGGCGCCGTGATGGGGGTGCCGGCGCATGACGAGCGCGACTTCGCCTTCGCCAACAAGTACGGCATCGAGATCATCCAGGTCGTGCTGGTCGACGACGAGCCGCACTTCGACTACCACCGCTGGCAGGACTGGTACGCCGACAAGCAGCGCGGCGTGACCATCAATTCCGACAACTTCAGCGGCATGCACCATGCCGAGGCGGTCAAGGCGGTGGCCCATGCCCTCGGCCAGAAGGGCTTGGGCGAGATGCAGACCACCTGGCGCCTGCGCGACTGGGGCGTGAGCCGGCAGCGCTACTGGGGCACGCCGATCCCGATCATCCACTGCGAAGAGCACGGCGCGGTGCCGGTGCCCGAGAAGGACCTGCCGGTGGTGCTGCCGACCGACTGCGTGCCCGACGGCCACGGCAACCCGCTGATCAAGCACGAAGGCTTCCATGCCGGCGTCGTGTGCCCGGTCTGCGGCAAGCCCGCGCGCCGCGAGACCGACACCATGGACACCTTCGTCGACAGCTCGTGGTACTTCATGCGCTACTGCGATCCGACGAACGACGAAGCCATGGTGGCCGACGGCGCCAAGTACTGGATGCCGATGGACCAGTACATCGGCGGCATCGAGCACGCGATCCTGCACCTGCTCTACGCCCGCTTCTGGACCAAGGTCATGCGCGACCTCGGCCTGGTGAAGGTCGACGAGCCCTTCAGCAAGCTGCTGACGCAGGGCATGGTGCTCAACCACATCTTCTACAACCGGGGCGAGAAGGGCGGCAAGAACTACTTCCCGCCCTCTGATGTCACGCCGGAACTCGACGCGCAGGGGCGCATCGTCGGCGGTACGCTGGCCGACGGCACGAAGCTCGAATACGGCGGCGTCGGCAAGATGGGCAAGACCGAGCGCAACGGCGTCGACCCGCAGGACCTGATCGAGAAGTACGGGGCCGACACGGCCCGGCTCTACACCATGTTCACCGCGCCGCCCGAGGCCACGCTCGAATGGAACGACGCAGCGGTCGAAGGCAGCTACCGCTTCCTGCGCCGGGTCTGGAACTTCGGCGTCGCGCAGCATGGCGCCGGCGCCGCGGCGGCACCGGCGGGCCAGCCCGTGTTCGGCAAGGAGGCCAAGGTGCTGCGCCACGAGATCCACACCGTGCTGCGCCAGATCGACTACGACTACCAGCGCATGCAATACAACACGGTGGTGTCGGGGGCGATGAAGCTGCTCAACGCGCTGGAAGGCTTCAAGCCGGCCGCGGACGACGCCGGCAACCGCGCCGCGGTGCGCGAAGGCTTCGGCATCCTGCTGCGCTGCCTGTACCCGGCGACACCGCACATCGCGCACGCGCTCTGGCATCAGCTCGGCTACGACAAGGACCAGGGCGGCCTGCTCGACGCGCCCTGGCCGGTGGTCGACGCCAGCGCGCTGGCGCGCGACGAGATCGAACTGATGCTGCAGATCAACGGCAAGCTGCGCGGCTCGCTGCGCGTGCCGGCCGCGGCGACCAAGCCGGAGATCGAGAAGATCGCACTCGCCTGCGAGGATTTCATCCAGCACGCCGCGGGCGCGGCTGCCAAGCGCGTCATCGTGGTGCCGGGCCGGCTGGTGAACGTGGTCCTATGAGCGGCCCGTCGCTGCCGCGTCGCGGCTTTCTGGCCGCGGCGGCTTCTGTCGCGCTCGCGGGCTGCGGCTTCGAGTTGCGCAAGGCGCCGGAGTTCGCGTTCAAGAGCATCGCGGTGATGGGGACCTCCGCGTTCTCGAACTACCTGCGGCGGCAGCTGCGGGCCGCCGGCACCCTGGAGGTGTTGCCGGCCGACCAGTCCGACAAGGCCGAGGCGGTGCTGGAGATCCTGGGCGAGAGTCGCAACAACATCGTGCTCTCGACCACGCCCGACGGCCAGGTGCGCGAGCTGCAGCTGATCCTGACGCTGCGCTTCAGGGTGCGGGGCCAGGGCGGCAAGGAATTGCTCGGGCCGACCGAGATCCAGCAGTCGCGCGACATCACCTACAACGAGACGGCGGCGCTGGCCAAGGAAGGCGAGGCCGAACTGCTGTATCGCGACATGCAGAACGACATCGCCCAGCAAGTGCTGCGCCGGCTGGCCGCGATCAAGACCTCCTGATCCGCCGTGCAACTCGCGACTGCCCAGCTCTCGTCCCACCTCGCGAAGCGGGTGGCGCCGCTCTACGTCATCCACGGCGACGAGCCGCTGCTGGCGCAGGAGGCCGCCGATGCGATTCGCGCCGCCGCGCGCACCCAGGGCTACACCGAGCGCAGCGCCTACACCGTCGCCGGTGCCCATTTCGACTGGGGCGCGGTGCTGGCGGCGGGCGGTTCGCTGAGCCTCTTCGCGGACAAGCAGATCGTCGAGATCCGGATCCCGTCGGGCAAGCCCGGCAAGGACGGCAGCGCCGCGCTGCAGCAGATCGCCGAGGCCGCAGCCGGCAATGACAGCACCCTGACGCTGGTGCTGCTGCCCCGGCTCGACAAGGCGACCCGCAGCGGCGCCTGGTTCGCCGCGCTCGAGAACCATGGCGTCAGCCTGCAGGTCGACACCGTCGAGCGCGCCGCGCTGCCGCAGTGGATCGCCCAGCGGCTGGCGCTGCAGGGGCAGCGCGTCAAGGCCGGCGAGGAAGGCCAGCGCACCTTGCAGTTCTTCGCCGACCGGGTCGAGGGCAACCTGCTGGCCGCCCACCAGGAAATCCAGAAACTGGCGCTGCTGCACCCTGAAGGCGAACTCGGCTGGGAGCAGGTCGAGGCCGCGGTCAACAACGTCGCGCGCTACGACGTCTTCAAGCTGTCGGAAGCGGTGCTGGCCGGCAATCCGCAGCGCGTCGCGCGCATGCTCGACGGCCTGCAGGCCGAAGGCGAGGCCGAGGTGCTGGTGCACTACACGCTGGCCGAGGACATCCGGGCCCTGAAGCGGGTCAGGGACGCGATGGCGGCCGGCCGGCCGCTGCCGATGGCGCTGCGCGAGAACCGCATCTGGGGTCCGCGCGAGCGGGCCTTCGAGCGGGTGCTGCCGCGGCTCGACGACCGGGCGCTGGCGCGCATGCTGCGCGCCGCGCACGTGGTCGACGGCATCGTCAAGGGCCTCAAGCAGCCCGACTGGCCGGCCAATGGCTGGCAGGCGCTGCAGCGGCTGGCGCTGATGCTGTGCCGGGCCTGCGGGCCCGCGGCGTCGGCGCCCCGGGCCCGTTGACCGCGCGGGCGATGGGCGGATTGCGCACAGAAATGGTGCATAACTGTCCCTCGGCGCACGCCGCCTTTGGCCGTCGCGGCACAATCCGGGGATGAATACGTTGAATGTCTCCGAGTACGTCCAGACGCTCGGCTTGCAGGCCAAGCTCGCTTCGGCCCTGATGGCACGGGCGGATGCCGCCACCAAGAACAAGGCCCTGAAGGCGCTGGCGCGCCGCCTGCGCGCCGCGGCCGCCCCCTTGGCCGAAGCCAATGCCAAGGACCTGGCCCGGGCCGAAGGCGCCGGCCTGTCGGCGCCGATGGTCGATCGCCTCAAGCTGACGCCCAAGGCCATCGAGACCGTCGCCCAGGGCTGCGAGCAGCTGGCCGCGATGTCCGACGTGATCGGCGAGGTCATCGGCATGCGGCAGCAGCCCAGCGGCATCCGGGTCGGCCAGATGCGGGTGCCGATCGGGGTTTTCGGCATGATCTACGAGAGCCGGCCCAACGTGACCATCGAGGCGGCCAGCCTGGCGATCAAGAGCGGCAACGCGGCGATCCTGCGCGGCGGCTCGGAGGCGATCGAATCGAACAAGGCGCTGGCGCTGCTGGTGGCCGAGTCGCTCGAAGAGGCCGGCCTGCCGGTCGACGCCGTGCAGCTGGTGGGCACCACCGACCGCGAGGCCGTGGGGCAGCTGATCGCGATGCCGCAATTCGTCGACGTCATCATCCCGCGCGGCGGCAAGGGCCTGATCGAGCGCATCAGCCGCGACGCCCGGGTGCCGGTGATCAAGCACCTCGACGGCAACTGCCATGTCTATGTCGATCACACGGCCGAGCTCGACATGGCCCTGAAGATCGTCGACAACGCGAAGACCCAGAAGTACAGCCCCTGCAACGCCGCCGAAGGCCTGCTGGTGGCCTCCTCGATCGCCGAGACCTTCCTGCCCGAGATCGGCGCCATCTTCGCCGCCAAGGGCGTCGAGATGCGCTGCGACCCGGTGGCGGCGCAGATCCTGCGCGCCGAGGGCGGGCACCTGCCGGCCGACAAGGTGCTCGACGCGGTCGAATCGGACTGGTCCGAGGAATACCTGGCCGCGGTCATCAGCATCAAGGTGGTCGAGGGCGTGGACGAGGCCATCGCGCACATCAACCACTACTCGAGCCACCACACGGACGCGATCGTCACCCGCGACCACATGAACGCCCAGCGCTTCCTGCGCGAGGTCGATTCGGCCAGCGTGATGGTGAATGCGAGCACCCGTTTCGCCGACGGCTTCGAGTTCGGCCTGGGCGCCGAGATCGGCATCAGCACCGACAAGTTCCACGCCCGCGGGCCGGTCGGGATCGAGGGCCTGACCTCGCTGAAGTACGTGGTTCTGGGCCAGGGCGAAGTACGGACCTGACCCGGGTGCCCGGACACGAAGCGCCGGGCAACCAGGGGCGAGCTTGTCATCGGGGCGTCCGTCCCCAAATCTACAATCCCTGATTAGCCCAGGCATAAATCCAACAAGGCCGCCGCATGGTCCCCCATCTCGTCACCGCCCTGACCGGCCCCATCAACGAACTCGAGCAGCGCGTGCTCGACTCGACGCCCGCCATCGAGCGCTGGTTCCGGCTCGAATGGATGGAGCACACGCCGCCGTTCTACAGCTCGGTCGACATCCGCAACGCCGGCTTCAAGCTGGCGCCGGTCGACACCAACCTCTATCCGGGTGGCTGGAACAACCTCACGCCCGAGATGCTGCCGCTGGCGGTGCAGGCGGCGCAGGCGGCGATCGAGAAGATCTGCCCCGAGGCGCGCAACCTGCTGGTGATTCCCGAGAACCATTCGCGCAACACCTTCTACCTGGCCAACGTGGCCCAGCTGGTGCGGATCTTCCACATGGCCGGCCTGAACGTGCGGGTCGGATCGATCGATCCGGCGATCAAGTCGCCGAAGAAGATCGAGCTGCCCAACGGCGACACGGTCTGCCTGGAGCCGGTGGCGCGCAGCAAGCGGCGCCTGGGGCTCAAGCACTTCGACCCCTGCACCATCCTGCTCAACACCGACCTGTCGGCCGGCACGCCGGGCATCCTCGAGGATCTGCACGAGCAGTACCTGCTTCCGCCGCTCCACGCCGGCTGGTCGGTGCGGCGCAAGAGCAATCACTTCCACAGCTACGAAGAGGTTTCCAAGCGCTTCGGCAAGCTGCTGGGCATCGACCCGTGGCTGATCAATCCGATGTACGCCAAGGCGGCCGAGGTCAGCTTCGCGACCGGCCAGGGCATCGACGTCCTGACCAGCCATGTCGACGCCCTGCTCACCAAGGTGCGCCGCAAGTACAAGGAATACGGCATCAACGAGAAGCCATTCGTGGTGGTCAAGACCGACAACGGCAGCCCCGGCCTGGGCGTCATGACGGTGCGCGACGCCAAGGAGATCGAGGCCCTGGTCCGCCGGCCGCGGGCCAGCAAAGCCGGCGCCGCCAAGGAAGGGCAGGAGCCCTGCGACCTGATCGTCCAGGAGGGCGTGCTGACCAACGAACGGGTCCACAACGGCGTCGCCGAGCCGGTGGTCTACATGATGGACCGCTACGTGGTCGGCGGTTTCTACCGGGTGCACGCCGAGCGCGCGCCGGACGAGAACCTGAACCTGCCGGGCGCCAGCTTCGTGCCGCTGGCGTTCTCTGAAAGTGCGCACTTACCGCAGCCGGGCGCCAAGCCGGGCGCCAGCGCGCCCAACCGCTTCTACATGTACGGCGTGATCGGCCGGCTGGCCATGGTGGCCGCGAGCTACGAGCTGGAGGCGACCGATCCGGACGCCGAGGTCTATGAATGATTTGGCGATGCAACTTGCAGACCGTCGCCGCGGCGGCAAAATAGCCACCCCATAACAACGACGACGAGGGTGGGAGCCGATGCAGCGGCCGCAACGGGCCGCAACAGCGCCTCGTGGCGTGCTGCACGCCGCCGACCCTTTGCAGCCCTTCCGTGTCCGCCCCTAAATCCTCTTCCGCTGCGCTGATCCTCGCGGCCATCGGTGTCGTCTACGGCGACATCGGCACGAGCGTCCTGTATGCGGTCAAGGAGGTGTTCGGCCACGGCCACGTGCCTTTCACGATCGACAACGTCTACGGCATCCTGTCGATGTTCTTCTGGACGCTGACCGTGATCGTCTCGCTGAAGTACGTCGTGCTGGTGCTGCGGGCCGACAACGAAGGCGAGGGCGGCCTGGTCGCGATGCTGGCGCTGGCCTCCCAGGCGGTGGTCGACAAGCCCCGGCTGCGCCAGGTGCTGCTGGTGGTCGGCATCTTCGGCACCTCGCTGTTCTACGGCGACGGCGTGATCACGCCGGCGATCTCGGTGCTGTCCGCGGTCGAGGGCCTGGAGGTGGTGTCGCCGCAGTTCAGGCACTACGTGATCCCGATCACCCTGGTCGTGCTGTTCTGCCTGTTCGCGCTGCAGAAGCACGGCACGGCGGGCATCGGCCGCTTCTTCGGCCCGATCACGCTGGCCTGGTTCTTCGCCATCGCGGTGCTCGGCGTGACGCAGATCCTGACCCATCCGGAGATCCTCAAGGCGCTGAGCCCGTTCTACGCGCTGCGCTTCATGTGGGAGAACCCGGGCACCAGCTTCATCATCCTGGGAGCCACCGTGCTGTGCGTGACCGGTGCCGAGGCGCTCTACGCCGACCTCGGCCACTTCGGCAAGAAGCCGATCCGCATCGCCTGGTTCTCGGTCGTCATGCCGGCCCTGACGCTCAACTACTTCGGCCAGGGCGCGCTGCTGCTCGAGAACCCGCTGGCCGTGAAGAACCCGTTCTTCATGATGGCGCCCGAGTGGGCCCTGCTGCCGCTGGTGCTGCTGGCCACGGCCGCCACCGTGATCGCCTCGCAGGCCCTGATCACCGGCGCCTTCAGCGTCACGCGCCAGGTGATCCAGCTCGGCTTCCTGCCGCGCATGAACATCGAGCACACCAGCGTGCGCACCGCGGGCCAGATCTACATCCCGTTCGTCAACTGGGGCCTGTTCGTGGCGATCGTGCTGGCGGTCGTGATGTTCCGCTCGTCGAGCAACCTGGCGGCCGCCTACGGCATCGCGGTGACCACCGACATGCTGATCACCACGGTGCTGACCTTCTTCGTGATCCGCTATGCCTGGAAGTACCCGCTCATCCTGTGCATCGCGGCCACCGGCGCCTTCTTCGTGGTCGACTTCCTGTTCTTCGCCTCGAACCTGCTCAAGCTGTTCGACGGCGGCTGGTTCCCGCTGCTGATCGGCGGCTCGATCTTCATGCTGATGCTGACCTGGAAGGAAGGGCGCCGGCTGATGGGCGAGACCCAGCTGGCCGAGGCCATCGACCTGCGCGGCTTCCTCGATTCGGTCTTCGTGAGCCCGCCGGCGCGGGTCGACGGCACCGCGGTCTTCATGACGGCCGAGCCGGGCGTGGTGCCGAATGCGCTGCTGCACAACTTGAAGCACAACAAGGTGCTGCACGACCAGAACCTGTTCGTCACGGTGCGCAACCACGAGGTGCCCTGGATCCCGATGGACAAGCGCATCGAGATGGAAGCGCTGGGCCACCACTGCTGGCAGGTGGTGGTGCACTACGGCTTCAAGAACGAAATCGACCTGCCGCGCGCGCTCGAGAACGCGCGGCTGCGCGGCTGCCAGATCGAGCCGATGGCCACCAGCTACTTCCTGTCGCGCGACGTCGTGATTCCTACCCTCGGCAGCGGCATGGCGCCCTGGCGTGAAAAGCTGTTTGCGCAGATGCACCACAACGCCAGTGGTGCGGCGGATTTCCTCGGGCTGCCGAACAACGCGGTGGTGGAGCTTGGCTCCAAGATAGAAATCTAGGCCCCGGCACAATCCAGGGATGCGGTTCTTCAAGGATTTGAGCCTCTCGGCCTTCACCGCCGGCTTCGTCGCCGTACTGGTGGGCTTCACGAGTTCGGTGGCGATCGTGTTTCAGGCCGCCCAGGCCTTCGGCGCGACGCCCGAGATGGTGTCCTCCTGGATGTGGGCGCTGGGCATCGGCATGGGCCTGGCCTCGGTGCTTCCCTCGCTGTGGTGGCGCCAGCCGGTGATGATCGCCTGGAGCACGCCCGGTGCCGCCGTGCTGGCGGTCGCCGGCGCCGGCTACGGCATGAACGAGGCGGTCGGCGCCTTCATCGTCTGCGCGCTGCTGATGACGCTGGCCGGCGCCACCGGCTGGTTCGAGCGCGTCATGAACAAGATCCCGATGGCGCTGGCTTCGGCGCTGCTGGCCGGCGTGCTGGCGCGATTCGGCCTGCAGGCCTTTATTGCCGCCCAGACCGCGCTGCCGCTGGTGCTGCTGATGCTGGGCGCCTATCTGGTGGCCAAGCGGGTGCTGCCGCGCTATGCGGTGCCGCTGACCCTGGGCGTGGGCATCGCCTTCGCCGCCGCGCGCGGCGAACTGGCCTGGAGCGCCGTGCATTTCAGCCTGGCGCTGCCGGTGTTCACGATGCCGGTGTTCAGCTGGCAGGCGGTGGTCAGTCTCGCGCTGCCGCTGTTCGTCGTCACGATGGCTTCGCAGAATCTGCCCGGCGTGGCGGCGATCCGGGCCGCGGGCTACGACATGCCGGTGTCGAAGCTGATCACGATCAGCGGCCTGTTCACGCTGGTGCTGGCGCCTTTCGGTGCCTTCGCGCTGAACCTGAGCGCCATCACCGCCGCGATCTGCATGGGCCGCGAAGCGCACGAAGACCCGGCACGGCGCTACACGGCGGCGGTCAGCTGCGGCGCGATCTACATCGTGATCGGCGTGTTCGGGGCTGCCGTCACGGGCCTGCTGACCGCCTTCCCGAAAGAACTCGTCGCCACCATCGCCGGCCTGGCGCTGCTCGGCACCATCGGCGGCGGCCTGGCCGCTGCGGTGCGCGACGAGACGCACCGCGAGGCGGCGCTGATCACCTTCCTGGTCACGCTCTCGGGCGTCACGCTGGCGGGCATCGGCTCGGCCTTCTGGGGCGTGGTGGCCGGTGCGCTGGCGCTGGGCATCCAGCAGCTCGGCCGCAAGAAGGCCGCGCCGGGCAAGGACATCGCGCCTGCGTGCAAGATCAAGCAGGAAGCCAAAGCCGCTATTGGAAAGAACAGCCCGTGAACATCCTCTTCGTCGCCGACCCGCTCGAGCATTTCAAGATCTACAAGGACACCACTTTTTCGATGATGCGCGAGGCCCAGCGCCGCGGCCATGGCATCTCGGCCTGCGAGCCGCGCGACCTGGGCTGGCAGACCGGGCAGCCGGTGACGGCCGGCGTGCGCGACATCACGCTCACCGGCAACGGCGACGACTGGTTCACCGAAACCCCGCGCCGCCAGGCTGCGCTGCACGGCTTCGATGCGGTCCTGATGCGCAAGGACCCGCCCTTCGACGCCGAGTACATCTACGCCACGCACCTGCTGGGCCAGGCCGAGCGCGAAGGCGCGAAGGTCGTCAACAAGCCGGCCGCGCTGCGCGAGCACCCCGAAAAACTCGCGGTGATGGAGTTCCAGCAATTCACCAGCCCGACCCTGGTCACGCGCGACCCGGCGGCCGTGCGGGCCTTCCACGCCGAGCACAAGGACATCATCCTGAAGCCGCTCGACGGCATGGGCGGCATGGGCATCTTCCGCGTCCGCGAAGACGGGCTCAATCTGGGCTCGATCACCGAGACCCTCAACAAGAACGGCGCCGAGACCCTCATGGTGCAGCGCTTCGTGCCCGAGATCGCGGCCGGCGACAAGCGCATCCTGATCATCGGCGGCGAGCCGGTGCCCTTCGTGCTGGCCCGCATCCCGCAGGGCACCGAGGTGCGCGGCAACCTTGCGGCCGGCGGCAAGGGCGTGGCGCAGCCGCTGACGCCGAAGAACCGCGAGATCGCGGAGGCCGTGGGCCGCGCGCTGGCGCCGCGTGGGCTGCTTTTGATCGGCCTCGACGTGATCGGCGACTCCGTGACCGAGATCAACGTCACCAGCCCGACCTGCTTCCAGGAGATCACCGAACAGACCGGCTTCGACGTGCCGGCGATGTTCATCGATGCGCTGGAGGCCGAGGTCCGGCGATGAAGGTCGAGCGCTTTGCCGCCTTTTCGGATGGACAGGTCGGCGGCAATCCCGCCGGGGTGGTCCTGTGCGACGCGTTGCCTCTCGCCGATGTCATGCAGGCGGTGGCGGCCGAGGTCGGCTATTCGGAGACTGTCTTTGCTGCGCCCACCGAGGACGGCTGGCGAGTCCGGTATTTCGCGCCCGAATCCGAAGTCGCCTTTTGCGGGCACGCGACGATCGCGCTCGGTGCGGCCCTCGCGCAGCGCCTCGGGGACGGGGTTTTCAAGCTGCAGCTCAACGCCGCTGCGATCAGCGTCGAGGGGCACCGCGAGGGGGCGACGGTCGCCGCGGCGCTGCAGTCGCCGCCGACCGCCAGCAGGCCGGCGTCCGATGCGCTGGTCGACACGGCGCTCGCCCTGTTTTCGTACCGGCGCGACGACCTGGATCCGCGGATTCCTCCGGCGATCGCCAATGCCGGGCTGAACCATCTGGTGCTGGCGCTACGCAGCCGAGCACGACTGGCCGCCATGCGCTACGAGCTTGAGGCCGGCCGGACGTTGATGACGGCCGAGGGCATCGGCACGATCAGCCTGGTCCATGCGCAGACCCCTCGGTGCTTCCATGCCCGCAATCCCTTTGCCATTGGCGGTGTCTACGAGGACCCGGCCACCGGCGCGGCGGCCGCGGCCCTGGGCGGCTATTTGCGTGACCTGGGCTGGTCGCACGAAGGCGCCATCGAGATCATCCAGGGCGAGGACATGGGCATGCGCTCGCGTCTTCGCGTGGAAATTTCGCCGGCGGCCGGGGCGAGCGTCCGCGTGTCCGGCAGCGCCCGGGTCATCGTCGACCCCTCGCGCCCGAGCACCTAGAAGTCGACGCTGGCGTTCAGCACGAAGGTGCGCGGCGCTCCCACAACGAGGTAGTTCGAGCCCGGAAAGCCGCCGGCCGAGGCCCAGGACGACTTGTTGAACAGGTTGCCGGGAGGGCGGGCACGCTGGCGCGCGCGACGGGACGCAGGGAGAAAGGACGCCGGCATGGAACGGCCCTTTGAATGCAACCGAGAACCGTTATTTGTCTCCAAAATCCGCGGCAACGCTTTTTTGAGGTCTCAGCTGCAGCGTCGTCCGTCGACGAACACCGCCAGCTCCTGCGGCGCGAACGCCGTCCATTGCTCGTTGGTCGTGAGCGGCGCGGTCACCACCACGGCGACGCGGTCGTTCGGCGTGGTGTGCTGGGCGAAGTCGATGCTCAGGTCTTCGTCGGACAGCTCGGCCGTCAGGAACGGGTGCTGGCGCTCGACGTACCAGAGGTGCGTCGAGGCATGCGCCCACAGCGCCTGGCCGTTCGACAGCATGAAGTTGAAGGTGCCGTGGGCGGCCAGCCGCGGCGCGAGTTCGCGCAAGGTCAAGGTCAGCTCGTCGACGCTCGGCACGCCGGCATGCGACTTGGCCAGCTCCTGCATGATCCAGCAGAACGCGTGTTCACTGTCGGTGCTGCCGACGGGATGGAAGTTGCCGTGCAGACGGGGCCGGAAATCCTTCAGGTCGCCGTTGTGCGCGAACACCCAGTAGCGGCCCCACAGCTCGCGCACGAACGGGTGGCAGTTCTGCAGGTTGACCGCGCCCTGCGTCGCCTTGCGGATATGGGCGATGACGTTGCGGCTCTGGATCGGGTAGCGCCGGATCAGCTCGGCCACCGGCGACTCGCAGGCCGGCTGATGGTCGACGAAATGCCGCAGCCCCCGGTCCTCGAAGAAGGCGATGCCCCAGCCGTCGGCGTGGTGATCCGTGCGGCCGCCGCGCTGGGCGAAGCCCGTGAAGCTGAAGGTCACGTCGGTCGGCGTGTTGCAGTTCATTCCGAGCAGCTGGCACATGGCGGCTATTAGAACTGAAGCGGGCTCATGGCTGCGCGGCGGGCGGCTTCACCCGCAGCTGCCAGGCCGCGACGATCGCCAGCGCGCACAGGCCCGCCAGCATCAGGAACACCTCGTCGAAGGCCGCCAGCCGCGCCGGGCTGGTCGCCACGTTGGCGAGCGAATCGCCATGGGCCGCCAGCCGCCACTCGAGCACGATCGCGCACAGGCTGACACCGGCGGCGCCGCCCAGCATGCGCAGGAAATTGATCGCGCTGGCGCCCTGCGGAATCAGCGGCTTGGCCAGCGGGCGCATCGAGCCCAGGTTGAGCGAGGGCAGGATGAAGCCGAGTCCGATGCGCCCGATGACCGCGAAGGCCACCAGCAGCCACAGCGCACTGTCGAGCTTCAGCACCACCATCAGCGCGAAGGAGGCGGCCAGCAGCAGCAGCCCGGTGCACACCAGCAGCCAGGTCGGATGCCGGTCGGCCAGCCGGCCGACGCCGGCGATGGTGATCGCCAGCACGATGCCGGCCGGCAGCAGGATGGTGCCGACGTGCGACGCCGACAGCTGCAGCCCGACCTGCATGTAGACCGGCAGCAGGTAGGTCGAGCCGAACAGCGCCGTGCCGTAGATGAAGGCGACCACGCTGCCCATCGCGAACTGGCGGTACTGGAACAGGGCCAGGTTCATCAACGGCGCGCCGCCGCTCGCGGCCAGGCGCTTCTGCCAGGCAACGAAAGCGCCGAAGGCGATGCCGGCGCCGGCCAGCAGCAAGGTCGCGTGCAGGGCCGACTCGCCGCGCAGCGCGACCAGGCCGTTCAGCAGGCAGAGGGTACCGACCGTGCCGAGCGCCAGGCCGCGCCAGTCGAGGCCCTCGCTGCGTGCCGCGACCACGCCGCCGGGCGCGGTGGTCGGCACGAACTTGTAGGCCAGCCAGATCGACGCCAGGCAGAAGGGCACCACCATGAAGAAGATCGAACGCCAGCCGAACAGGTCGACCAGCACCCCGCCGATGCTCGGTCCGATGGCCGGCGCCAGCACCACGCCCATGCCGAAGATGCCGCTGGCGCGGCCCTGCTCGTGGGGCTGGAAGGCGCGCAGGATGATGATCGCCGGGATCGGCTGCACGACCCCGGCCGCCAGCCCCTCGGCCACGCGTGCGGCCAGCACCAGCGTGAAATCGGTCGCCAGTCCGCCGGCCATCCCGCCGGCGAGCAGCAGCACCATGGTGCCGACGTAGGTGCGCCGGTAGCCGTAGCGGGAGAGCAGCCAGGGCGTGGTCAGCATCGACACCGTCATCGCCACCATGAAGCCCGAGCTGACCCACTGGGCCCGCTCCTGGCCGAGCGAGAAATGGTGGCTCATGCCGGGGATGGCGACGTTGACGATCGTCGACGACATGATCGAGGCCATCACGCCGACCATGACCGAGACGAGCAGGAGCCAGCGGTAGCGCTCGCCGTAGCGGCTGCTCAGGGACTGCGGGGGAGGATTGTTCATCAAGGAGGGAAATTGCCGCGCTCGGCCGTCCTACAAGGATATCGGCGTTTGCACCGCTCCGCGCCCCGATGCGCGCCGCCAAAATCATTCGCTGTTCCGCACGCGATCCAGACCGCCATGCAATCCCAGAACCAGAACAACAGCCCAGACGCCGTCGCCGATTCGCTCGAAGCCGACGGCAGCAGCGCCGACACCGGCGGCTCGCTGGCCTCCGAGCTGCAGGTGCCGACACTGAGCCGGGCCTACCAGTGCCAGTGCGGCCGCCCGGTGTTCCTGCGCAACAGCCAGTGCCTGGCCTGCCTGACGCCGCTCGGCTACGTGGTCGAGCGGCTCGGCGTGGTGCCGCTCGCGCCGGCCGGTTTCGAGGGCGCCGAAGCCGACACCTTCACGCTCTTCGGCGACGTCCACGGCAGGGCCTACCGGCGTTGCGCCAACCTCATGACGCCGGCAGCCTGCAACTGGATGGTGCCGGCGCCGCGCGAGGGTGACGACCCGGCCTTCAACACCGAGGGCCTGGTGCCCGGCCTGTGCCTGTCGTGCAGCGTGACGCGGACCATTCCCGACCTTTCGGTGGAGAGCAACGGCGCGCTCTGGCTGAGCCTCGAACTGGCCAAACGCAGGCTGATCTCGCAGCTGCTCGCGCTCGGCCTGCCCGTGGTCACGCGCCTGAGCGACCCGGGGCACGGCCTGGCCTTCGACTTCCTGAGCCATGTGCCGGGCGGACCGCACGTCATGACCGGCCACGAGATGGGCGTCATCACGCTGAATGCCGAAGAGGCCGAGGACGCCGTGCGCGAGCGCATCCGGGCCGAGATGCGCGAGCCCTACCGGACCCTGCTGGGCCACTTCCGGCACGAGATCGGCCACTACTACTGGGACCTGCTGGTGGCGCCGACACCGTGGGTCGACGGCTTCCGCCAGCTCTTCGGGGACGAACGCGACGACTACGCCGCGGCCTTGCGCAGCCACTACGACAACGGTCCGCCGCTCGACTGGGCCGATCGCTTCGTGACCAGCTACGCGAGCTCGCATCCCTGGGAGGACTGGGCCGAGACCTGGGCCCACTACCTGCACATGGCGGACACCGCCGACACCGCGTTGAGCTTCGGCGTCGATGCGCAGAACGTCGAACTGACCAGCGACTTGTTCGGGCCTTCGGACCTCTGGCAGCCCGAGCACCCCGAGGCCGGCCGCTTCCTCGATTTCCTCAATGGCTGGGTGCGGCTGACCAACGTGCTCAACGAGTTGTCGCGCAGCATGGGCCAGCCCGACTACTACCCCTTCGTGCTGCCGCGGGCGGCGGTCGGCAAGCTGCAGTTCATCCACCAGGTGATCACCGAGCAGCGCGAGCGCGGCGGGTTGCCGGCGATGGCGGTGAAGGAGGAGGCGCCGGCTGCGCCCGAGCCCGAGGCGGTCAAGGTCGATCAGTCTCCGGCTTCAGGCTAGGCGGATTGAGACCTCGCGCCGGCCGCCGCCGCTGGCGTCGGCAAGCCTTTCATCAGCCAGATCGAGGGCGGCAAGCGCGCGGGCTCCACGGCGACGCTGAAAAAGCTGGCGGCGGCCTTGGGGATTTCGCTGGATGCGCTTGGCTGATGGATGGGTGCCGGCACGGTGCGCGTCGGCGTCCCGGTCCAAGGCTCACTCCTGAAGCGCGTCCTGCGCGGCGCAGCGCGCGCAGATGCAGGCCATGCGCCGCTGCCCCTCCGGCACCCGCGCCAGCAGGTCCTCGCTGAAGTCGACCTCCATGCACCAGCAGGCCGGCTGCAACTGGCCGGTCTCGCGCTCGATCTCCAGTGCGCAACGATTGGACTCGCCGCACAGCGGACAGCGCGACGGATCGGGGCGCTGCACCGCGTTCATCCAGCGACCTCGAACGGCGGCAGCTTCTTCGGCACCGCGACGTTGTGCAGCGTCACGTAGACCGGCAGCCCGTCTCGATAAGCCGGATAGTCCTCGCCCTGGATCAGCGGCAGCAGGTAGCGCCGGCATTTCTCGGTGATGCCCCAGCCGTCGTCCGAGATGAAATCGCGCGGCATGAACTTCTCGGCATTGGCCACCGCATCGAGCGATGCCGTGCCGAGCCGGTAGTCGTAGGGGACGTCGGAAATCCGCTCGATGGTCGGCATCACCGCGTTGCGCCCCTCCAGCGCCAGCTCGACTGCGCGCTGGCCCAGTTCATAGGCCTGCTTGACGTCGGTGGCCGACGCGATGTGCCGGGCCGCGCGCTGCAGGTAGTCGGCGACCGCCCAGTGGAACTTGTGGCCCAGCGCCTCCTTGACCATCTGCGCCACCACCGGGGCGGCACCGCCGAGCTGCGCATGGCCGAAAGCATCCTTGGTGCCCTGCTCGGCGAGGAAGCTGCCGTCAGGATGGTGGCAGCCTTCGGACACCACCACCGTGCAGTAGCCGTGGTACTTGACCAACGCGTCGACCCGGGCCAGGAAGGCCGGCTGGTCGAAGGGAATCTCAGGGAACAGGATCACGACCGGGATGCCCTGGTCGGCCACCAGCCCGCCGGCCGCGGCGATCCAGCCGGCGTGGCGGCCCATCACCTCGATCACGAAGACCTTGGTGGAGGTCGCAGCCATCGAACGCACGTCCATCGAGGCTTCGAGCGTCGACACCGCCACGTACTTGGCGACCGAGCCGAAGCCCGGGCAGCAATCCGTCAGGGGCAGGTCGTTGTCGATGGTCTTGGGCACATGGATCGCCTGCAGCGGATAGCCCAGCGACTGCGACAGCTGGCTCAGCTTGAAGCAGGTGTCGGCCGAATCGCCGCCGCCGTTGTAGAAGAAATAGCCGATGCCGTGGGCCTTGAAGACCTCGACCAGGCGCTCGTACTCGCGCCGGTTCTTGTCGAGCGACTTGAGCTTGTAGCGGCAGGAACCGAAGGCGCCGCTGGGTGTGCTGCGCAGCGCCGAAATCGCCTCGGCCGACTCGCGGCCGGTGTCGATCAGGTCCTCGGTGAGCGCACCGAGGATGCCGTTGCGGCCGGCGTAGACGTTGCCGATGCGGTCGGGATGCCGGCGCGCCGTCTCGATCACGCCGCAGGCCGAGGCGTTGATCACGGAGGTGACGCCGCCGGACTGGGCGTAGAAGGCGTTGAGGAGGGGCATGGCGGCATTGTCCCGCAGCCCCTCGCCGGGCGCCAGTGGCGGTTCAGCGGCCCGGCAGGCCCATCGCGCGCGCGATCACTTCCTTCATGATCTCGTTGGTGCCGCCGTAGATGCGCTGCACCCGGGCATCGGCGTAGGCGCGCGTTACCGGGTACTCCCACATGAAGCCGTAGCCGCCGTGCAGCTGCACGCATTCGTCCATCACCTTGCACTGCAGGTCGCTGGTCCAGTACTTGGCCATGCTGGCGGTCGCGGTGTCGAGCTTCTCGGCCATGAGCAGCTCGATGCACTTGTCGACGAAGACCTGCGCCACCTGCACCTCGGTCTGCAGTGCGGCCAGCGTGTAGCGGGTGTTCTGGTAGGCGCCCACCGGCTGGCCGAACACCTTGCGCTCCTTCACGTAGGCCACGGTCTGGTCGATCGCCGCCTGCGACGCCGCCACCGCGCTGATCGCGATCTGCAGCCGTTCCCAGGGCAGCTGCTCCATGAGGCAGACGAAGCCGCGGTTCTCCTGCGCGGCGCCGCCCAGCAGCGCCTCGGCCGGCAGCCGCACGCCGTCGAAGAACAGCTCGGAGGTGTCCTGCGCCTTCAGGCCCAGCTTCTTGAGCCGCTTGCCCTTCTCGAAGCCCGGCATGCCGCGCTCGACCAGGAACAGGCTGGTGCCCTTGGCGCCGCCGGCCGGGTCGGTCTTGGCGACCACGATCACCAGGTCGGCATGCCAGCCGTTGGTGATGAAGGTCTTGCTGCCGTTGAGCAGGTAGCTGCCGTCGGGCTGCTTGAGCGCGGTGCTGCGCACCGCCTGCAGATCGCTGCCGGCGGCCGGCTCGCTCATCGCGATGGCGCCGATCATCTCGCCGCTGGCGAGCCGGGGCAGGTAGTGCGCCTTCTGCGCCTCGGTGCCGTAGCGCAGGATGTAGGGCGCCACGATCTCGCTGTGCAGGCCCCAGCCGATGCCGGTGAAGCCGCGGGCCCAGAGCTCCTCGAACTGGATGACGGAATAGAGCAGGTCGGCGCCCGAGCCGCCGTATTCCTCGGGCAGCGACATGCACAGGAAGCCGTTCTGGCCGGCCTTGGTCCAGACTTCGCGGGCCACGTACCCCTGCTCTTCCCAGGCTTCGTGGAAGGGCGCGATCTCCTTGTCCATGAAGCGTCGGAAGGCGTCGCGGAAGGCCTCGTGGTCGGGACCGAAAAGAGTGCGTTCGATCATGGCGTCGCGCGCGGTGGAAAGACCGGTGCACGCTTCTGCAGGAAGGCCATCACGCCTTCGGCGAAGCTCGGCTGCTCGATCAGCTCGCGCTGGCGCTCGCTCTCGTAGTGCAGCTGCTCGGCCAGCGTGTGGCGCTCGGAGCGCTCGATCGCGTGGCGCGCCTCGTGCACCGCATGGACCGGCAGCTGCGCCAGGCGCTGGGCGATCTTCAGCGCCTCGAGCAGCAGCGGGCCATCGTCGATCGCGGCCCAGATCAGGCCCCACTGCGCCGCCGTTTCGGCATTGAGCTTCTCGTCGAGCAGCGCCATGCCCATCGCCCGCGCCGGGCCGACCCGCCGCGGGATGAACCAGGTGCAGCCGAGGTCGGGAACGATGCCGAGCTTGGGCAGGAAGGGCAGGTAGAAGTAGGCGCTGCGCGCCGCCACCACGATGTCGCAGGCCAGCGCCAGGCCGACGCCGGCGCCGGCGGCCGGCCCGTTGACCGCGCAGACCACCGGCACCGGGAGCTCGCGCAGCTCCTGGATCAGGGGGTTGCTCATGGTCTGCATCCAGTCGGCGGTCTGGTCGCCCAGGGTCTGGCCGTCTTCGGGCGGGCGCATCGCGCTCAGGTCGGCGCCGACGCAGAAGGCCTTGCCGGCACCGGTCAGGAGGACGGCGCGCACCTGGCTGTCGCTGCGCACCCGCGCGAAGCATTCGCGCAATGCCTGCTGCAGGTCGAGCGCGACCGGATTGAGCTTGGACGGCAGGTTGAGCGTGAGGGTCGCGATGCCTTCGTTGAGCTCGTAGAGAACCGGGCCCATGTCAGAGCCGCTCCACGATCGTGACGTTGGCCATGCCGCCGCCCTCGCACATGGTCTGCAGCCCGTAGCGCTTGCCGCGCTGGCCGAGTGCGTTCACCAGCGTGGTCATCAGCTTGGTGCCCGAGGCGCCGAGCGGATGGCCGAGCGCGATCGCGCCGCCGTTGACGTTGAGCCGGGCCGGGTCGGCGCCCAGCTTCTGCAGCCAGGCCAGCGGCACCGGTGCGAAAGCCTCGTTGACTTCGTAGAGGTCGATGTCGTCGATCTTCATGCCGGCCTTGGCGAGCGCCCGCGCGGTGGCGGGGATCGGGGCCTCGAGCATGATCACCGGGTCGTGGCCCATCACGCTCATGTGGTGGATGCGCGCCAGCGGCTTCACGCCCAGTGCCTTCAGGCCGCGCTCGTTGACCACCAGCACGCCGCTGGCGCCGTCGCAGATCTGACTCGCGGTGGCCGCCGTGCAGCGCCCGCCCTCGGCAATGAGCTTGACCCCGGCGATGCCTTCCAGCGTGGCTTCGAAGCGAATCCCCTCGTCGACGGTGTGCATCTCGCCGCTGCCGGAACCATCGGCCAGCCGCACCTCGACCGGAACGATCTCGTCGGCGAACAGCTGCTCGCGCGTGGCAGCGATCGCGCGCTGGTGGCTCTCGAAGGCATAGCGGTCGAGCATGTCCTTGGTCAGGCCGTAGTTCTTCGCGATCATCTCGGCGCCGGTGAACTGGCTGAACTCGACGCCGGGGTAGCGCCGCTGCATCGCCGGGCTCATGTAGGTGCCGAGGCCGGCCTTGGCCGGCAGCGCATTGGGCGTGAACATCGGCACCCGCGTCATGCTCTCGACGCCGGCCGCGATCACCGCGTCCATGCTGCCCGACATCACGGCCTGGGCCGCGAAGTGCAGCGCCTGCTGCGACGAGCCGCACTGGCGGTCGACCGAGGTGCCGGGCACCGATTCGGGCAGCTTCGAGGCCAGTACCGCGTTGCGCGCGACGTTGGTGGCCTGCTCGCCCACCTGGCTCACGCAGCCGAGGATGACGTCCTCCACGGCGGCCGGGTCGATGCCGCTGCGCGCCACCAGCGCGTCGATGGCCTGGGCCGCCAGGTCGACCGGGTGCCAGCCCGACAACCTGCCGCCGCGACGGCCGCCCGCGGTGCGCGCGGTGGCCACGATGTATGCCTCTGCCATGGTGTGTCCTTCCTCCGAGAGATGGGGGCCCGGAGCGGACGGCGTCGGGCCGTCGGTTCACGACGGCGACGGAATGCGCCTTTCCTGGCCCGGAGCGTCGATGGTTCAACGCCCGGGGCGCCGGGTCAAGCCGGGGTCATCCCGTGGGCCCACAGTCGCCAAGGCGACCGCTCGGCCGGCGCCGGCCGGGCGGCCACCGACAGCGCGGCGGCGCTGAAGCGCACGCAGGACGATTCGAGCGCCGCCACCAGTGCGCGGCGGTGCGAGTCGCTGCGGAAGCGCTCGCCGGGTTCCAGCACGATGTCGCGCCGGTCGTGGTCGAGCGTGATCCAGACCGCGCCGCGGGTGCATTCGATGTCGACTTCGTGGGCGTCGGGCAGCGTGAAGACGGCCATCTTCGGCAGGCTGAGGCTCAGGCGTTGGGTGCGGGGGTCCATGAAGAGCTCCTTTGCATTCGCGATGGGAATGAATATAGTGAGCAGGCCCCGCCGTGTCATACGGTGATTCGGAACTCGTTGCATGCTTCCCGAGAATGCGAAAAGCGCCGTATCGTCGGCCGACCTGCCGCCGCTCGAACTGCTGCGCAGCTTCGAGGCCGCGGCCCGCTGCCTGAGCTTCACGCAGGCCGCGGCCGAGCTGTTCCTGACCCAGTCGGCGGTCAGCCGGCAGATCCAGCAGCTCGAGGCAGCGCTCGGCGTGCTGCTGTTCGAGCGCCGCCATCGGGCGCTGGCGCTGACCGAGGCCGGGGCCGTGCTGCAGCGCGCGGTGGTCGAGAGCCTGGAGCGGCTGCGCGATGCCACCGCCCGCGTTCGCAGCGTGCCGCTGCCACGGCATGTGGCGGTCACGACCACGCCGGGATTCGCCTCTTTCTGGCTGATCCCGCGGCTGGCGCGCTTCACGGCCGATCATCCCGAGGTCGACGTGCGGGTGTCGGCCACCCTCGACGTGCTCGACCTCGAGCGCAGCCGGGTCGACGTCGCGGTGCGCTTCGTTCCCATCGCGCGCGGCACCGGGCTGGCGCTGTTCGAGGAAACCGTCCTGCCGCTGTGCGCGCCGGAGATCGCGGCGCGGCTGCACGAACCGGCCGACCTGCTGGGCCAGACCTTGCTCACGATCGACGAGCCCGGCCACGCCAACACGCCCACCGTCGACTGGGAGCCCTGGCTGCAGGTCATGGGCCTGAACGACCTGCGCATGAAGAACACGCTGCGCTTCACGCTCTACACCGACGCGGTCGCCGCGGCGGTGGCGGGCCAGGGCGTGGTGATCGGCCGGCTGCCGCTGGTGGGCGCGCTGGTGCGCAGCGGCCAGCTGGTGTCTCCCTTCGGCGAAGGTGCGGCCTCGCGCCGTGGCTATTTCGTCGACAGCGCGCGTCGTGCGTCGGCCAACCCGGACGCCCAGGATTTCGTGCGCTGGCTGCGGGCCGAGGCCGACGCCGCCCAAGGGCCGCCCTGAGGGCCGCGGGACCTCGGGGTCGCGACACGATTACAGTAGGTGCCATTCCGGGGCTTCCGAGCCCCCTCGCTTCGCTGACCAAGATTCCGATGACCCCGACGACAGAGACCGTTTCCGCACCCGAGGCCGCCGAGGCCCCCGCCGCATCCGCCACACCGGCCGCGCCCGCCGCCCCCAGGGAAGGCCGCCGCGGACGGCGCAAGCCCCGGCCCGAGGGCAGGCCCGACGCCAGGCCCGACGCCACGCCGAAGGCCGGCCCCGAGGCCAAGGGCGGCCAGCGCGCGCCGCGCAAGGCCAACGCGGTGCTGGAGCGCCTGTTCGAGCTCTATCCGAAGATGTTCGGGGCCCGCTTCCGGCCGCTCAAGCTCGGCGTCTACCAGGAGCTGCTGGCCTTGCACCCCGACGTCTTCAAGAAGGAGGACCTCAAGATCGCGCTCGGCCTGCATGCGCGCTCGACCCGCTACCTCGATGCGGTGGCCGCCGGCGAGCAGCGCCATGACCTGAACGGCGTGCCGGTCGAGCCCGTGGCGCCCGAGCACGTGCACCACGCCATCCTCGAAGTCTTCAAGCGCCGCCAGGCGCGCACCGCGGAAGACCTGCGGCCGAAGCTGCGCGCCCGCCTGGTCGAGGCCATCGAGGCCTCGGGCCTGTCGCGCGAGGACTACGTGCTGGCCGTGCGCACGCAGGACGAAGTCACCAACGCCGTGCTCGACGAGGCCTTCGTCGAAGTCGGTGCCCGCACCGCCAAGCGCGAGGCCTTGCTGCGTGCCTTCGAGGCCAGCGGCCGCACGGTGGCGGAGTTCGCGGAGATGTACGGCATGGACCCGGCCGAGGTCGGGCGGACCCTGGCGCGCGCCCGGCCGGCGCCTGGCGGCTGACGACGCCGGTCCGTCAGCCGAGCTTGACGGGCAAGGTCGGCCGAGTCCGCCGACGCGGCGTTGTGGAGGTGTCGCCCTTCAGCCACCCCGTCGCAGGAGTTGTCCATGAAAGCTCGCGTCATCGCCTGGGCCCTGGCTTGCGCGGCCTTCGGCGCGTTGCCCGCGCAAGCGCAGCGCGCCTCGGAGGCCGACGCGCTCCATGTGCTGAATCGCCTCGGCTACGGCCCCGCGCCCGGCGACCTGGCGCATGTGCGGCAGGTCGGCATCGATCGCTACATCGACGAGCAGCTGCACCCCGAGCGCCTGCCGCTGCCGGCCGATCTCGCGCAGCAGCTCGCCGCCCTGCCGACGGCCGCGGCGTCGCAGCGGGAGCTGATCACGCAGTACCGCGAGGCGGCGCAGGCGGTCAAGGACGGCGGCGACGAGGCCCGGGCGGCACGCCGCGAGGCCCTCCGGCAGCTCGACATCGAATCGGGCCAGGCGCGTCTCTGGCGGGCCGCGCGCAGTCCGCGCCAGCTCGAGGAGCGGATGGTGGACTTCTGGTTCAACCACTTCAACGTCTTCGTCGGCAAGGGCCTGGACCGGGTGCTGGTCGGCAACTACGAGCGCGAGGCGATCCGGCCCTACGCGATGGGCCGCTTCCGCGACCTGCTGGGGGCCACGGCCCATCACCCGGCGATGCTGTTCTACCTGGACAACTGGCAGTCCGTGGCCGCGGGCTCGCAGCCGCCAGGCGGCGCCGGCCCGGCCGCCAGGGCCAGCGGCCTGAACGAGAACTACGCCCGTGAGCTGATGGAGCTGCACACGCTGGGCGTCGATGGCGGCTACACCCAGCAGGACGTGACCGAGCTGGCCCGCGTGCTGACCGGATGGACCTTCGCGCCGCGCCTGACCACCGGCGCCTCGGTCTTCGCGTTCGACGCGCGGCGGCACGACCGCGGCGACAAGCTCTGGCTCGGGCAGCGGATCGGCGACCAGGGGCAGGCCGAAGGCGAGCGGGCGCTGGACCTGCTGGCGATGCATCCGGCCACCGCGCGCCACGTCAGCTACCAGCTGGCGCAGTACTTCGTCGCCGACCAGCCGCCCGCGGCGCTGGTCGACCGCCTCGCCCGGCGCTACCTGGCGAGCGGCGGCGACATCCAGGCGCTGCTCGAGACCCTGTTCGCCAGCCCCGAGTTCCGCAGTCCCAAGGTGCAGGGACAGAAGTTCAAGACGCCCTACGACTACGTGGTCTCGACTGTCCGCGCCACCGACTGGCCTTCGACCGACGTCCGGCCCCTGCTCGGCACGCTGCGCCAACTCGGCATGCCGCTCTACGGCTGCCAGACGCCGGACGGCTACAAGAACACCCAGGACGCCTGGCTCAACCCGGACGCGATCACGCGCCGCATCGCCTTTGCGACCGCCCTGGCATCGGGCCGGCTGCCGGCCGCGCCCACGCCGCCGGTCGATGCCCAGGCGCTGCTGGCGACGCTGGGCGGCGGCATCTCGCCCAAGACCCGTGCCGCCCTGGCCGAGGCCGCGCCCGAGCTGCAGGCGCCGATGGCGCTCGGCAGCCCGGATTTCATGCACCGCTGACTTGCCGGGAGCCGCCATGCTGCGTCGCGATCTGCTGAAACTCGCCGTCCAGGGCGGCGCCGTCCTGCTCCCGATCGGCCCCTCTGCGTGGGCCGTGGTGGGCGAGAGCCTTACCGCCGCGCCGCCGCGGCTGGTGGTGATCTTCCTGCGCGGGGCCGTCGATGGCCTGAGCGTCGTCGTGCCCCATGCCGACGACGCCTATTACGCCGCCCGCCCGTCCATCGCCCTGGCGCGTCCGGGCGACGATGGCGGGGTGCTCGACCTCGACGGCCGCTTCGGCCTGCATCCCGCGCTGGCGCCCCTGATGCCGCTGTGGCGGGCCGGCCAGCTCGGCTTCGTGCAGGCCTGCGGCTCACCCGATGCGACGCGCTCGCATTTCGATGCCCAGGACTACATGGAATCCGGCACGCCGGGGCGCAAGTCGACCGCCGACGGCTGGCTCAACCGGCTGCTCGGCGCGCTGCCGCCCGACCCGGCGGGCGGCGCGAGCGCCACCCGGGCCGTCAGCATGGGCCCGGTGCTGCCGCGCATCTACGCAGGCCGCAACAGCGTCGCCAATGTCCCGCTGGGGGCTGCCGCCGGCAAGCCGACGCTGCTCGACCGGCCGCAGGTCGCCGAAGCCTTCGGCCGGCTCTATGGCGGCGACGATGCCTTGTCGCGGGCCTTCCAGGCGTCGCGCCAATCGCACCAGGAGGTGATGCGCTCGATGAACGGCGACAGCCTGGAGCGCGAGATGCAGGCCGCCAGCAACGGCGCTCCGTTGCCGAATGGCTTCCCCGACAACGCGGCCCGGCTCGCGACCCTGATGCGCAACGACCCGCGGGTGCAGCTGGCCTTCATGGACCTGGGCGGCTGGGACACCCACGCCAACCAGGGCGCAGCCAGCGGCCAGCTCGCCAACCGGCTCGGGCCGCTGGGGCAGGGCCTGTCGGCCCTTGCGACGCGGCTGGGCCCGGTGTGGAACGACACGGTGGTGGTGGTGATGTCCGAGTTCGGCCGGACGGTGCGCCAGAACGGCAACGGCGGCACCGACCACGGCCATGGCAACGTGATGTGGCTGCTCGGCGGGCGGGTGGCCGGCGGCCGCGTGCACGGACGCTGGCCGGGCCTGGACGATGGCGCGCTGCACGAGGGCCGCGACCTGGCGGTGACCACCGATTTCCGCCAGGTGCTGGCGGAAATCGGCGAGCGGCACCTGCGCCTGCAGGACGCGCGGATGGCCGAGCTGTTTCCGGGTTTCGCCTTCAGGGCGCCGGGTGCGGCGCAGGGCCTGATGCGCGCCTGAACTCAGGCCGTGCCGGCCTTCACCTTGAGGCGCCAGGCGTGCAGCAGCGGCTCGGTGTAGCCGCTCGGCTGCTCGATGCCCTTGAACACCAGGTCCTGCGCCGCCTTGTACGCCGCCGAGGTCGAGAAGTGGCCGGCCATGTTCTTGTAGAGCGGGTCGCCGGCGTTCTGCTGGTCGACCACCGCGGCCATGCGCTCGAAGGTGGCGTTGACCTGCTCCTTCGTGACCACGCCGTGCAGCAGCCAGTTGGCGATGTGCTGGCTGGAGATGCGCAGGGTGGCGCGGTCTTCCATCAGGCCGATGTCGTGGATGTCCGGCACCTTGGAGCAACCGACGCCCTGGTCGATCCAGCGCACCACGTAGCCCAGGATGCCCTGCACGTTGTTGTCGAGCTCCTGCTGGCGCTCGGCGGCGGTCCAGTTCACCGATGGCACCACCGGCACCTTCAGCAGGTCGTTCAGGATGTTGTCGCGCTCGGCATTGGCGTCGATCTTCTCGAGTTCCTTCTGCACCTCGGCCACGCTGACCTGGTGGTAGTGCAGCGCATGCAGCGTGGCGGCGGTGGGCGAGGGCACCCAGGCGGTGTTGGCGCCGGCCTTGGGGTGGGCGATCTTTTGCTCGAGCATCGCGTGCATCAGGTCGGGCATGGCCCACATGCCCTTGCCGATCTGGGCCTTGCCGCGCAGGCCGCACGAGAGGCCCACCAGCACATTGTTCTTCTCGTAGGCCTGGATCCAGGGCGTGGACTTCATGTCGCCCTTGCGCAGCATCGGGCCGGCCTGCATGGCGGTGTGCATCTCGTCGCCGGTGCGGTCGAGGAAGCCGGTGTTGATGAAGGCCACGCGCGCGGCCGCTTCGGCGATGCAGGCCTTGAGGTTGATGCTGGTGCGGCGTTCCTCGTCCATGATGCCGAGCTTGACCGTGTTGGCCGGCAGGCCGAGCAGTTGCTCGACCGCGCCGAACAGCGCGCTCGCGAAGGCCACTTCGGCCGGGCCGTGCATCTTCGGCTTCACGATGTAGACGCTGCCGGTGCGCGAGTTGCCCTTGCGCTTCAGGTCGATGGTGGCGATGGTCGTGGTGATGACCGCGTCCATGATGCCTTCGGGGATCTCCTTGCCGCCGGCGTACAGGATGGCCGGATTGGTCATCAGGTGGCCGACGTTGCGCACGAACATCAGCGAGCGGCCGTGCAGCTTCACCGGCTGGCCGTCGGCGCCGGTGTATTCGCGGTCCGGGTTCAGGCCGCGGGTGAAGGTCTTGCCGCCCTTGGCGACTTCCTCGGTCAGGTCGCCCTTGAGGATGCCGAGCCAGTTCGAGTAGGCCAGCACCTTGTCGGCCGCATCGACCACCGCCACCGAGTCCTCGAGGTCGAGGATGGTCGACAGCGCGGCTTCGAGCACCACGTCGCTGACGCCGGCCGCGTCGCTCTTGCCGATCGCGGTCGAGCGGTCGATCTGGATGTCGAGGTGGATGCCGTTGTGCTTCAGCAGCACCGACTTCGGCGCCGCCGCCTCGCCGGTGTAGCCGATGAACTGCGACGGGTCCTTGAGGCCGGTGCTGCTGCTCTGCAGCGCGATCACCAGCTTGCCGTGCTCGACCTTGTAGCCGGTCGCCATCTTGTGCGAGCCGTTGTCCAGCGGCGCGGCCTGGTCGAGCACGTGGCGCGCGAACTCGATCACCTTGGCGCCGCGTGCCGGGTTGTAGCCCTTGCCCTTCTCGGCGCCGCCGGTCTCGGGAATCGCGTCGGTGCCGTAGAGCGCGTCGTACAGCGAGCCCCAGCGCGCGTTGGCCGCGTTCAGCGCATAGCGCGCATTGAGGATCGGCACCACCAGCTGCGGGCCGGCCTGGAGGGCCAGCTCGGCGTCGACGTTGGCGGTGGTGGTCTGCACGTCCTTGGGCTGCGGCAGCAGGTAGCCGATCGATTCGAGGAAGGCGCGGTAGGCCGGCATGTCGGCGATCGGGCCCGGGTGCGCCTTGTGCCAGGCATCCATCTCGGACTGCAGCCGGTCGCGTTCGGCCAGCAGGGCCAGGTTCTTGGGCGCGAACTCGCTCACGATAGTGTCGAAGCCCTTCCAGAAGACCTCGCTGGCGACGCCGGTCGCGGGCAGCACCTGCTGCTCGATGAACTGGTGCAGTTCGGTGGCGACCTGGAGGCCGTGGACGGTGGTGCGGGCGGTCATGGTTCTGTACTCCTTGAATAGATGCTTGCCAGCACTTTATTCGATACAAGTCTGGCGAGTAATAGCCGAAAACGGGTTTTATCCGTGACCAAAACGAAGGTAATCAATGACGAGGTTCGTGCATTGCAAGCGTACGCGCACGGCCGCGGGAAATCCGCGCTGCAAGCTTCAGACCTGACAGCCGAGCGGCATACAGTGCATGCGGGCGCGGCTTGACAGGAAGCGGAAATGCCGGCTTAATTCTGCTGTATAGAATATTGTTCTATTAGATAGAACTATCAACCACCACCCCGAAGGAGACGACCCCGATGCCCGCCCCCGACGTGCTCATCAGCGAGGTCGGCCCTCGCGACGGCCTGCAATCGGTCAAGGCCACCATGCCGACCGAACACAAGCTGCGCTGGATCGACGCCCTTCACGCCGCCGGCCTGCGCGAGATCGAGGTGGCCTCGTTCGTCCCGCCCCGCCTGCTGCCGCAGATGGCCGACGCCGCCGAGGTGGTCAGGCATGCGATCACCCTGCCCGGCCTCACTGTGATGGCGCTGGTGCCCAATCGCCGCGGCGCCGAAGCCGCGCTCGCTGCCGGCGTCCACAAGCTCACCATGCCGGTGTCCGCCAGCGCTGCCCATTCGCTCGCCAACGTGCGCAAGACGCGCGAAGAGATGGTCGAGGAAGTCCGGGCCATCGCGGCGCTGCGGCGCGAGATGGCGCCGCAGGTCCGGCTCGAGGCCGGCATCTCGACCGCCTTCGGCTGCACCTTGCAGGGCGAGGTGCCCGAGGACGAGGTGATCCGGCTTGCGGTGCAATGCGTCGCCGCGGGCGCCGACGAATCGGGCCTGTCGGACACCGTCGGCTATGCCAATCCGGCGCAGGTGCGCCGCCTGTTCAGGCGCTTGCGCGCGGAACTCGGCGACCGGGCGGGCGCGGCCCACATGCACAACACGCGCGGACTCGGCCTGGCCAACTGCCTGGCCGCCTATGAAGAGGGCGTACGTACCTTCGATGCATCGCTCGGTGGCCTGGGCGGCTGTCCCTATGCGCCGGGAGCGTCGGGCAACGTGGTCACCGAAGACCTGGTCTTCATGTTCGAGGCCATGGGCGTCCGCACCGGCGTCGATCTCGCCAGACTCATCGCGGCCCGCGCGCCGCTCGCAGCCGGCCTGCCGGGCGAACCGGTCTACGGCATGACGCCCGAGGCCGGCCTGCCCAAGGGCTTCACGCAAGGAAAGCAGTCCCATGTCTGAGTCCAAGCCCCCCCTGCCGTATGCCGGCATCCGCGTCGTGGAGTTCACCCACATGGTGATGGGCCCCACCTGCGGCCTGCTGCTGGGCGACCTCGGGGCCGAGGTCATCAAGGTCGAGCCGATCGACGGCGACAACACCCGCCGCCTGCTCGGCTCGGGCGCGGGCTTCTTCCCGACCTTCAACCGCAACAAGAAGAGCATCGCGCTCGACCTCAAGAAACCCGAGGGCGTGGAGGCCGCGCTGCGCCTGATCGCCACCGCCGACATCGTGAGCGAGAACTTCAAGCCCGGCACGATGAAGAAGCTCGGCCTCGACTACGACAGCTTGAAGAAGCTGAACCCGAGGCTGATCTACGTCAGCCACAAGGGCTTCCTGCCCGGCCCCTACGACCACCGCACGGCGCTCGACGAAGTGGTGCAGATGATGGGTGGCCTGGCCTACATGACCGGCCGCGCCGGCGACCCGCTGCGCGCCGGCACCAGCGTCAACGACATCATGGGCGGCATGTTCGGCGCTATCGGCGCGATGGCCGCGCTGCGCCAGCGCGACCAGACCGGCCAAGGCTGCGAGGTGCAGTCGGCGCTGTTCGAGAACAACGTCTTCCTGGTTGCGCAGCACATGATGCAGTTCGCCGCCACCGGCCGCGCCGCCGACCCGATGCCCAGCCGCATCTCGGCCTGGGGCGTGTACGACGTCTTCACCGTCAAGGACGGCGAACAGATCTTCCTGGCGGCGGTCAGCGACAAGCAGTGGGGCATCTTCTGCAAGGCCTTCGGGCTCGAGGAGCTGCTGGCGGATCCGCGCCTGGCGACCAACAACGACCGCGTGATGGCGCGCGACTGGATGATGCCGATGCTGCGTTCGCACCTGGCCGGCCGCAGCGCGGCCGAGCTCAGCGCCGTGTTCGAGCAGAACGAACTGCCCTTCGCGCCCATCACCCGGCCGCAGGCACTGTTCGACGATCCGCACCTCAATGCCACCGGCGGACTGGCGCCGATCCGCATGAACGACGGCAGCCAGTCGAAGGTGCCGCTGATGCCGTTCACGCTCGGCGGCGAACGCCCGGGAGTTCGGCTGCAGCCGCCGCTGCTCGGCGAGCACACGGACGCGCTGCTCGGCGAAGTCGGCTACAGCGAGGCGCAGATCGCGCAGCTCAAGGCGAAGGGCGCGATCGCCGGCGAATGAAGGCCATGCCCCGCAGGACCGCGCCCGCTCGTGATAATCGCCGGCGATGGACCGCCTGAAGCAACTCGAATCCTTCGTCGCGATCGCCGCCCGCGGCAGCCTCACGGCGGCGGCCAAGGCCGAGGGCGTGGCGCCGGCGATCGTCGGCCGGCGCATCGACGCGCTCGAGGAACGGCTGGGCGTCAAGCTGCTGGTGCGCACCACGCGCCGGATCGCGCTCACCCACGAGGGCAGCGCCTTCCTGGAGGACTGCCAGCGGCTGCTGGTCGAACTGGCGAACGCAGAGGCCAGCGTCAGCGCCGGCGGCGTCAAGGCCAGCGGCCACCTGCGCGTCACCGCGCCGGCCGGTTTCGGCCGCCGCCACGTGGCACCGCTGGTGCCGCGCTTCCACGAACTGCACCCCGAGGTCACGATCTCGCTGAACCTCAGCGACCGGCTGGTCGACATGGCGGGCGAGAGCTTCGATTGCGCGGTGCGGGTCGGCGACCTGCCCGATTCGTCGCTGGTCAGCCTGCGGCTGGCCGACAACCGGCGGCGCTGCGTTGCCACGCCCGATTTCGTGCGCCGGCACGGGGCCCCGCGCCATCCGGGGGAGCTGGCGCGCTTCGCCTGCCTGAGCCTGTCGAGCGACGCCTCGCAAACCCGCGGCTGGGCCTTCCGGGTGCCGGCGGCCGGCGGCGAGCATGAAGTGATCTACCTGAAGCCGACCGGTCCGCTCGACTGCTCCGACGGCCAGGTGCTGCACGACTGGTGCCTGGCCGGCCACGGCATCGCCTGGCGCAGCACCTGGGAGGTCGAGGCCGAGATCGATGCCGGCCTGCTGGTGCCACTGCTCGACGAGTTCGCCGCGCCGCCCAACGGCATCTACGCCGTGTTCCCGCAGCGCAAGCACCTGCCGCTGCGGGTGCGGCTGTGGCTGGATTTCCTGAAGGCCCAGTACGCCCGGCCGGAGTTCTGGGGCGGCACAATCGCGGCGCCGTAGAACCACAAGAAGGAAACCCCCGATGACCCTCGAAGCCATCCTTGCCTATCTGCACCTGCTGGCCATCCTGACCATGGTGGTCTTCATCGCCAGCGAGGCCGCGCTGTGCCGCGTCGAGTGGCTCAACGCCGCGGTGGTCGAGCGCCTGGCCAAGGTCGACAGGGTCTACGGCATCGCCGCGGTGGCGGTGATCGCCACCGGCGTGGCGCGCACCTGGTGGGGCATGAAGGGCACGGCCTGGTACTGGACCAATCCGTTGCTGCACCTGAAGCTCACGCTGTTCGTCATCGTCGGCGTGATCTCGATCTTTCCGACGATTCGCTACCTGCGCTGGCGCCAGGCGCTGCGCACCACCGGCGCACTGCCGGCCGAGGCCGAGATCCGCAAGACCCGCAAGCTGGTGATGATCCAGGCGCACATCATCGCGGTCATCCCGCTGGCGGCGGTGTTCCTGGCGCGCGGCTTCGGCAAGTAGCGCTGCGCATCAGGCCAGGGATACCGCGGAACCGGCTTTGCCGGGCCGCTGGTGTTGCCCCCGGTAGGGGGTGGGCGCCCTGACACGAAGTGCAGGGCAACCTGGGGGCGAGCTCAAGCTCCCGCTTCGCACTTCTTCATGAAGCTCGTCTTGGCGGCGCCGGCCAGCGGCTTGCCGTTCTTGTCGATCGCCTTGGCGGCGCAAGCCGGTGCGGCGGCGGCTGCGGTGTCCTTCTCGCACTTCTTGACGAAGCTGGTCTTGGCCGCGCCGCTCAGCTTCTTGTCCGCCGCCTGGGTGTCGCAGGGGGAAGCGTGCGCGATGCCGAACGACAGGGTGGCGCCCAGAGCCAGCAGGGAAAGGAGCTTTTTCATGATGTAGGAGTCCTTGGAAAGTCGGTTGAGACGGTGTTCCCCCGCCCCGGGGCTGTTCATCCTAACGGCCGACGTTCACTGTTGGATGACGTTCGTTACGGGTACGCCTTTTGGCCCCGGTAAAATCCCGCGATGCTATTGGTCAAACAGGAGCTGCTCGCGGCGCTCGCGAACACGCTCGAATCCCTCTCGCCCGGCGCCGGCAGCAAAGCCGCGTTCGAGTCGCCCAAGGTGGCGGCCCATGGCGATTTCGCCAGCACCGCCGCCATGCAGTTGGCCAAGCCGCTGCAGCGCAAGCCGCGCGAGCTGGCCGAACAGCTGGCGGCCGCGCTGCAGGCCACGCCCGCCTTCGCCCAATGGGTCGAGGCGGTCGAGATCGCCGGCCCCGGCTTCCTCAACATCCGCCTCAAGACCGCGGCCCGCCAGCAGGTGGTGCGCGAGATCCTCCAGGCCGGCGCCGCCTTCGGCAGCCAGCCCGCGCGCGACGAGCGGGTGCTGGTCGAGTTCGTCTCGGCCAACCCGACCGGCCCGCTGCACGTCGGCCACGGCCGCCAGGCGGCGCTGGGCGACGCCATCTGCAACCTGCTCGCCACGCAGGGCGACAAGGTCTGGCGCGAGTTCTACTACAACGACGCCGGCGTGCAGATCCAGACCCTGGCCACCAGCACCCAGCTGCGCGCCAAGGGCGTCAAGCCGGGCGACCCCGAGTGGCCCGAGCAGGCCTACAACGGCGAGTACATCGCCGACATCGCGGCCGACTTCAAGGCCAGGAAGACCGTGCGCTCGGACGACCGCGAATACACCGCCAGCGGCGACGTCGAGGACATCGACTCGATCCGCCAGTTCGCGGTGGCCTACCTGCGCCACGAGCAGGACCTCGACCTGAAGGCCTTCCAGGTCCGGTTCGACAACTACTACCTGGAGTCCAGCCTCTACACCAGCGGCCGGGTCGCCGCCACGGTGCAGAAGCTGGTCGATGCCGGCAAGACCTACGAGCAGGACGGCGCGCTGTGGCTCAAGTCGACCGACTACGGCGACGACAAGGACCGGGTCATGCGCAAGGGCGATGGCAGCTACACCTATTTCGTGCCCGACGTCGCCTACCACATCGCCAAGTGGGAGCGCGGCTTCCACAAGGTGGTCAATATCCAGGGCACCGACCACCATGGCACGATCGCGCGGGTGCGTGCCGGCCTGCAGGCGGCCGGGGTCGGCATCCCCGCGGGCTATCCCGACTACGTGCTGCACACCATGGTGCGCGTGGTGCGCGGCGGCGAAGAGGTCAAGATCAGCAAGCGCGCCGGCAGCTACGTCACTTTGCGCGACCTGATCGAATGGACCAGCACCGATGCGGTGCGCTTCTTCCTGCTGAGCCGCAAGCCCGACACCGAATACACCTTCGACATCGACCTGGCGCTGGCGCAGAACAACGACAACCCGGTGTACTACGTCCAGTACGCCCACGCGCGCATCTGCTCGGTGCTGGCGGCCTGGGGCGGTGACCCGGCGAGCCTCGAAGGCGCCGACCTGTCGCCGCTCGAAAGCCCGGCGTCGCAGGCGCTGCTGCTGCAACTGGCCAAGTACCCCGCGATGCTGACCGCCGCGGCCAAGGATTTCGCGCCCCACGATGTCACGTTCTACCTGCGCGAGCTGGCCGCCAGCTACCACAGCTACTACGACGCCGAGCGCATCCTGGTCGACGACGAGCCGGTCAAGCGGGCCCGGCTGGCGCTGGTCGCCGCGACCGCGCGGGTGCTGCACAATGGCCTCGCTGTTCTGGGCGTCAGTGCGCCGCAGAAGATGTGATTCCTCTCTCCACCATGAAACAAAGACAAAGCGGCAACATCGTCATCGGGTTGATCATCGGCCTGGTGCTCGGCCTGGGCATCGCGCTCGGCATCGCGGTCTACGTGACCAAGGTGCCGATCCCGTTCATGACCAAGACCCAGCGCGGTGGCGCCGAACAGGACGAAGCCGAGGCGCGCAAGAACCGCGACTGGGACCCCAATGCGCCCCTGGCGGGCAAGGCCGGCGCGCCGGGCCGTGGTCCGGCGACCGCGGCCCCGGTTCCGGCCACCGCTCCTGCAACGGCCGCGGCGCCGCCCACGGCCCCGGTGCCGGTGGTGGTGGCCCCCGGCAGCACCGCCACGCCGCGGCCGCCGCGGACCGCGCCGGCGCCGGCGGAAGCCAATGCGCTGCCGCCCTCGAACGACCCGATCGGCGATCTCGCCAAGGCGCGCAGCGGCTCGGGCAGCGGCGCGGCGGCGGCCGGCACCGGGACCGATCCCTTCATGTACTTCGTCCAGGCGGGTGCTTTCCGAACCCAGGAAGATGCCGACGCCCAGCGCGCCAAGCTCTCGCTGATGGGCGTCGAGGCGCGCGTGACCGAGCGCGAGCAGGCGGGCCGCACGGTCTACCGGGTGCGCGCGGGTCCGTTCAACAAGAAGGACGACGCCGACCAGCTCAAGGAGCGCCTGGACAGCGGAGGCCTCGAATCCGCCCTCGTCCGCGTCCAGCGCTAGAAAATGGCCCCCACGCTCCCCCACTTCGTGTGGGTCGCTGCCCCCCGAAGGGGGCCGCAGGCCGCCTTGGGGCGGCCCCGCGCCGGCCTCTTCACCGATCTTTACTTCGTGCGCCCGGGGAACTCCACCCCGGTTCGCGGGCTCTTTCTGCCGACAGGAGAATTTCCAAATGCAACGTCGTGACTTTTCTTTGGCCGCTGCCTCGCTGGCCCTTCTTCCGCTGGCCAGCCCTTCGCATGCGCAGGGCCGTGCCTTCAAGGCCGGCACCGACTACATCGTGCTCGGCAAGCCGGCACCGGTCGATGCGCCGGCCGGCAAGGTCGAAGTGATCGAGTTCTTCTCGTTCAACTGCCCGCACTGCGCGGCCTTCGAGCCGAAGGTCGAGCCCTGGATCAAGCAGCTGCCGCCGCATGTCGCGTTCCGGCGGGTGCCGGTGCCCTTCGTCGGCAACGACACCGACGCCAAGGCGCGCTTCTACTATGCGCTGGAGGCCATGGGCAAGGCCGACGAATTCGTGCCCAAGGTCTTCCAGGCGATCCACCAGCAGCGCCTGAACCTGACCGGCGACGCCGCGATCCAGGCCTGGGTCGACAAGCAGCCGGGCCTCGATGCGAAGAAGTTCGCCGAGCTTTTCAAGTCCTTCTCGGTGGTCGGCAAGGCCAAGCGCGCCGCCCAGCTGACGACCGACTACCAGGTCGCCGGCGTGCCCGCCCTGGGCGTGGCCGGCCGCTGGTATGTCGACGGCGACACCGCCGGCTCGCTCGACCGCGCCTTGCAGACGGTCGATTTCCTGGTCACGGAAGCCCGCAAGGGCTGAGCGAAGGGCGGCGCCGCCGCCACATTTCCGTTCACGAAGCCCGCATCCGCGGGCTTTTTCGTCAAGGCCGCGCGAGGCGGCGTCCCGCGGACGCTTACAATCGCAGAGCAAGTTTCGTGCCTCTATGACATTTCCCTTACGCTCTTCCCCCCGCCGTCGTCCTGTGCGCGTGCTGATGCTCGCCCTGGCGCTGGCCGGTTTCGCATCGCTGGCCCCGGCCGAGCAGGCCGACCGGAGCAAGCCGATGAACATCGAGGCCGACAACATGCGCTACGACGACCTCAAGCAGACCAGCGTGTTCACCGGCAACGTGGTCGTCAACAAGGGCACGATCCAGATCCGCGGCACCCGGATCGACGTCCGCCAGGATCCCGAGGGCTACCAGTACGGCGTCGTCACGGCCGAACCGGGCAAGCTGGCCTACTTCAAGCAGAAGCGCAACAGCGGCACCGACGAGTGGATCGAGGGCGAGGGCGAGGTGATCGAATACGACAGCCGCGCCGACAACGTGAAGTTCATCCGCCGCGCGGTCATGCGCCGCCTGATCGGCGCCACCCCCAACGACGAGAGCAGCGGACCGCTGATCGTCTACGACCAGAGCAACGACACCTTCACGGTGAATGGTTCGTCGCTGCCGCCGAATGCCGGCGTCTCGACCCAGGCGAGCGGCCGGGTCAAGGCGATCCTCACGCCCAAGGCGGCCGCGGCACCCGCAACCCCCGGCGCCAAGCCGGCGGCGCCGGCCACCACGCCGGCGCCGGGCAACAGCCTGCGTTCCACCACCACGCTGGGCGGAGACTCCAAGCAGTGATCGAAACAGCCGGGATGAGTGTCAGCGACAGCCAGCCGGGCAGCCGGCTGGAAGCGCGCAGCCTGCAGAAGAGCTATGGCAGCCGCACGGTCGTCAAGGACGTGTCGCTGGCGGTGCAGAAGGGCGAAGTGGTCGGACTGCTGGGCCCCAACGGCGCCGGCAAGACCACCTCGTTCTACATGATCGTCGGGCTGGTGCGGGCCGATGCCGGCGAGATTTCGATCGATGGCGAGCCGATCGCCCACATGCCGATCCATCGCCGCGCCCGCATGGGCCTGAGCTACCTGCCCCAGGAGGCCTCGATCTTCCGCAAGCTGACGGTCGAGGAAAACGTCCGCGCGGTGCTCGAGCTGCAGGCCGAGCCCGACGAACGCGGCCGGATGGTGCCGCTCGACAAGGCCCGCATCGAGGAGCGCCTGGGCGAGCTGCTGGCCGACCTCCGGGTCGACCACCTGCGCGATTCGTCGGCGCTGTCGCTGTCCGGCGGCGAGCGCCGCCGGGTCGAGATCGCCCGCGCCCTGGCGACCCAGCCGCGCTTCATCCTGCTGGACGAACCCTTCGCCGGCATCGACCCGATCGCGGTGATCGAGATCCAGCGGATCATCAGTTTCCTGAAGGAGCGCGGCATCGGCGTGCTCATCACCGACCACAACGTGCGTGAAACGCTGGGCATCTGCGATCACGCGTTCATCATCAGCGACGGGCATGTGCTGGCACAAGGCACGCCTTCGGAGATCGTCGACAACGCCGAGGTACGACGCGTGTACCTGGGCGAGCACTTCCGGATGTAGGAGCCCAATCTCGATGAAGCAGGGGCTTTCGCTTCGCGTCTCTCAGCACCTGGCGCTCACGCCGCAGCTGCAGCAGTCGATCCGGCTGCTGCAGCTCTCCACGCTCGAGTTGAGCCAGGAGGTCGAGCAGATGCTCGACGACAACCCGTTCCTCGAACGCACGGCCGAGGAAGCCGCGCGCGAGGAATTCGGCCTCGAGAGCGCCGATACGCCGGTGCGCGACGAAGATCGCCAGGCCGAATTCAACGGCGATGGCGACGGCGACTTCACGCCCGGCCCCTCGGCGCCCGCCGCCGAGGTCGCGGTGTCCGCCGAGGTTGCCGAGCCCGCCACCCTGGACGCGGTCGACGGCGAGCCCGACTGGGAGGGTGACGGCACGGTCGACATGGCGCCCGACGACAGCGAGTGGGGCAGCGATGCGCCCGCGCGCACCAACAACCTGGGCGACGACGAGCGCACCGATGCCACCGAATTGGCGCGCAGCCAGGAGTCGCTGCAGTCCTTCCTGCACCGCCAGGCGCTGGGCCTGCGGCTCAGCGAGACCGACCGTGCGGCGCTGCGCTTCCTGATCGAATCGCTCAACGACGACGGCTACCTCGAGGATTCGCTGCCGGCGCTGGCCTCGGGCCTGGCCGGCGACGACAACGACCAGTTCGACGACCTGGTGCATCACTTCCAGGTCGCGCTCGGCCTGCTGCAGAGCCTGGAGCCGGCCGGTGTCGGCGCGCGCAACCTGGGCGAGTGCCTGACGATCCAGCTGCGCGCCCTGGCGCAGCCCGACGATGACGCCGACGAGGCGCAGGTGCGCAAGACCGCGATCGCGATCTGCAAGCAGCCGATGGAACTGCTCGCGCGGCGCGACTTCAAGCGGCTGGCGACGCTCACGCGCAGCAACGAGGAAGAGGTCCGCGCGGCGCTGCAGCTGATCGCGCGGCTCGAGCCCAAGCCGGGCCGCCGCTTCGTCGACGTCGAGCGCAACGTGGTGATACCCGACGTGATCGTGACGCGCATCGGCAACGGCACCCACACCAGGTTCCGCGTCATGCTCAACCCCGAGGTCATGCCGCGGCTGCGGGTGCACGACATCTACGCCGGCGCGCTCAAGCAGCACAAGGGCGAAGGCAGCCAGGCGCTGTCGCAGCGGCTGCAGGAGGCGCGCTGGTTCATCAAGAACATCCAGCAGCGCTTCGACACCATCCTGCGGGTGTCGAACGCGATCGTCGAGCGGCAGAAGAGCTTCTTCGTGCACGGCGAGCTGGCGATGCGGCCGCTGGTGCTGCGCGAGATCGCCGACGAGCTCGGCCTGCACGAATCCACCATCAGCCGCGTGACCACCGCCAAGTACATGGCGACGCCCTACGGCACGGTCGAGCTCAAGTACTTCTTCGGCTCGGCGCTCGGCACCGAGACCGGGGGCAACGCCTCCAGCACCGCGGTACGGGCGCTGATCAAGCAGTTCGTGAGCGCCGAAGACCTGAAGAAGCCGCTGTCGGACAGCCAGATCTCCGAGATGCTCAAGGAGCAGGGGATCGAATGCGCGCGCCGCACGGTGGCGAAGTACCGCGAGGCCCTGCGCATCGCGCCGGCCAATCTGCGCAAGGCCCTCTAGGGATGCTTCACCGCCCGGGCCTGCTGGCGCGCTGGTGGCGGCTCGGCCTGGCGCTGGTGGCGACGATGCTGCTGGCCAGCGGCTGCGCGATGCTGCCGGCCGAGTTCGAGCGCCAGCCCTCGAGCGCGATCGCGGCCTCCGCGGAGACCACGCTGGGCCGGATCGCCAAGGCCTCCTCGCCCGACCCGGACCTGAGCGGTTTTCGGCTCATGCCCGGCGGCGATTTCGCCCTCGACACCCGCTTGCAGCTCGCGCGCCGCGCCGAGCGCACGCTCGACGTCCAGTACTACCAGATCGAGAACGACGAGACCGGCCGCTACTTCCTGCGCGCCCTGCGTGACGCGGCGCTGCGCGGCGTGCGCGTGCGGCTGCTGATGGACGACCTCTACACCTCCGGAGAGGACGAACTGCTGCTCGCGCTGGCCGCGACGCCGAACCTCGAGCTGCGGCTGTTCAACCCGTTTCCGGCCGGCCGCGGCAGCATGCTGCAGCGCTTCTCCAGCTCGCTGTTCGACTTCGATCGGGTGAACCGGCGGATGCACAACAAGCTCTTCATCGCCGACGGCGCGATGGCGGTGGCGGGCGGCCGCAACATCGGGAACCAGTACTTCACGCAGACCGCCGGCGCGAACTTCCTGGATATCGACACCTTCGTTGCCGGCGCCCTCGTGAAGCGCCTCGGCAGCCTGTTCGACCTGTTCTGGAATAGCCCCTACGTGCGGCCGATCGGGACCGTGATCGGCTCCCCGCTGCCGCCGGCGGAACTGCAGCAGCGCTTCGATCAGGCCACGGGCCCCGCCACGACGCCGGCGCCGCGCCCACCGGCACCCAACGACGTGCTGGGCTACGCGCCGCTCGGGCCGGAGCTGAAGGACGGCGCCCGGCTCGACCTGATCTGGACCTTGGCCGAGGCCTATGCCGACGCCCCCGACCGGGTCGTCGGCAAGACCGCGTCGTACGGCGGCGTGCCGCTGCTCGATGTCGACAGCGTGCGCTACAACGTGATCGAGCAGATGCGGCGCTCGCGCTCCGAAGTCACGCTGGTGTCGCCCTACCTGATCCCGGGCAAGGCCGGTCTCGAGGTCATGCGCGAGATCCGCGGGCGCGGGGTGCGCATCAGCGTCGTCACCAATTCGCTCGCCGCCACCGACGAGCCGGTGGTCCACACCGGCTACCGGCGCTACCGGCCCGACATGCTGCGGCTCGGCGTCGAGATCTACGAATTGAGTTCGGCGCGCACCAAGCGCAGCGTGCGGCTCGGGCTGTTCGGCTCGCAGGTCGGCCGCCTGCACGCGAAGGCGGCGATCTTCGATCGGCGCTCGCTGTTCCTGGGCTCGATGAACTTCGATCCGCGCTCGGACACCCACAACACCGAGATCGGGCTTTTCATCGCCAGCCCCGAGCTGGCGCAGCAGGTCCTGAAGCTGCTCGACGTGCTCAAGCAGCAGGGCGCCTACCGGGTGCGCTTCGCCAAGGGCGGCGAAAAGCTCGAATGGGTCACGTCGGAAGACGGGGCCGACCAGGTGCTGACGGTCGAGCCCGACTCGGACCTGTGGGACCGCCTGATGCTGGAGCTGCTCGCGCCGCTGGCGCCGGAGAGCCTGCTGTAGAAGGACGTCCGGCCGGCCGTCGAGCCCAGGTGGAGGCGATGCGGACTTGACTCACTTCGACGATTGTTTGCGCGGGTCGAACGTGGGGAAGCCTGGTTCTCGGGTCTGCGCCAAGCCCCAGTGGTAGCCGTTGATGTCCGCGATGAGGGCGAACCGATCCCCCCAGGGGGCGTCACGGGGCGGCTCGAGCACCGTTCCGCCAGCAGCTCTCGCACGTGCAGCCACCGCATCCACGTCGTCTACGTAGAGGTAGAAGTAGGATGTGTGCTGCCTGGGGTCGGCGAAAGAGATCGGCGCCAATGTCGGGCGGCCACCGACGTTCTCCGGCACGAACATGAGCGCCAGTTCGCCGTGATAGTCCATCTCGACGTGCACGGGAAGGCCATCCTTGAGGTTTTCGTAGCGCAGCTTGAAGCCGAAGGTCTGAGTGTAGAACTGCTTGCTGGCGGCGACGTTCTTGACTGTCAGGTGGGGCGTGATCAGCCGGGAAGACAGCCACGGCGAGCCCGTCGTACTCGCGTGTCGGGTCTGCGCATTGCTCGATGCAATGGCAACGCTTGCACCCGTCAGTGACGCAGCAAGCAAGAAGACGCTGAAGAAATTCACTTGATGATCTCCTGTGGAATAAAAGAACACATGCGGGATCTGCCTCGAGGCGATCCCACCGGACCCGCGGCTCAAAGCTTGGTTCGATCCGCCACGTACTCGCCAAGCCGGTCGATGTCGTTGACCACGATCGTGCGCCCCTCCAGGCTGAGCAGCCCGCGGTCGGCCAGTTCGCGGAAGTGGCGCGACAGGGTCTCCGGCGTGAGGTTGAGCTGCGCCGCGACCACGTTCTTGTGCATCGACAGCTCGATCTTGGCGGGCGTCATGCTGCCCGGTGGCAGCAGGCGCAGCAGGTAGGTCACCAGCCGCGCGGCAGGGGGCTGCAGCGAGAAGCACTCGATGTCGTCGACCACGTTGCGCATCCGCATCGACAGGCTGGCGAGCATGCGCATCGCGAAGCGGCTGTCGCTCTCGATCAACCGCACGATCGCATCGCGCGGAAGGTAGAGCAGCAGGCTGTCTTCGAGCGCCTGCGCAGTGAGGTAGTACGGGCGCTCCAGCAGCATCGTGATGTCTCCGAAGCTGCCGCCGGCAGTGACGATGTCCAAAGGCTTGTCGACGCCCTGCGAAGACACCAGGGACAGCTTGACCTTGCCCGACACCAGCATGTGGAAGCCCTCGCAGGGGTCGCCTCGCTTGAAGAGCACCTTCCGGCGTTCGGCGTGCACGGTTCGAACCGATGGCACGAGCGCATCGAGGTCCGCCTGCCTGACCTCCAGGAACAGAGGCAGGTTGCGGAGAATTTCAAGGTAGCGTTGTGTGGGGGCTGTCACTCGAGCGGGTTCCAGGGACCTGGCGATCATCAGCCGGATGCGCCCAGCACGACACCGGGCGGAAGGCTTCTCTTGCGTTCGCGCCACCAGAGGATGCCGCCACAGGCGAAGACGATCGCCTGCGTACCGATGAGCAGAGCGAAGCCGGCGAAGAATCCGGCGGCCGCGCCGCCCGATCCGTCGGTGTTGGCGGAAACCGAGCCGATCACGATGCTCATCAGCGCCGGCATGAAGCCGGCCACCAGGCTGCCCGTGCCATTGACGACGCCGAAGGCGCTGGCAACGTGTTCCGGCCTGGAGAAGTACTGCACCGTGCTCGGAATGGCCGGGCTCAGCAGGCCCCAGCAGAAGCTGGCGGCGATCAGGCAGTAGGTGGCCGAATAGCCGTCTTCGACGTTGATGGCCAGCAGCACCGACAGCGCGACGCCGACGCTGGCGGCCATGAAGACCAGCGGCACCTGCGGGCGGTCGATGCGGTCGAGCAGGATGCCTCCGAGCAGGACCGCCAGCACCGTGGCGTACTGCGGCAGGGAGGCGAGCCAGCCCATTTCCGCGCGGCTGAAGCCGCGTGCCTGCTCCAGGTAGGCAGGCAGCCAGTTGCTGGCGCCCCACAGGTAGGCGAGCGCCGCCGAGGTGAGCACCGTGATCAACATCAGGTGGCGCGTCTGGAGGGCGCCCTTGATGATGCCCTGGATCTGGCCGAGGGCGGCGCCGACGGATTCCGGCCGGGCCTGGTTGCCGATGGTCTTGGGCATGTGGATGAAGGCGAAGACGAGCGGAATGCCCAGTGCGACGTTCATCAGGCCCAGCAGGTAGAACGAGGTCTGCCACTGGAAGTGCACCAGCATCAGGCTGATCAGCGGGAAGCCGACGGCCAGGCCGAGGCCGGTGCCCATGTTCACGAAGGCATTCGGCTTGCCGTTCTCGCGGTCTTCGAAATGCGCCTTGATGTAGGCGGAGGCGAGCGAGAAGAGCGGGCCTTCGGAGACGCCGAGCAGGACCCGCGACGCCAGCAGGCTGCCATAGCTGTCGAACGAGGGCGATATCGCCGTCACCCCGCCCCAGATCAGGAGTCCGCCGAGCAGGCTGTTGCGCACCCCGAAGAGCGCGGCGCAGAAAGGCGTGAAGATGAATGCCGAGATGCCGTAGCCCAGCATGAAGGCGGTGGCCAGGAAGCCCTGTCTGCCCTTGTCGTCGAGCGTCAGCCCGATGTGCTCCAGGAAGTCGGCGTTGTTGAACAGGATGGCGATGTTGATGCGGTCGATGTAGGAGATGGCAACGACGACGAACAGCGTGGTGATGCCGTACCACCGCATGGAACTCTGTGATTTCATGTGTCTCCCCGCCTGAATGGTGGCAGTGGCCTCGGCGGCCTGCTGGATTTGTTCTTGACCCGGATCGGCCGCGTGGGCTCGAAACGAAGATTCGCCGGCGCTTCGGAAGAAGCCGGGCCGGCGAATCGGGACCGCGCTGGCGGGCTCGCCTACTTGGTCAGCCAGATGGCGTCTTCGACGCTCGAGAAGATGCCTTCGGGTGCCACCGGGATCTTGCCGCTGGAGGAGTCCTCGATGACGCGGCGCTTGATGTCCTCGAGTTCCTGGATGCTCTTGTGGTACGACACCATGACCATCTGGCCGATCGGGCCGCCGATGCGGACATGGACCTCGGCATTGGTGCCGTAGGCCTTGTTGACTGCGGCGGCGCGGCCCTTGACGAATTCGAAAGCCTCGGCCTGCTTGCCGGGCAGCGGAGTTCCGATGCGGGTGAATACAACGCTCATGATCAATCCCTTGTTATGGCTGTGTGACGATATCGGCGGGGCGGTGGATCCGTGACCGGATCGCGCCTCTGCCTCCCTGCAGCCGATCCGCTGAGGATCGACTACGGTGTAGCGTACGTTTGCCACTTCCCGGCGTGAACGGGTCGCCTTGATTCAAATCAAGCGATCCGGCGCCTGCGACTAGAGGAAAACCATGGGTGAATGCAACGCGAATGCAAACGTCGATCGCGCTGCCCGCCGACTCACTGAATATTGACCGCCTCGACCTGCACCAGCAGCCGGACCTTGTCCTCGAAGCCGAAGGCCAGGCCCCAGCTGATGCCCCACTGGCTGCGCTCGACCGTGGTCTCGAAGTCGCCGCCGCAGATCTGGCGATTGATCAGCGGGCTCAGGTAGCAGTTGAAGCGGTTGGCCTTGAGCAGCACCGGGCGGGTCTGGCCCATCAGGGTCAGCGTGCCGTTGACCTGCGTGACCTTGTCGCCGCTGAAGTCGATCTGGCCGGCGACGAAGCGGGCGATCGGAAACTCGGCGACGTTGAAGAAGTCCTTGCTCATCAGGTGCCGGTTGAGCAGGTCGACGCCGGTGTTGATGGAGCTGATGTCCATCGTGATGTCGACCTTGCCGGTGCTGCCCGACGGGTCGATCTTGATGCTGCCGTCCTTGGTGCTGAAGCGGCCGCGGTTGGTGGTGGTGCCGTAGTGGCCCATCTCGTAGTTGACGAAGGTGTGGGTCGGGTCGACCACGTAGGTGGCGCCCTTGACCGGGCCGCCTGCCGGCTTGGCGGCGGCTTCGGGTGCCTGCTGGGCGCCGGCCAGTGCCGCCGCGGTCGTCAGGGCGGCGAGAGTGAGCATTTTCTTCATGACGAGCTTTCGGATGGACGTGGCGAAGGTGGCGGGTTCACAGCGGACCGAGTCCGGCCAGCACCAGCTTGAAGCGGACCTGGACGTCGTCGGCCACCACCGACGTGTCGGTCCATTCGCCGTCGCCGATCTTGTAGGCGAGGCGCTGGATCGTAAGGCTTCCGCTCGCGGTCGACTGGCCGGCCGACTGCGTGATCTCGACCGGCACCAGCGCGTCCCGGGTGCTGCCCTTGATCGTCAGCTTGCCGGCGATCTCGAAACGGCCGCCGCCGAGCGCCTTGATCGTGCTGGAGCGGAACTCGGCCTTGGGGAAGTGCTGGCTGTCGAACCAGGCCGCCTTGGGCAGTTCGGCGTCGCTCTGCGGAATGCCCAGGCTGGCGCTGGCGACCTCGATCTCCAGTGCCACGCTGCCGCCTTCGGGCTTGCGCGGATCGAAGGCCACCTGGGCGTCGAATTTCTTGAACGAGCCTTCCACCGGCACGCCCATCTGCCGGCTCACGAAGACGATCTGGCTCTGGGCCGGCAGCAGCTTTGCCGGCGTGACCGGTTCGGCGCCGGCCGCAGCGGCGGCGAGCAGCGCGGCCGCGCACAGCAGGTGGCGGCCCGGGAATGAAAAGGTCATGGCAGGCGATTCCGGTGTGGGAAGGGCGACATGCGATCGAGCAGGCCATCGCGGTCGATGAAATGGTGCTTCAGGGCGGCGGCCGCATGGACCCCGGCCACCGCGGCCAGGCTGAAGGCGCCGAGGGCGTGCAGCGGCTTCAGCACCGCTTCGGCGAAATCCTTGTCGACCGGCACGAAGTCCGGCAGAGGCAGCACGCCGAGCCAGACGATCGGGACACCGAGCGCCGAGCTGTAGGCCCAGCCCAGCAGGGGCACGGCGAAGAACAGCAGGTAGAGCAGGGCGTGCAGCCCGCGGTGGGCGGCCAGCTGCCAGCCGGGCATGGCCGAGCGGATGGGCGCGGGCAGCGGCGGCGGCGGGTGCGACAGGCGCCACAGCAGCCGAACCGCCGACAGCGCCAGGATCGTGATGCCGGCCCACTTGTGCCAGTTGTAGAGCTTGAGGCGCAGCGGCGAGAAGGGCAGGCCGGTCATCGACAGGCCGACGCAGAAAGAGGTCAGGATCATCAGCGCCAGCAGCCAGTGGAGGGCGATCGCCACCGGCCCGTAGCGGGGGGCGTCGCGGGACTCGGCCGGGGATGACTGCAGCGCGGGGGACATGGCGGCAGCATAGGCGCTTCAGCGCTGCAAGCGCCGCAGCAATGCTTGCAGCGTGGCGGGCTGCACGGGCTTTCGCAGCGCCTGCCAGCCGCGCTCGTGCGCCAGCTGCCGGGTCGCGTCGTCGATGTCGGCCGAGACCAGCGCGATCGGCAGCGATGGGCGGCGGCGCTGGAGCTCGGTCGCCAGCGCGATGCCGTCAAGCTGGCCGGGCAGCCGGATGTCGCACAGCGCGATGTCGAAAGGCGCGAGGTCGGGCAGCGCGAGCGCTTCGGCCGCGCTGCCGCAGAGCTGCGGCCGGGCGCCCCACAGGCGCAGCAGCGCCGCGATGCCGTCCGCCACCACGGCGTTGTCCTCGACCACCAGCACGACCAGGCCGGGACGCGGCGGCTGCGGCGCCTGCGCGGCCTCGGCGTCCGCCACCGGTGTCGGCGCCAGCGGCACCCCCGGCGGGGCCGCGGGCAGCGCGAAGGCGAACACCGAGCCGCGCCCCGGCGCCGAGCGCAACGACATCTCGACGCCCAGCCTCAGCGCCAGCCGCCGGACGATCGCCAGGCCCAGGCCATGGCCGCGCTGCAGGTTGCGCTCGACGTTGCCCACCTGTTCGAAGTCGCCGAAGACGCGATCCTGGGCCTCCGGCGCGATGCCGATGCCGGCATCCCGGACCTCGATCCGCCAGCTCTCGCCGCGCTGGCGGCAGGCCAGCAGGACCCGCCCCCGGGGCGTGAACTTGAGCGCGTTGTCGACCAGGTTGCCGAGGATCCGGCGCAGAGCGACCAGGTCGGTCCAGACCACGGCCGTGGCCGGGCAGCGCACCCGCACGCGGCCGCTGCCGGCCTGCCGCGCGAACTCGTTCAAGAGCGGCGCCAGCGCGACCGCCACCGGCGCTATCGGGTCGGCGGCGGCCTCGATGCGGCCGATTTCGAGCAGCTGGTTGGTGAGCCCTTCGAGCGCCTGCTGGGCCCGCGACAGGGCGGCGACGGTGTTCATCACGCGGGCCATGTCCTCGCCCGCATGCAGCTGCTGGCGCAGCACCTCGGCTTGCAGGCCCATCGCCATCACCGGCTGGCGCAGGTCGTGGTTGGCGGCCGAGAAGAAGCGCAGCCGCTCGGCCTCGGCCTGCTGCGCTTCCCGCAGCCCGGCCAGCGCCTGCTGGCGCAGCGCGCTTTCGTTGTGGCGCAGGCCGATGTTCTCCTCGAGCTGGCGGGAGCGTTCCGACACCAGTTTCCAGACCATCGCCAGCAGGCCGATGCCGAGCAGCGACAGCACCTTCATGACCGGCGCACCCAGCGCCAGCCCCATGCCGATGACCGGTGCCAGCAGCAGCGCGATCGCGAGCTGCATCGCTGGCGTGTGGTAGGAGACCGAGAAGGCCGAGGACAGCGTCATCGCCATCACCACCAGGCCGATCATCAGCTGCGAGGTCGGATCCTGCGGGTTGAAGAGCAGGATCCCGGCCAGCCCGTGGGCGCCCTCGTGCAGCGCGATGCGCAGCGTGTGCTGGCGCAGCGCCGGCTGCAGGTTGTCGGCGGTCAGCGGCACCGGGAGCCGTTGCGGGAAGAAGCCGCGCCAGGCGGTGGTGGCCGCGATCAGCGCGAGCCAGGCGGCCGCGTGCGGCACCGAGTATTGCCAGGCGAACAGGGCCGCCACGCCGCAGTCGAGCAGGAACTGCACCCACAGCACCGGCCCGCTCGGTTGGGCGCTGAGCCGCAGCACCTCGCAGCGGATGGCGAATCGGTCCGCGCCGGCGGCCTCGGGGTGTGCGGGGGTGGGCGAGAAGCTCATCGGCCGGTCGACTATAGAACAGCCGACGGCTGGCCGGGCCCTGTCGAGGCGACAATCGCGGCGTGAACGATCTCTCGCTTTTTCTCCCTTGCGCCGCCGGCGTCGAGGATTTCCTGGCGCAGGAAGTGCATGCGCTGACCGGGCGCATGGGGCAGGACCTGCTCACCCTGCGCGGCGGCGTGCGGGTGCGCGCCGACTGGCGTGACGCGCTCAATCTCAATCTGCACAGCCGGCTGGCCCAGCGGGTGCTCATCGAACTCGCGCATGCGCCCTACCGCAGCGAGAACGACCTCTACGCGATCGCCAGCGGCGTCGCCTGGGAGATCTGGTTCACGCCGAAGCAGACTTTCAAGATCGAGACCACGGCCCAGCACAGCCCGCTGCAGAGCCTGAACTTCGCCACCCTGCGCATCAAGGACGCGATCGCCGACCGCTTCCGCGCCAAGGCGGGCGGCGTTCGGCCCAGCATCGAGACGCAGTGGCCCGACTGCCGCGTCTTCGCCCACCTCACGACCGACACCTGCACGCTCTACATCGACACCTCGGGCGAGCCGCTGTTCAAGCGCGGCTGGCGCCAGGACAAGGGCGATGCGCCGCTCAAGGAGACCCTGGCGGCGGCGATGCTGGCGGCCAGCGGCTGGTGGAACCCGGAAACCGGCGCGGTGGCCGCGCAGCCGCTCTACGACCCCTGCTGCGGCAGCGGCACGATCGCGATCGAGGCGGCGCAGATCGCCTCGGGCATCGCCGCCGGCTCGCTGCGGCGCTTCGGCTTCGAGAAGCTGCTGCCCTTCCAGCCCCATGTCTGGTCGGCCCTGAAGGCCGCGTCGGCGCCGGCGTCGCCGCCGCAGCCGCCGGCGATCTTCGGCTCCGACGTCTCGCACCGCATGGTCGACTTCGCCGAGCGCAACGCCGAGCGCGCCGGCGTGGCATCGGCGATCCAGTTCCGCGGCGGCGATGCCCTGCAGCGCATGCCGCCGGCCGAATCGGGCGTGATCGTGCTCAACCCGCCCTATGGCGAGCGGATCGAAGTCGGCGGCGTGGCCCGCGGCCGCGAGGATGCGCAGACCGAGGACGGCGGCGAGTTCTTCGTCCAGCTCGCGAGCCACTGGAAAAAGAACTACGCCGGCTGGACCGCCTGGGTGCTGACGCCCGAGCTGCAGCTGCCCAAGCGGATGCGCCTGAAGGAGTCGCGCCGGGTGCCGATGTGGAACGGGCCGATCGAGTGCCGGCTGTTCCGGTTCGACATGGTGGCGGGCTCCGCACGCGGCAAGGCCGCTTGAGACAGAATGCGGCCCACCCCGGGCCGCCGGCGCCCGACACAGGAACCTTCATGACCGATTTGTCCGCCTTCCCGATCACCAGGAAATGGCCCGCCACCCACCCCGACCGCCTGCAGCTCTATTCGCTGCCGACGCCCAACGGCGTCAAGGTGTCGATCATGCTCGAGGAGACCGGGCTCGCCTACGAGCCGCACCTGGTCAGCTTCGAGACCAACGACCAGATGTCGCCGGCCTTCCTCTCGATCAACCCGAACAACAAGATCCCGGCCATCCTCGATCCGAACGGTCCGGGCGGCGAGCCGCTGGCGCTGTTCGAATCGGGCGCGATCCTGGTCTACCTGGCTGACAAGACCGGCCAGCTGATCCCGCAGGATGCGGCCGGACGCTACCAGACCCTGCAGTGGCTGATGTTCCAGATGGGCGGCATCGGCCCGATGTTCGGCCAGCTCGGTTTCTTCAACAAGTTCGCCGGCAAGGCCTACGAGGACAAGCGACCGCGCGACCGCTACGTGGCCGAGTCGCGGCGCCTGCTCGGCGTGCTGGAGCAGCGCCTCGCCGGCCGCGCCTGGCTGATGGGCGATGCCTACACGATCGCCGACATCGCAACCTTCCCGTGGGTGCGCAACCTGATCGGCTTCTATGAGGCCGGCGATCTGGTCGGCTTTGCCGATTTCCCGAACGTGGGCCGCGTGCTGGAGGCCTTCCTGAAGCGCCCCGCGGTGGTGGCCGGGCTCAATATCCCCAAGCGCGGCTGAGCTTCCGGTGCGGGTCGTCATCGACACCAACATCGCGCTCGACCTGCTGGTGTTCGAAGACCCGGCCCAGGCGCCGCTGGTGGAAGCGCTGGCGGCCGGCGCGCTCGAATGGATCGCGACCGCCGCGATGCGCGACGAACTGGCGCGGGTGCTCGGCTATCCGCTGATCGCCCGCCGGCTGCAGGCCAGCGGGCGGCAGGCCGACGCGGTGCTGGCGGCCTTCGATGCCCGCACGCGCCGGATCGAGGGCGCGCCGCCGCGCGCACCCTGCGTGTGCAGCGATCCCGACGACCAGGTCTTCATCGATCTCGCCGTGGCGCATGGCGCGCGGCTGCTGAGCAAGGACCGCGCGGTGCTGTCGATGCGCAAGCGGCTGGCGGCCCGCGGCGTCGCGGTGTCGCCTGCGTTCTAGCTCCCGTACCAGCGCGCCAGCAGGCGCGCCACGGCCCGCACCCGCTGCGTGTCGCGGCCCCAGCGCCGGCCCGCGGGCAGGTGCCGCAGCCAGCGCATGCGCCCCGCCGCGATCGCCAGCCGGTCGCGCACGTCCTCGCTGGCCTGGTCCAGCACCTCGTGCCATTGCGCGGCGGCCGCATGCGGCGAGGCGGCGTCGACCAGCATCGCGGTGGAGTGCAGGTAGCTGAGCCAGTCGCGCGCTTGGCATTCGGCCAGCGGCAGCGTCTCGCCGGGATCGTCCTCGAAATCGATGTAGCCGATGGTGCCGTCGGGGCACTGCACGAGGTTGCGGTCGAAGGCCTGGCTCAGGTAGGTCTGGCGCGCATGCACGAGCGCGATCGCGGCCAGGCCTTCGCGCCAGGTCGCCAGCAGCGCCGCCGGCCCGGCGGCCGCCGCCTGGTCGAGCCGCTCCTGCAGCACCACAGGCGGGCGCCCGCTTTGCCCGAGGTCGGAGATCAGCAGCCCGTCGGCCTGCTGCGCCAGCACCGCCGGCACCCGCAGCCCGGCGGCGCCGAGCTCGCGCAGCCGTTCGGCCTCGATCGCGATCGCCGCCTCGCCGCCCGGATTCGGCACCGGCTTGAGCACGTCGAGCCGCAGCGCCCCGGCGATCGCCGCCAGCAGGTGGTAGCGCAGCTTGCCGTGGCGCGGTCCGGCCTTCTTGAGCCAGACGCGCTCGCTGCCGAAACGGTGGCTGGCCACGGCCTTCTCCTGCTGCGGCAAGGTGACGCGCAGGAATTCGGCGTAGTCCTCGGGCAGCGGCGGTGCGCCGGCTTCGAGCGGCGCCGGCGCGGAGGCCATGCTCTTGCGCATCTGTACGCGCGTGGATGCGCCTCGTCGGACGGGATTCATAGGGCCAGGGGCTGGAAGCTCTGGGCGCTGGCCAGCGGCCAGTAGGTGCGGAACACGTTGTGCTGGCCGTCGAGCGGCCCGAGCAGCGCGCCGGGCCGCACCTGCATCACCAGGTTGCTGAGCAGCCGCACCTCGGTGTCGGAGATGCGCCGCACGATGTGGTGGGCCGTGATCTGCTGCGGGTGGTCGAGGCCGGCGGCCTGCACCAGCTCCTGCAGCGCATGCAGCGTGCTGCGGTGGAAGTTGCGCACCCGGTCGGCCTTGGTCGGCACCACCAGCGCCTGCTGGCGCACCGGGTCCTGGGTGGTCACGCCGGTCGGGCAGAAGCCGGTGTGGCAGGCCTGGGCCTGGATGCAGCCCAGCGACATCATGAAGCCGCGCGCCGCGTTGCACCAGTCGGCGCCCAGCGCCATCATGCGTGCCAGGTCGAAGGCGGTGATCACCTTGCCGGCGCAGCCGATCTTGATGCGCTCGCGCAGGCCGACGCCGACCAGCGTGTTGTGCACCAGCAGCAGGCCCTCCTGCAGCGGCGCGCCGACGTGGTCGCTGAACTCGACCGGCGCCGCGCCGGTGCCGCCCTCGGCGCCGTCGACCACGATGAAGTCGGGCGTCAGGCCGGTCTGCTGCATCGCCTTGACGATCGCGAACCATTCCCAGGGGTGGCCGAGGCAGAACTTGAAGCCGGTGGGCTTGCCACCCGACAGCACGCGCAGCCGGGCGATGAAATGCATCATCTCGACCGGCGTCGAGAAGGCGCTGTGGGAGGACGGCGAGATGCAGTCCACGCCCACCGGCACGCCGCGCGCGGCCGCGATCTCGGCCGTGACTTTCGGCGCCGGCAGCACGCCGCCGTGGCCGGGCTTGGCGCCCTGGCTCAGCTTGATCTCGATCATCTTCACCTGCGGGTCGCGCGCGTTGGCGATGAAACGCTCCTCGCTGAAGGAGCCGTCGTCGTTGCGGCAGCCGAAGTAGCCCGAGCCGATCTCCCAGATCAGGTCGCCGCCGTGCACGCGGTGGTGCGAGGAGATCGAGCCCTCGCCGGTGTCGTGCGCGAAGCCGCCGAGGCGGGCGCCCTGGTTCAAGGCCAGGATCGCGTTGGCCGAGAGCGCGCCGAAGCTCATCGCCGAGATGTTGAACACGCTCGCGCTGTAGGGCTGGGTGCAGGTCTCGCCCGCGGGCGAGGCCGGGTTGGGCGTGCCGCCGATGACGATGCGGAAGTCGTGGTCGACCAGCTGGGTCGGCTGCATCGAGTGGTTGATCCACTCGTAGCCCGAGACCGTGACGTCGAGCTGGGTGCCGAAGGGCCGGTTGTCGGGTTCGCCCTTGCTGCGCTGGTAGACCAGCGAGCGCTGGGCGCGCGAGAACGGCGCCGCCTCGGCATCGCTTTCGATGAAGTACTGCCGCATTTCAGGGCGGATGTATTCCAGCAGGAAGCGCAGGTGGCCGATGACGGGATAGTTGCGCAGGATCGCGTGGCGGGACTGGCGCAGGTCGTGCACGCCGGTGCCGGTGAGCAGGCCGAAGACGGCCAGCGCCACCCAGGCAGCCCAGAGCTGCGGGGCCATCAGCACGGCCGCCAGGCTGGCGACCGCGCCGGCCGCGGACAGCGCGAACGCGGTGTAGCGCGCCGGGAACGGCGAAATCATCGGTGTCGAAATAGTGGGTCTCCGCAAGCCTTGCTGCATCATAGAGGGCTGCATTTGTAACGCCATGACAACCCAGCCCGACACCCCGACCCCCGCCACGCCCGATGCCGCCCCGCTCGGCCCCGACGATTTCGACGCCCAGGACCAGGTCCTCGACGCCCTGCGCGAGCAGGACGACGAGACGCCGCAGTGGGAGTTCTGCGAGGGCTTCATGGCCGCGCTGGTCTGCACCCGGCGCCCGATCGAGCCGGCCGAATACTGGCCGGTGCTGCTCGGCGAGGGCTTCGTGCCGGCGCAGCACATGGAATTCGTCTGGCGCTGGAAGCGGCGCTGGCGCGAGATCGAGACCGGCCTCGACGCCGACGTGGAGTCGCTCGACGACGAACGCACCTGGCAGCCGGAGGTGCTCGACACCCGCGGCGCGATCGCCGCCCTGCCGGAAGAGGAGCGCGCCGAGATGGCCGGCGAGGCGATCCCGTCCTTCGCCCAGGTCTGGGCGCTGGGCTTCATGTACGCGGTCGAGAACTGGCCCGACGACTGGGCGCCGCCGCGCGACAAGGAGGCGGCCGGGATGCTCGACGAGGCGCTCGACGCCATCGTCACGCTGACCGAGGACGACACCGGCAAGCCGGCGCTCTCGATGTACGCCGAGGACGGCCCGCCCAGCGTCAGCCAGCAGCGCGTGGACGACTTCGGCGCTGCGATCTGGGCCGTGTACGACCTGCGCCAGCTGTGGCGCAGCATGGGGCCGCGCGTCGAGACGATCCGCAAGGAGGCGACGCCGGGCCGCAACGACCCCTGCCCCTGCGGCAGCGGAAAAAAATATAAGAAGTGCCACGGTGCCGGCTGAGACGGCCGCCGCAGGACTGGCGCCGCCGGCGTTGACGCTGCGCGCCGCCTGGGCCATGGTGCTGGCCCTGTGCACCGCCTTCGCGCTGAGCCAGGCCTACCGCACCGTCGGCGCGATCATGGCCAGCCAGCTGCAGGCCGAGTTCAGGCTGTCGGCCCAGGCGCTCGGGATCTTCTCGGCCGCCTTCCATTTCTCCTTCGGCGCGATGCAGCTGTTCATGGGCATCGGCATCGACCTGCACGGCGTGCGCCGCACCGTGCTGACCGCCTTTCCGCTCGCGATCGTGGGCGCCCTGCTGTCCGCGGTCTCGAAGGACTACGCGCTGCTGGTGGCCGGCCAGGTGCTGATCGGCGTCGGCTGCGCGCCGGCCTTCCTGGTCTGCACGGTGTTCATCGCGCGCCATTTCCCGGCCGCGCGCTTCGCTTCGGTGTCGGGCCTGGTGCTGGGCATCGGCGGCGTCGGCATGCTGATCACCGGCACGCCGCTCGCGTGGCTGGTGCAGGAGCACTCCTGGCGCATGGGCTTCGTCGTGCTCGCCGCGGTCTCGGTGCTGGCCTGGCTGGCGATCTGGCACTGGGTGCGCGAACCGGCGCGCCCGGGCGGCCAGCCGCGGGAGTCGGCGCTCGCGGCGCTGCGCCAGTTCGGTGCGCTGTTCGCGCTGCCGCACACGCTCGGCATCCTGGTGCTGGGGGCCGTGACCTACGCGGCCTTCATCTCGCTGCGCGGGCTCTGGCTCGGGCCGCTGCTGATCGAGCGCCACGGCTACACGCTGGTGCAGAGCGGCAACGTGGCGCTGATCGTCTCGGTGATCTCGCTGGTCGGCCCGCCGCTGTTCGGCCGGCTCGACCGCGAGGGCCCGGTGCGGCGGCGCCGCATCATTGGCTGCAGCCTGGCCTATGCGGCGTTGTTCGCCGCGATCGGTTTCTTCACCGAAGCCTGGGTCGACGTCGGCGGCACGATCGCGATCGGGCTGCTTTCGGGCTTCATCGTCTGGCAGTACGCCGACGTGCGGGCCGCGTACCCGGCGGCGATCACCGGCCGCGCGATGGCGGTCTTCACGATGGCGATGTTCCTCGGCGTGGCGCTGATGCAGTGGATCACGGGCGTCGCGGCATCGATCGCGGTGGCGCACGGCATGGAACCCTTCACCGCGGTGCTGGCGACCATCGCCGCCCTGTTGCTGGCCGCGACCCTCGGCTTTGCGATGCTGCCGGCACCCGCGCCGCGGCCGGGCCGGGTGTCTTCGTAGCGGTGTCATCGATTGGAGGCAGGGATGAAGATTGCAGTCATGGGCGCCGGCGCGGTCGGCTGCTATTACGGCGCGATGCTCGCGCGGCAGGGCCACGAAGTCGTGCTGATCGGGCGTGCGCTGCATGTCGACGCCGTGCGGGCCCTGGGGCTGCGACTCGAGACCGCGGACTTCGACCAACGCATCAAGCTGGCGGCCAGCACCGAGGCCAGCGCCGCGAAGGGCGCGGAACTGGTGCTGTTCTGCGTCAAGTCGACCGACACCGAGGCCGCCGGTGCACTGCTCGCGCCGTGGCTCGAGCCGCAGGCGCTGGTGCTGTGCCTGCAGAACGGGGTCGACAACGCCGACCGCCTGCGCGGCGTGCTGCCGCAGGAGGTGGCCGCGGCGGTGGTCTACGTCGCCACCGAGATGGCCGGGCCGGGCCACGTGAAGCACCACGGGCGCGGCGAACTCGTGATCGAGCCGTCGTCCGGCAGCGGCGCGCTGGTGCAGGCGCTGGCCGAGGCCGGGGTCCCGGTCGAGATCTCTGACAACGTGCGCGGCGCGCTGTGGGCCAAGCTGATCCTCAATTGCGCCTACAACGCCCTGTCGGCCATCACTCAGCTGCCCTACGGCAGGATCGTCGCCGGGGTCGGCGTGGCCGAGGTGCTGCGCGACATCGTGGCCGAGTGCGTCGCGGTCGCCCAGGCCGACGGCGTGCGGCTGCCGGCCGGCCTGGACCTCGCGGTGCGCCGCATCGCCGAGACCATGCCGACGCAGTATTCGTCCACGGCGCAGGACCTGGCGCGCGGCCGGGCGAGCGAGATCGACCACCTGAACGGCTACATCCTCCAGCGCGGCGCGCTGCTGGGCGTGGCGACGCCGGTCAACCGCGTGCTGCACACGCTGGTCAGGCTGCTGGAGCGAAAGAACGACGAGGCAAAATTCAAGACATGACCGAAAACACGCCCCTTCCCCCGCTGCCCGACCACCTGTCGATCGACCCGCGCAGCCCGCACCACGTCGCCGCCGTCTTCGAGCGCGACATCGGCATCCGCTTCAACGGCAAGGACCGTTCCGACGTCGAGGAGTACTGCATCAGCGAAGGCTGGATCAAGGTGCCCGCGGGCCGCACGCTGGACCGCAAGGGCAAGCCGCTGCTGATCAAGCTCAAGGGCAAGGTCGAGGTGTTCTATCAAGACTGAGCTCTGCGCCCTGGCCGTGGCGGCGGTGCTCGCCGCCGGCTGTGCGTCGCGCCCGGTGCCGCGCGTGACCCGGCTCGGCGATGGCGTCTTCAAGTCGCCCACCGCGCAGGATGCCGAGGCCTATTGCCGCAACTTCGGCGCCCCGACCCGCTTCCTGGACGGCGCGGCAGCGCGCGTTCAGGCGGGCGAGGTCAGCTACCGCTGCGACTGACGCCCGGCCTCAGATCTTGAAGGCCCGCTGCACGTCGGGGCGCACCAGGTCCGCGTAGTCGCGGTGCTTGCGGATGTAGCCGGCGATGAACTGGCAGACCGGGATCACGTGCTTGCCGTCGGCCCGGGCCTGGTCGAGCACGTGCCTGGCGAGCGCCGAGCCGACGCCCTTGCCTTCGAAGGCCTCCAGCACTTCCGTGTGGGTGAACATGATGGCTTCGCTCAGCAGGTTGTATTCGCAGTAGCCGGCGAGTTCGCCGCCGATGCGGGCTTCGTAACGGTGCTCGGCGGGGTGGTCGGCGATCGTGATGTCGGTCATGGACGGGTTCGTGGTGGGGTCAGGGGTTGCGGGCCAGGAAGGCCTGGAGGTTCGCCGCCGCAGTGGCGCGCACCTTCTTCTTCAGCATCGGCGACCAGCCCAGCAGCAGGCCGGGTGCGCCCAGCGCCTGCCGCGACCAGCGCCAGAAGTCGAAGCGGTCGCGCTGGGTGGCGATCAGGCCCTCGGGCGTGAAGGTGAAGCGCGAGTCGATCGCGTTGTCGACGATGCGGCCCGTAGCGCTGAAGAGATAGTGCGCGTCCCAGTGCGCCTTGCCGCCGGCGGCATCGGCCTCGACGTCTCGGTAGTTGAGCTTCCAGACCGAGGCGCCCTTGGCCTGGGTGCCGCTGCAGAGCATCTTCCACATGCCGCCGACTTCGCGCGCGCCGCGCAGCGAGAAGGCCTCGTCGTCGAAGCGCGCGTCCGGCGCGTAGCAGGCCGCCATGGTGTCGGCGTCGAGCCGGGCGAAGGCGTCGTAGAAGCGGCGAAGGGTCTGTTCGGTGGGCGACATGCGGCATCGTATCAAGGGGGCGCCCGCAGCAGCTCGACCAGCGTCTGCAGCGCGTAGTGCACCGTGGCCGCGCGCACCGCCGCACGGTCGCCATCGAAGCGGCGGCGCTCGGTGCGCGTGCGGCCATCGACCGACCAGCCGAACCAGACGGTGCCGACCGGCTTGTCGGCCGAGCCGCCGCTGGGTCCGGCGACGCCGGTGACGGCGACCGAGACCTGGGCCCGCGAGCGGGCGACCGCGCCTTCGGCCATCGCCCGGGCCACCGGCTCGCTGACCGCGCCATGGGCCTCGATCAGCGCGGCGTCGACGCCCAGCAGCTCGTTCTTGGCTTCGTTCGAATAGGTCACGAAGCCGCGCTCGAACCAGACGCTGGAGCCGGCGAGGTCGGTGCAGGCGCCGGCGATCAGGCCACCGGTGCAGCTTTCGGCCGTGGCCATCATCCAGCCCTTCTGCGGCAGCAAATCGGCGAGCTGGAGCACCAGGGCGGAAACGTCGAGATCGGACAAGGAGGTCGGGTGGTCGTTCATCGGGTTCACCATGCGCGCAAGGCGGCGATCACCAGCAGCGTGCAGAAGGCCGCCACCAGGTCGTCGAACAGGATGCCGAAGCCCGCGGCGCCCCAGCCGGTCGTGCCCGTGCCATTGGCCGACGCCCGCGGCTTGAAGAGCCGGTCGGCCCAGCCCACCGGGCCCGGCTTCACGGCATCGAAGAAGCGGAACAGCCCGAAGGCGATGAGCTGGGCCAGCAGCCCGCCGGGCAGCACCAGCCAGAGGATGATCCAGAAGGCGACCACCTCGTCCCAGACGATGCAGCCGGGGTCGGCGATGTTCATGTGGCGGGCGGTCACGGTGCAGGCCCACCAGCCGATCGGCAGCGACGCCAGGATCACCCAGCCGATGGCGGCGCTCGACAGCCAGCGCTCCATCACGAGGAACGCGACCCAGGCCCAGAGCGTGCCGACGGTGCCGGGCGCCCGGCGCGGCAGCCCGGAGCCGAAGCCCAGGGCGATCAGGTGCGCCGGATGCGCGAACAGGAAGCGCAAAGTCGGGCGGAACGGGGGCGCGGCGGCAGGGGAATCGGAAGCGGTTGGCATCAACCCGCAGTGTCGCCCATCTTTGGCTGCGCACCGGTGACCGGCGTGATCCGGTAGACGCAGCGGCGCGCGCCGGCGATCAGGTGCTCCTCGCGGCGCAGCTGGCCCTGGGGCCCGGCCACTTCTCGGAACAGCGCCAGCTCGGAGCGGCAGAAGCCCTGGCAGGCCTCGGCGGCGACGCAGATCGGGCAATGGTCCTCGATCAGCAGCCAGTCGTCGCCATCGGCCTCCAGCCGCGCCATGTAGCCTTCCTGGTCGCGCAGCGCGGCCAGCCGCCGCAGCCTCGGCGCCAGCTCGGGCAGGTCCCGGCAGGCTTCCAGGTAGCTGGCGCGGGAAGCCTCTTCGCGGCGGGCGATGAGTTGCTCCAGCCCGGCTTCGCCGAACACCTCGCGCACCGTGTCGACCAGCTGGCGCGTGAGTTCGGCGTGCCGGTCCGGAAAGCGGGCGTGGCCGCGGGCGCTCAGCGACCAGGCCTGGCCCGGGCGTCCGACGCCTGAGGGCGCTTCGGCGACGCCACGCACCAGGCCGGCCTCCGCCAGCTTGTGCACCTGCTGCCGCACCGCCTCGGTGGTGGTCTGCAGCGAGGCCGCCAGCGCGGCCGTCGACATCGGGCCGCGGCTTTTGAGCAGCAGCAGGATGCGATCGGCGGTGGTGGCGCTCGGCGTCATGTTATCCAAGAGTTTACTTGCTTAATTGAGGTGTGCTGCTAATATGAAAGTCATTACTTTGATAATTGCCGCCAGGGAGCCGATTGCATGTCCTCGTCGTTCACCGCCGCCCTCCCGCCCCCGACCGCCTCGTGGGCCGAGCTTTTCTCGGGCCGCAACGCGTGGCGCGCGGTCGCCGTCACCGGCGGCGTCGCGCTGCATGCTGTCAACGTCCACATCGTGACCACCGTCCTGCCCTCGGTGGTGCGGGAGATCGGCGGGGTCGAATGGTATGCCTGGAACACCACGCTGTTCGTGGCGGCCTCGATCCTCGGGGCCACGCTCTCGGTGCGCCTGCTGCAGCAGTTCGGGCCGCGCCGCAGCTACCTCGCGGCCTTGGCCGTATTCGTGCTGGGCAGCATCGGCTGCGCCACGGCCCCGGACATGGCCTGGATGCTGGCCGGACGCACGGTGCAGGGGCTTGGCGGCGGCGTACTGGCGGCCTTGGGCTATGCCTTGATCCGCCTGATGTTCGAGGCCCGGCTGTGGCCGCGCGCCGTGGCGCTGGTGTCGGGCATGTGGGGCGTCGCGACCCTGTGCGGGCCGGCGGTTGGCGGCGTCTTCGCCGAACTGGGGCATTGGCGCTGGGCCTTCTGGGCCCTGCTGCCGGTGGCGCTGGGGCAGGCACTGATCGCCGGCCTGCAGCTGCCGGCGCGCAGCCCGGGCGAGACGGGCGCATCCCGCGTCGCCCTGCCGATCGGCCAGATCCTGCTGCTGATCGCTTCGGCCCTGAGCGTGGCGACCGCCAGCCTGTTCGACACGCTGTACGCGCAGCTGGGCATGGTGCTCTTCGGGTTGGCGCTGGGCCTGGCGCTGGTGCGGATCGACCGGCGCGCGAAGGTCCGCCTGCTGCCGACCGGCGCCTGTGCCCCCTTCACCGCCTTCGGTGCGATCTACGCCAGCGTGGCACTGCTCCTGATCGGCACCGACACCGAGATCTTCGTGCCGTATTTCCTGCAGACGCTGCACGGCCATTCGCCGCTCGCCGCCGGCTACCTGACGGCCGCGATGGCCGGCGGCTGGAGCGCGGCCTCGCTGCTGTCCGCCGGCCGCAGCGGCCCGCGGGCCGACAGCATGCTGCGCTTCGGCCCGCTGATCAGCATGGCCGGCCTGATCGGACTGCTGCTGCTGGTGCCGGTGGCGCGATGGGCGCCGGCGGCCCAGACCCTGGGCATGGCGCTCGCGCTGGGCGCCACCGGCTTCGGCGTCGGCATGGGGTGGCCGCATCTGCTGACGCGGGTGTTGACGCTGGCGCCGCGCGGCGAAGAGAACCTGGCCTCGGCATCGATCACCACCGTGCAGCTCTACGGCATGGCGATCGGTGCCGCGGTGGCCGGGCTGGTGGCGAACGCAGCGGGGCTGACCACGCCCGGCGGCAGTGCGGGCGCGCAATCGGCCGCCGGCTGGCTGTTCGGGAGTTTTGCGCTGGCGCCCGCGCTCTCGGCCCTGCTGGCCTGGCGCTTCGTCGCCGGGCCGACCGTCAGGCCGGCTGGAAGTGCTGGCTGATGCGGCGCGCCACGGCCAGCGGGGTGTTGCGCAGCGCGTCGACCGCGCAGGCGCCCAGGAACAGGCCGTCGAACTTGAGTTCCACCTGCTGGAAGTAGCGGCCCAGCGATTCGCCGGCGTCGCGCAGGCAGTGCTCCAGCGCGGCGAAGCTGCGGCTCTCTTCCTGAACCGCGCCGCCCTGGGCGCTGATGCGGTGGCGGAAGGCATCCGGTCCGATGCGTTGGATGTCGATCAGGGGCTTCATTCGGCGTGGCGGCAGGCGGGGGTTCGTCAACGGAGAGAGCTTCGGCACATCGATGGTCGCTCCTGGGGCGCCGCTGGTAAATAGTCCATTTGGACCGGTCCGACTTCGCGCAGAATCGGCGCCTCATGCTCCCGGCCCGCATCCTCCTCATCGACGACCACGCCCTGTTCCGCTGCGGCCTTCGCATGGTGCTCGCCTCCGGCATTCCCGAGCTCGAAGTCGCCGAGGCGAGCTCGCTCGAAGAGGGGCTGCGCGCCGGCATGGACGACCCGGCCCTGGTGCTGCTCGACATCCAGCTGCACGGGCTCAATGGCCTGGAGGGCATCGCGCTGGTGAAGCGCAAGTGGCCCGAGGCGGTGGTGGTCATCCTGTCGTCCGACGCCGGCCCGCACAACGTGCGCATGGCGCTGGAGCGCGGCGCCGCCGCCTTCGTCTCCAAGGCCGACACCGCCGACAACATCCTGGCCGTGATCGAGCAGCTGCGCCGCGGCGAGCCTGCCGGCGCCGCCGCACAAGCGACGGCCGGCGAGGGCGCCGGGTCGCCCCAGTTGCTGACGCCGCGGCAGTTCGAGGTGCTGGACCTGCTGTGCCAGGGCCTGCCGAACAAGGTCATCGGCCGCCGCCTCGGGCTGTCGGAGAACACGGTGCGCGGCCACGTGCAGGCGGTGCTGGCGGCGCTGCAGGTGTCGAGCCGCTCCGAGGCCGGCTTCGCGGCGCGCCGCCGGGGATTGGTCGGCTGATGGCGGGGTTCCTGCGCCTGGCCGACGGGCGCACGCTGGTCGAGCAGCTGCGGCTGCAGCTCGGCAACATCGGCAGTTCGGTGGGCCCGACGATCGGGGTCGCGCTGCTGCTGGTCTGGGTGCTGGCCAACGACACCAATGCGCTGGCGCTGCGGCTGTGGGCCGGCGTCGTGATCCTGATCAAGCTGTATTGCGCCCGCGATGCCCGCCGCACGCTGGCCCGCGAGATCTCGTTCGAGCGCGCGCCCCGGCTGGTCTGGCGGCAGATGGTGCTCAACGGCATCGACGCCGCCGCCTGGGGCGCCCTGGGCTGGGTCACGCTGGGCAGCACCTCGACGGCCGGCAGCATCCTGGTCATCGCGGTGCTGGCGGGCGTGGCCGGCAGCTCGATGTCTTCGCTCTCGCCGGTGCTGCCGGTGTTCGTGGTCTTCGGCACGATCGAGCTGGCCGTGCTGGCGGCCAAGCTGGTGCTGCTGGGCGACCCGGCCTTCAATGCGCTCGGGGCGGCCGGGGTGCTGTACGTGGCGACCCTGCTCGGCCAGGCGCGCAACGGCGCCCGGGCGGCGCGGGCGGCGATCGACCTGCGCTTCGAGAACCTCGAGCTGATCGAGCGGCTGCGGATCGAGACCGGCCATGCGCAGGCGGCCCAGCTCAAGGCCGACGAGGCCAACCTGGCGAAGTCCAAGTTCCTGGCCGCCGCCAGCCACGACCTGCGCCAGCCGATCCACGCCCAGGGGCTGTTCCTCGAGGTGCTGGCGCGCAGCAAGCTGTCGGCCGCGCAGTACGACGCGCTGGCCAACGCCCGGGCCACCTGGCACGCCTCGGCCGAGATGCTCGACACCCTGCTCGACTTCTCGCGCATCGAGGCCGGGGTGGTCGAGCCGCAGATGCAGGACTTCCAGCTTCAGCCGCTGCTCAACCGCATCGAGAACGAACTGGCGCCGCAGGCCGACGCCAAGGGCATCGTCTACCGTTCGCGCGAGACCCATGCGGCGGTGCGCTCCGATCCGGCGCTGGTGGCGCTGATCCTGCGCAACCTGGTGTCGAACGCGATCCGCTACACCGACAGGGGCGGTGTGCTGGTGGCCTGCCGCTCGCGCCGCCGCGAGCTGCTGCTCGAAGTCTGGGACACCGGCATCGGCATCGCGCCGACCCAGCAGAGCGAGATCTTCCGCGAGTTCCATCAGCTCGGAAACGCCGAGCGCGATCGGCGCAAGGGCCTGGGGCTGGGCTTGGCGATCGCCCAGGGCCTGGCACGCGCGCTCGGCCACTCGCTGTCGCTGGTGTCGGTGCCGGGGCGCGGCAGCGTGTTCAGGCTGGCACTGCCGATGGCGCAGGCGGGCGTGGCCAGCGGCGGCCTGGAGGCGGCGGCCGGGCATGCGCGCGTGTTCGACGTGCGGGTGCTGGTGATCGACGACGACGAAGCGGTGCGCGCCGGCATGAAGCAGTTGCTGACCGCCTGGGGCTGCGAATGCGACGTAGCCGATTCGATCGAGGACGCCCAGGCGCTCGCCCGGACTCATCCGCCGGGACTGGTCATCAGCGACTACCGGCTGCGCGAGCTGCGCACCGGCGCCGAGGCCATCGCGGCGCTGCGCGCCGAGTTCGGCGAGCAGCTGCCGGCGCTGCTGATCACCGGCGACACGGCGCCGCAGCGCCTGCGCGAAGCCCGTGCCAGCGGCGTGCCGCTGCTGCACAAGCCGGTGTCGCCGAACGAGCTGTACCGGGGCCTGACCTGCGTGCTGAACGATCTCGAGATCGATTCCGCGTTCGCGGTTTTGGAGGCAGTGCCGGTGCAGGCCCGGCGCCGCGCCTGACCGTGCTTCAGGCGAAGTGGTCGAACGACGCGAAGCGTTGCGTCACGGCTGCGCCTTGCGCATCGACCAGCCGCAGGCCCGCTTCGGCCTCGATGGCGCCGATGCGTGCGACCGGCGTCGCGCTGGCGCGGCCCGCCTGCTCGACCGCGGCGCGCGCCGCCGGCGGCGCGGTGAACGCGAGCTCGTAGTCGTCGCCGCCGGCCAGTGCGCAGGCGCGCCGCAGGTCGACATCCAGGCCTGCCGAATCGACTGTCGCCAGCAGCTTCGCGGCGGCATCGGCGTCGAGCCGCGCACCGACGCCGCTGGCCTTCAGAATGTGCCCGAGGTCGCCGGCCAGCCCGTCGCTGATGTCGACCGCCGCCGTGGCGATGCCGCGCAGTGCCATGCCGAGCGCGACCCGCGGCGTCGGCTGCTCCATGCGGCCGCGCGCCAACGCGAACGATTCGGCCGGCAGCGCCAGGGTGCCGCGGAAGACTTCGAGCGCCAGGCGCGCATCGCCCAGCGTGCCGCTGACCCAGACATCGTCGCCGGCGTGCGCGCCCGAGCGCAGCAGCGCCGCGCCGGCCGGCACTTCGCCGAACACCGTGATGCAGAGGTTGAGCGGGCCGCGCGTGGTGTCGCCGCCGACCAGCTCGCAGCCGTGCGCATCGGCCAGCGCGAACAGGCCGCGCGAGAAGCCCTCCAGCCAGGCCGCGTCGACCGCCGGCAGCGAGAGCGCCAGCGTGAAGGCCAGCGGCCTGGCGCCGCAGGCCGCCAGGTCGCTGAGGTTGACCGCCAGCGCCTTGTGGCCGAGACGCGCCGGGTCGACCGTCGGCAGGAAGTGCCGCCCCTCGACCAGCATGTCGGTGGACACCGCGAGCTGCATGCCCGCGGCCGGCGCCAGCAGGGCGCAGTCGTCGCCCACGCCCAGCGGCGAGCGCCGCGCGGGGCGCGTGAAGTAGCGCGCGATGAGATCGAATTCGCCGGTGCCGCTCATGCCGTGCTCACACCGTCGTGCTGCGGAAGCGCAGCGCGGCCTGCCGCACCACCTCGGCCAGCAGGCGTTCCTTGCCCTGCTTCTCGCGCAGCCAGCGGGCGTCGTTGCGGTTGGCCTCGACGCTGGTGCGCAGCTCGCCGAGCGCCTGCGTGGCGTTGAGGGCTTCGCTGTGCCATTCGAGCTGCGTCATGGTCATGAGGATATGGTCGCGCAGCGGCATGTGCTCGCCGCTGGCCGGGTCGACATACAGAGCATCGAGGCCGAAGCGGCAGGCCTGGAAGCGGTTGTAGGTGTAGACCAGGTAGTCGTCCTCGGTCGGCGTGAAGGGCTGCTCCTGCAGGAACCAGGCGGCCAGCGACTGCACGTAGCCCGCCAGCGCGGCGGCGCGCTCCACCGTGAGCGGGGTGTCGAAGACGCGGATCTCGATGGTGCCGAACTCGGGCTTGGGCCGGATGTCCCAGTAGAAGTCCTTCATGCTGCGGACCACGCCGGTGCGGGTCATGCGCTTGAAGTAGTTCTCGAATTCGCGCCACGACAGGGTGAAGGGCGCGCGGCCCGACAGCGGGAACGCGAACACGGAATTGAGCCGGGCCGAATCGAACTGCGTGTCCTGCCCCTGGACGAAGGGCGACGACGCCGACAGCGCGATGAAGTGCGGGATGTAGCGCGACATGCGGTGCAGCATCAGCAGCGCCGCGTCGGCATCGGGACAGCCGATGTGCACGTGCTGGCCGAAGATCGTGAACTGCTTCGACAGGTAGCCGTACAGCTCGGACAGCTCGCGGAAGCGCGGCTTGTCGTAGATGCGCCGCTCGTGCCACTGCTGGAAGGCATGGGTGCCGCCGCCGACCACCGCGATGTTGAGCTTGTCGGCGTTGCGCACCAGCGCGTCGCGGATCGGCGTCAGCTGGGCGATCACGTCCTGCGCCGAATGGCAGACGTCGGTCGAGATCTCGATCATGCTCGAGGTCATCTCGGGCACCACGCTGCCCGGCAGCGGCGTCTGCGCCATCAGCCGCAGCATGTCCTCGGCATAGGGCGCGAGGTCGTAGTCGTGGGTGTTGACCAGCTGCAGCTCGAGCTCGACGCCGAGCGACAGCGCCACCGACTTGTTGAAGGGCTCGAGCGGCACCACCCGGCTGGCGGGCGTGTTGGCCGGCGAGCCGGTGGCGGGATCGATCGTGCGATGACTCATCTTTGCGTGTCCTCCACGGTGCCGAAGGCCTCGGGGGTCCAGGGCGTGGAGCTCTCGCCGGCGGCGTGGATGGCGACCGTCGCGAGCACCGCGCCGAGCACCTCCATCAGCAGGATCGCAGGCAATGCGACCTGGGTGATCATCGCGCCCAGCAGCGGCGAGGCGGTGACGAAGGCCGAGGTGATCAGCAGCGCGATCGAGGACAGCGGCGACATCGCGCAGCCGACCCAGAAAGCCTGCTTCCAGCTCGCGCCGCTGCCCGGGTTGGCGATCGCGACGCCGGCGATCTTGGCGACCGCGCGCACGCCGATCACGCTCAGCACCACGCTGGCCACCGGCAGGCTCCAGTCGGCCTGGGCGGCGACGATCGAGACCAGCACGAACATCAGCATCGTGAGCAGCGAGGCCGCGGTGCCGAGCTGCCGCGGCCAGGCCCAGGGCTTGGGGTTCAGCGCCTTCAGCAGCACGCCGCCGATCAGGGCCGCCAGCGGCGCCGAACCGCCGAAGTGCGCCGCCAGCGCGGCCCCGGCGGCGATGATCGCCAGCAGCAGGATCGAGGTGTTCTCGCTGGTCGGGCTCATGACGCGCAATGCCGAGCGCAACGACAGCGCCATCAGCGCGCCGACCACGAAGGACAGGCCGAGCACCACGCCGACCGGGTTGAGCTTCTCGAGCAGTCCGGTGGGCGCGTGCTCGATCAGCCCGGCCTGCGCATAGCCGAGCGCCAGCGCGTAGAAGGTGTTGAGGGTGGCGAGCGTCATCGCGCGCTCGGTCACGGGGCCCGAGGCCCGGGTATCGATCACGACCCGGCTCAGCACCGCCGGCGAGGCGACGATCGCCATCAGCGCGATCGGATTGGCCACCGGGTCGGGGATGCCGAGCCAGTGCAGGGTCCAGAAGACGCCGAAGTAGGTCAAGGTCGATTCGAGCAGGCTCTGCACCAGCACCATCGGGTTGTGGCGGAACCAGCGCAGCGGCAGGCGGCCGCCGGCCTCGAACAGCACGATCGCCACGCCGAGTTCGAGCAGGAACAGGCTGATGCCCTGCAGCGGCCAGATCGCGCCCTCGAAGCCGGCGAAGCCGACCACGGTGCCGACGATCGAATAGCCGACCACCTTGGGCAGGCCCATGTAGCGTTGCACCAGGTGGCCGGCCGCGGCCGCGGTGGCCAGCAGCAACGACCACAGCACGGTCGGCAGGCCGGCCGAGGGCCGCACCCACTCCGACCAGAAACCCAGCAGATCATTGGGCAGGAAAGACGTCATCGGTTCAGCTTGAGGGGGGCATCGCCCCCCGCGGAAGATCCAGAGCGCGCAAGGCGTTCATGGCGCGAAAGAGAAAAGCGTGCTCAGTGCAGCACGCGCGAAGTGGGCATGTCGCCCGCGTCGGCTTCCAGCACCAGCGTGGGGATCGGAACGTCGAAGCGTTCGCCGCGCTCGGTGACGAAGAAGAAGCTGCCGTGCATGGTACCGCTGGGGGCCTGCAGCCGGCAGCCGCTGGTGTAGCGGAACGATTCCCCTGGCGCCAGCAGGGGCTGCTGGCCGATGACGCCGAGGCCGTCGACCTCCTGCGTGTGGCCGGAGGCGTCGGCGAAGATCCAGTGGCGCGCGATCAGCTGCGCCGCCACCGGGCCGTTGTTGGTGACCGTCACGGCGTAGGCGAAGGTGTGGACCCGGTCCTCGGGCGAGGACTGGTCTGGCAGGTAGCGTGGCTCGACCTGGACACTGATCGGTAGCGTGGACATCGCAGGGATAGTAACGGAAGGCTCCTGTGGCGCTGCAAGCCGCCGCCCCTGCTGCGACAATCCGGACTCATGAGCAGCCCCTTCAGAATCGCCCCATCCATCCTCTCGGCCGACTTCGCCCGCCTTGGCGACGAGGTGCGCGACGTCATCGCCGCTGGCGCCGACTGGATCCATTTCGACGTGATGGACAACCACTACGTGCCGAACCTGACCTTCGGGCCGATGGTCTGCCAGGCGCTCAAGCCGCATGCGAAGACGCCCGACGGCCAGCCGGTGCCGATCGACGTCCACCTGATGATCCAGCCGGTGGACGCCCTGGCCGCGGCCTTCGCGCAGGCCGGCGCCGACTACATCAGCTTCCATCCCGACGCCTCGCCGCACGTGCACCGCAGCATCCAGGCGATCAAGGCGGCGGGCTGCAAGGCCGGTCTGGTGTTCAACCCGGGCCTGGGCCTGGAAGCGCTCGACTGGGTGATCGACGACATCGACCTGATCCTGATCATGAGCGTGAACCCCGGCTTCGGCGGCCAGAGCTTCATCGATTCCGCCCTGCGGAAGATCGAGCACGCGCGCAAGCGCATCGACGCGACCGGTCGCGACATCCGGCTCGAAGTCGATGGCGGCATCAAGGCCGACAACATCGCGCAGGTGGCGAGCGCGGGCGCCGACACTTTCGTGGCGGGCAGCGCGATCTTCAATGCCAAGGACTATGCGGGCGTGGTGCGGGCGATGCGCGATCAACTCGCCACCGCCGTCAAGGCTTGAGCTTGTCGTTGTAGACCCGGTCGGTCACCGGGCCCTTGTCGGTGTCGACCAGGCCGCGCTCGAGGTCCTCGTGCGCCTGGCGGCCGACGCGCGGCGGGGCGCCGTCGGCGCTTTTCTGGCTGTCGGACGACTGGTCGTGCTCGTGCGGCAGGCGCGGCGCCGATTCGCCCTCCTGCTCGACCTGGGTATTGCCTCCTCCCGCATCCTTCGAACCCTGGGCATCGGTCTTCGCGGGATTGTTCTTCGTGGCCATCGCTTGCTCCTGTCTGGTGCCTGCGTTTGTCTCACGCTACGGGGGAGAACGCGGTAGGACCGGCCTACGCGGGCCTGTAGGATGGGCAGCGAAATGACCGCTTCCACCGACCTCCTTCGCATCCATGGCTACGCCAGCCTGCAGCCGGGGCCGCGGCTGATCGTCCTCGGCGGGGTGCACGGCGACGAGACCTGCGGCACCGCCGGCATCGAGCGCGTCGTGGCCGCGCTGGATGACGGTTCGCTCCAGCTTCTGCGCGGCCAGCTGACCCTGGTGCCGGTCGCCAATCCGCTGGCGCGGCGGCTGCTGCGGCGCGAGGGCGAGCGCAACCTCAACCGCCTGTTCCGTCCGACCACGCCGGGCGCCGAGCCGGCCGACTACGAGGCCCGCATCACCGACCTGCTGTGCCCGCTGCTCGATCGCCACGAAGTGCTGCTCGACCTGCATTCGTTCCAGAGCGAGGGCGAGGCCTTCGCGATGATCGGGCCGCGCGACAACCAAGGGCCGCTCGAGCCGTTCGCGCGCGCCTTCGAGGAAGGGCAGCTGGCGCTGCACCTCGGCACGCCCCGGGTGGTCGAGGGCTGGCTCGACATCTATGCGGCCGGGCTGGCGCAGCGCGGGCAGGCCGCCGACGAGGCGGCGCTGGCCTTCGGCTGGGGCACCAACGAATACATGCGCAGCCGCGGCGGCTACGGCGTGACGCTCGAATGCGGCCAGCACCAGGACCCGGCGGCGCCCGACGTGGCCCGGCGGGCGATCCTTTCGACCTTGCGGCTGCTGGGCATGATCGAGCCCGACCCGGCGGCGGCGCCTCCGCGGGCGCCTTCGCTGCTGCGGCTGGTCAGCGTGGTGGACCGGCTGCACGCCGAAGACCAGTTCGTCCGCGAGTGGGCCACCTTCGACCCCGTGGCGCGGGGCGAGCCGATCGGCGTGCGCGAGGACGGCAGCATGCTGCACGCCGAACGCGACGGGTTCATCGTGTTCCCGAATGCCGAGGCCTTGCCGGGGACCGAGTGGTTCTATTTCGCGGTCGAGAGCGACCGCGACCTGACCCGGCCCGCGCCAGCCCTCAGCCGCGCTTCGTCGCGATGAGCGGCTTGACGTCCGGCGCCGCCACGCGCGGCCGCTCGGGCTCGACCGCGGTCAGGGCCGCCACTTCCTGCATGCTGGCCAGGCTGCGCAAGGTCAGCGCCTGGTAGGTGCGGGTGCCTTCGAGCTTCCAGGCCACTTCCTGGTCGCTGAGGGCGCGCATCACCTTGGCCGGCATGCCGGCGGCCAGCGAGCGCGGCGGGATCTTGCGGCCGGCCGGCACGAAGGCGCAGGCGGCGACGATCGAGGCCTCGCCGATCTCCGCCTCGTCCATCACCACCGCGTTCATGCCCACCAGCGCATCGCGCCGCACGATGCAGCTGTGCAGCACCGCGCCGTGGCCGATGTGGCCGTTTTCCTCGACCACCGTGTCCTGCGCCGGGAAGCCGTGGACCACGCAGGTGTCCTGCACGTTCGAGCCGCGCTCCAGGACGATGCGGCCGAAATCGCCGCGCAGCACGGCGCAGGGCCCGACATAGCAGTCGGGGCCGACGATCACGTCGCCGATCAGGACCGCGGTGGGGTGCACGTAGGCGCTCGGGTCGATGACCGGCACCACGCCTTCGATGGAATAACAAGGCATCGCGAATCTCCGTTGTTTGAATGAGGAACAGGCCCTAAGGGTTATCCCTTGGCACTTTTGACTTGCGTCAATCTTTTTCCGATCCTATGATTAACCGACCGGTCGGTCAACGATACTTTGACGCCGGTCAAGACCCCCAGCCCCACGCCAAGAACCCAGACAGGAGACACAGCTTGTCCGACTCCCTCGTCCTCGCGACCCAGCAGGGTCCGGTCCTGACGCTGACCTTGAACCGGCCCGCCGCCCTCAACAGCTTCACCGAAGGCATGCACCAGGCACTGCGCGCGGGGCTCGACGCCGCTGCCGCCAACCCCGAAGTGCGCTGCGTGGTGCTGACCGGCGCCGGCCGCGGCTTCTGTGCCGGCCAGGACCTGGCCGACCCGATGGTCGCGCCCGCAGCGCCGGGCGAGCCGCCCAAGGACCTCGCGCTGGCAATCAACACGCTCTACAAGCCGCTGGTGCAGCGCCTCAAGTCGATGCCGGTGCCGGTGATCGCCGCGGTCAACGGCGTGGCGGCAGGCGCGGGCGCCAACCTGGCGCTGAACTGCGACTTCGTGCTGGCCGGGCAGTCGGCCAGCTTCATCCAGGCTTTCGCCAAGATCGGGCTGGTGCCCGACACCGGCGGCACTTGGCTGCTGCCGCGCATCGTCGGCCGCGCCCGTGCGCTGGGCCTGGCGATGCTGGGCGACAAGCTGCCCGCGGCCGAGGCCGAGCGCATCGGCCTGATCTGGAAATGCGTGGACGACGCTGCCCTGGCCGACGAATCCGCCAAGCTCGCCCAGCGGCTGGCCGCGATGCCCGCGAAGGCGCTGGCCGCGACCCGCGCCGCGATCGACGGCGCGCAGGCGCTCACGCTCGACCAGGCGCTCGACATGGAAGCCGCGCTGCAGTCGCAGCTCGGCAGCGCCCACGACTACCTCGAGGGCGTGGCCGCCTTCGGCGCCAAGCGCGCCCCCGTCTTCACCGACCGATGAACGCAAGCCCCACAGACATGCCCGACACCTCCGACCGCACCCCCCAGCAGACCGCCGAACGGGTCCGCGAGCGCATGTACGCCAACGATCCCGCCGTGCGCGGCCTGGGCATCGACGTGACCGAGGTCGCGCCGGGCCAGGCCACGGTCACGATGACGGTGCAGGGCCACATGCTCAACGGCCACGCCACCTGCCACGGCGGCTTCCTGGCGGCGCTGGCCGACACCGCCTTTGCCTACGCCTGCAACTCGTACAACGAACTGACGGTGGCTTCGGGCTTCTCGATCGACCTGGTGGCGCCGGCGCGCGAGGGCGACGTGCTCACGGCCCGCAGCTTCGAGCTGTCGAAGGCCGGCCGCACCGGCGTCTACGACAGCGAGATCACCAACCAGCACGGCGAGCGCATCGCGATGTTCCGCGGCCGCTCCTACACCATCAAGGGCAAGCCGGCGGTCGCTGACTGACACGCCGCCGACCGAACCGCCAGAGGAGACACCACATGCCCGTCAAGCAACCCCAGCCCGGCGACCTCGACGCCATCGAGACCGCCAGCCGCGACGAGATCCAGGCGCTGCAGCTCCAGCGCCTGCGCTGGACCCTGCAGCACGCCTACGACAACGTGCCGCACTACCGCCAGGCCTTCGATGCCAAGGGCGTTCATCCGTCCGACCTGAAGCAGCTGAGCGACCTCGCGAAGTTTCCGTTCACGGCCAAGAAGGACCTGCGCGACAACTACCCCTTCGGCATGTTCGCGGTGCCGCGCGAGCAGGTGGCGCGCATCCATGCCTCGTCGGGCACCACCGGCAAGCCGACCGTGGTCGGCTACACGCAGGGCGACATCGACCGCTGGGCCGACCTGGTGGCGCGCTCGATCCGCGCCGCGGGCGGGCGCCGTGGCGACATCATCCACGTGGCCTATGGCTACGGACTGTTCACCGGCGGCCTCGGGGCCCACTACGGCGCCGAGCGCGCGGGCTGCACCGTGATCCCGATGTCGGGCGGCCAGACCGAGAAGCAGGTGCAGCTGATCCGCGACTTCCGGCCCGACCTGATCATGGTCACGCCGAGCTACATGCAGGTGATCATCGAGGAGTTCGTGCGCCAGGGGCTGGACCCGCGCGAGAGTTCGCTCAAGGTCGGCATCTTCGGTGCCGAGCCCTGGACCGAGGCCATGCGGCGCGAGATCGAAGGCAAGGCCGGCATCGATGCGGTCGACATCTACGGCCTGTCGGAGGTCATGGGCCCGGGTGTCGCCAGCGAATGCATCGAGAGCAAGGACGGTCCGGTGGTCTGGGAAGACCACTTCTACCCCGAGATCGTCGACCCCGAGACCGGCGAAGTGCTGCCCGACGGCTCGGAGGGCGAGCTGGTCTTCACCTCGCTCACCAAGGAAGCGCTGCCGATCATCCGCTACCGCACGCGCGACCTCACGCGCCTCTTGCCGCCCACCGCGCGCTCGTTCCGTCGCATGGGCAAGATCGTCGGCCGCTCCGACGACATGCTGATCATCCGCGGCGTCAATGTCTTCCCGACCCAGATCGAGGAGATCGTGCTGCAGCACGCCAAGCTCTCGGGCCAGTACCAGATCAACGTGGCGCGCGACGGCCTGCTCGACACGGTCGTGGTGCAGTGCGAGCTGCAGCCGCAGGCCGCGGCGGGCACCGATGCCGCCGAGCTGCGCGAGATCACGCAATGGCTGCAGCAGCGCATCAAGACCCTGGTGGGCATCTCGACCACGGTCAACGTGCTCACCCCCGACACCATCGAACGCACGCTGACCGGCAAGGCCCGGCGCGTCGTCGACCAGCGACCGAAATAAGGCCCCGCGCCTGAAAGGATCACCATGTACACCCAAGCGATGGATACGATGGGCAAGGAGCCCGGCGACGCCAAGAAGCCGATCCGCTCCGCCGAAGAGATGCAGCTCGAGCAGCGCTTCGACGCCCGCATCGACGAAGGCGGCTTCATCGAAGCCAAGGACTGGATGCCCGAGCACTACCGCAAGACGCTGGTGCGGCAGATCAGCCAGCACGCGCACTCCGAGATCGTCGGCATGCTGCCCGAAGGCAACTGGATCACGCGCGCGCCGACCCTCAAGCGCAAGGCGATCCTGCTGGCCAAGGTGCAGGACGAGGCCGGCCACGGGCTCTACCTCTACTCGGCCGCCGAGACCCTGGGCACCTCGCGCGACCAGATGGTCGACGCGCTGCACAGCGGCCGCGCCAAGTACAGCTCGATCTTCAACTACCCGACCCTGACCTGGGCCGACATGGGCACCATCGGCTGGCTGGTCGACGGCGCCGCGATCATGAACCAGGTGCCGATCTGCCGCTGCTCCTACGCGCCCTATGCGCGCGCCATGATCCGCATCTGCCGCGAGGAGAGCTTCCACCAGCGCCAGGGCTTCGAGGCGCTGCTGACGATGATGCAGAACGGCACCGAGGCGCAGAAGGCGATGGTGCAGGACGCGGTCGACCGCTGGTGGTGGCCGTCGATCATGATGTTCGGCCCGCCGGACGACCAGTCGCCCAACTCGGCGCAGTCGATGCGCTGGGGCATCAAGCGCTTCACCAACGACGACCTGCGTGCCAAGTTCATCGACGCCGCGGTCGAGCAGGCCAAGGTGCTCGGCGTGACCCTGCCCGACCCCGACCTGAAGTGGAACGAGGAGCGCCAGCACCACGACCATGGCCCGATCGACTGGAGCGAGTTCTGGCGCGTGATCGGCGGCGACGGCCCCTGCAACCGCGAGCGCCTGGGCGCCCGGGTCAAGGCCTGGGAAGACGGTGCCTGGGTGCGCGAGGCCGCGCTCGCCCATGCCGCCAAGCGCGCCGAACCCACCTCACTGGCGGCCTGAGCGCCCCATCTGCAAGGAAAAGACGACATGACGAACCCCACCCCCGCCTCCGCCGCCGAATGGCCCCTCTGGGAGGTCTTCGTGCGCAGCCGCTCGGGCCTCGACCACAAGCATTGCGGCAGCCTGCACGCCGCCGACCCCAAGATGGCGATCCAGATGGCGCGCGATGTCTACACCCGCCGCCAGGAAGGCACCAGCGTCTGGGTGGTGCGCTCCGACCAGATCGTCGCCAGCGACCCGGCCGACAAGGACATGTACTTCGACCCGATGGAAGACAAGGTCTACCGCCACCCGACCTTCTACAAGCTGCCCGGTTCCGTCGACCACATGTGAGCCTGACCATGCAAGCTTCCATCGCCATCGAATCCACGCCCGCCGTGCAGTACCTGCTGCGCCTCGGCGACACCTGCCTGATCCTCGGCCAGCGGATCGCCGAATGGTCCGGCCACGCGCCGATCCTCGAAGAGGACATCGCCCTGTCGAACATGGCGCTCGACCTGATCGGCCAGGCCCGCGCCGTGCTGACGCACGCCGGCCGCATCGAGGGCCTCGGCCATGACGAGGACCAGCTGGCCTTCCTGCGCGACGAGAAGGACTACCGCAACCTGACGCTGGTCGAGCTGCCGCGCGGCGACTTCGCCTTCACGGTGCTGCGCAATGCCATGGTCGCGACGCTGATGAAGCTGCTGTGGGAGCGCCTGCGCGACTCTTCCGATGCCGAGCTCGCCGGCATCGCCGGCAAGGCGGTCAAGGAGGCGCGCTACCACCAGCAGCATGCGGCCGACTGGGTGGTGCGCCTGGGCGACGGCACCGAGGAATCGCGGCGGCGCATCGAAGCGGCGCTGGCCGACCTGTGGCGCTACACGCCCGAGATGTTCGAGTCCGACGCGGTCGACGAGGCCGCGGCCGCCGCCGGCCTGGGGCCGCGCTGGTCCGAGCTGGAGGCGCCCTGGCGTGCGGAGATGCGCACGATCCTCGGCGAAGCCGCGCTGGTCGAGCCCAAGGAAGCAGCCTTCCGCAGCACCGGCAAGAAGGGCGTCCACACCGAGCACATGGGCTACATCCTGGCCGAGATGCAGCACCTGCAACGCAGCTTCCCCGGAGGCGTGTGGTGACTGCGCCCGCCGCGGCCGACACGCGCTGCGCCCAGGCCTGGGACGTGCTCGGCACCGTGCTCGACCCCGAGGTGCCGGCGCTGTCGGTGCGCGACCTCGGCATCGTGCGCGACGTGATCGAGCACGACGACCGGCTCGAGGTCGTGCTGACGCCGACCTACTCGGGCTGCCCGGCGACCGAGGTGATCGAGCACGACGTGCTGGCCGCCATCGACCAGGCCGGCCTCGGCCCTGCCTATGTCACCTTGCAGCGCGCACCGGCCTGGACCACCGACTGGATCAGCGCCGACGGCCGCCGCAAGCTGTCCGAGTACGGCATCGCACCGCCCGGACCGGCCTCGGCCGACGGCACGGTGCCGATCCGCTTCTTCGGCCGCCGGGTCGATGCGGTGGCCTGCCCGCGCTGCGGCAGCAGCAACACCGAGCGGCTGTCGGCCTTCGGCTCCACCGCCTGCAAGGCGATGTACCGCTGCGTGAGCTGCCGCGAACCTTTCGAACATTTCAAACCGATCTGACGGGCCTCCCATGAGCGTCATCTTCCATCCGCTTCGCGTGCGCGCCGTCGAGCCCGACACCGACGAAGCCGTCATCGTCTCCTTCGACGTGCCGACCGACTTGCGCGAGGCCTTCGGCTTCACCCAGGGCCAGTACCTCACCTTGCGCAAGGACATCGAGGGCCAGGACCTGCGCCGGTCCTACTCGATCTGCGCCGGCGTCGACGACGGCGAACTGCGCGTCGGCGTGCGCAAGGTCAAGGGCGGCACCTTCTCGAACTGGATCAACGAGAAGCTGCAGCCCGGCGACACCATCAGCGTGATGGCGCCGCAGGGCCGCTTCTTCGTGCCGATCGAGCCGCAGTCGAAGCGCCAGCACGTGGGCATCGTCGGCGGCAGCGGCATCACGCCGATCCTGTCGATCATGAAGACGGTGCTGGCGCGCGAGCCGCAGTCGCGCTTCACCCTCATCTACGGCAACCGCAAGCTGCAGTCCACGATGTTCAAGGAAGAACTCGAGGACCTGAAGAACCGCTACATGTCGCGCCTGGTGCTGCACCACGTGTTCTCGGGCGAGCCGACCGACGCGCCGCTCAACATGGGCCGCATGGACCGCGCCAAGCTCGGCGAATTCCTGTCGAGCGTGGTGCCGGCGGGCAGCATCGACCATGCCTACATCTGCGGCCCGTTCCAGATGAACGACGAGGCCGAGGCCGCGCTGCTCGCGGCCGGCGTGCCCGAGGAGCGCATCCACATCGAGCGCTTCGGGGTTGCCGCGCCCGAAGGCGCACCGGTCGGCGCCGTGATCCACGAGGCGAAACCGGGCGACGCCGAAGTGGCGAAGATCGTCATCGTGCGCGACGGCCTGCAGCGCGAGATCGAATTCCGCAAGGACCAGCCGAGCATCCTCGACTGCGCCTCGGCGGCCGGCATGGAAGTGCCTTTCTCGTGCACCTCGGGCGTCTGCGGCACCTGCCGCGCCAAGGTGATCGAGGGCAAGGTCCGCATGGAGCGAAACTTCGCCCTCGACAAGAATGAAGTGGCGGCCGGCTTCGTGCTGACCTGCCAGGCCCACCCGCTGACCGAGCGCGTGGTGCTGTCATTTGACGAACGCTGAACCAACACCCCCGAAGGAAGCCATGGCCCGAGGACGAGCTGCCGGATACGACGACCAACGCGACATGATCCTGGAGCATGCCGCGCTGCTGTTCGCCAACCGCGGCTATTCGGCGACCTCGATGAACCAGGTGGCGGAGGCCTGCGGCTTCTCGAAGGCGCTGCTCTATCACTACTACCGCGACAAATACAGCCTGCTCGTGAGCATCGCCGAGAACCACGTCTCGCGCCTCGAGGACCTGGTGAGCGACGTCGAGCGGCAGGGCCTGGCGCCGGCCGCGCGGCTGCGCGAACTGATCCGCCGCTTCGTCGAGGAATACGCCGGCGCCAAGCACGCGCATCGGGTGCTGACCGAGGACGTCAAGTTCCTCGAGGAAGACGACCGCGAGCGCGTGCTCGGCACGCAGCGCACCGTGGTGGCGGGCTTCGCGCGCGTGGTCGCCGAACTGCGGCCCGACCTGCAGCAGGCCGCGCTGGCCAAGCCGCTGACCATGCTGCTGTTCGGCATGATCAACTGGATGTTCATCTGGATGCGCCCCGACGGCGAGCTCGACTACGACGCGATGGCGCCGGTGGTGGCCGACCTTTTTCTCGGCGGCCTGCCCGCCGTGCAAACGCCTGTTCGCGTGACGGCCATCGACGACTGACGCCCACGCTTCCCGCTTATCCTCAACCCCCTCGAAAAACCGGAGACAACCCGAATGAAACTACTGAAACCGATCGCCCTTGCCGCGATGCTGCTGGCCTCGGCGCTGGCCCAGGCCGACATCAATGTCGGCGTCACCGTGTCGGCCACCGGCCCGGCCGCCTCCCTCGGCATCCCCGAGAAGAACACGATCGCGCTGATGCCCAAGACCATCGGCGGCCAGAAGATCAACTACATCGTGCTCGACGACGCCAGCGACACCACGGCCGCGGTCAACAACACGCGCAAGCTGATCTCCGAGAACAAGGTCGACATCATCCTGGGCTCGACCACCACGCCGAACTCGCTGGCGATGATCGACGTCGCGGCCGAGAGCCAGACGCCGGTGATCTCGATGGCCGCCTCGGCCCGCATCATCGAGCCGATGGATGCCAAGAAGCGCTGGGTCTTCAAGACGCCGCAGAACGACATCATGATGTCGCTCGCGATCGCCGAGCACATGGCCGCCAGCGGCGTGAAGACGGTCGGCTTCGTCGGCTTCTCCGACGCCTACGGCGAAGGCTGGTACCAGGAATTCGCCAAGGCCGCCGAGCTCAAGAAGCTGCAGATCGTCGCCAACGAGCGCTATTCGCGCACCGACACCTCGGTCACCGGCCAGACGCTCAAGCTGATGTCGGCCAAGCCCGATGCGGTGCTGGTCGCGGGCTCCGGCACGCCGGCCGCGCTGCCGCAGAAGAGCCTCAAGGAACGCGGCTACGCCGGCAAGATCTACCAGACCCACGGCGTGGCCAACGCCGACTTCCTGCGTGTCGGCGGCAAGGACGTCGAAGGCACGCTGCTGCCGGCCGGCCCCGTGCTGGTGGCCGAGCAGCTGCCCGCGGGCAACCCGGTGAAGAAGTCGGCGCTGGCCTATGTCGCCGCCTACGAAGCCGCCAACGGCAAGGGCTCGGTGTCGACCTTCGGCGCCCACGCCTGGGACACCGGCCTGCTGATGGCCGCCGCGGTGCCGGTGGCGCTCAAGAAGGCGCAGCCGGGCACGCCCGAGTTCCGCGCGGCGCTGCGCGATGCGCTCGAGCAGGTCAAGGAGCTGCCGGGTGCGCACGGCGTGTTCAACATGACGCCGAACGATCACCTGGGCCTCGACCAGCGCGCACGCGTCATGGTCAAGGTCGAGAACGGCACCTGGAAATACATCCCTCCCGCGAATTGACGCTCGCCCCCAGGTTGGCTCACTTCGTGTAGCCGCCCACCCCCTGCCGGGGGCAACACCAGCGGCCCGGCAAAGCCGGTTCCGCGGTGTTCCACCAACGGGCCTCGCTTCGCTGGCCTCGAGGTTGCCAGCTGAGAAACGGCATCTCGACACTGGAAAGACTTGAATGGACTTGCAGATTGCCCTGTTGCTGGGGCAGGACGGCATTGTCAACGGCGCGGTCTACGGACTGATGGCCTTGGCCCTGGTGCTGGTGTTTTCAGTCACGCGGGTGATCTTCATCCCGCAGGGCGAACTGGTCGCGTTCGGCGCGCTGTCGATGGCGGCGCTGACCGCCGGGCGGGTGCCGGCCACGCTGTGGCTGCTGGTCGCGCTGGCCGCGATGACGCTGGTGGTCGAGGCCTGGCGCTGGAAGCGCGGGGCCACGGTCGACTGGAAGTCGACGCTGGTCTGGACCGTGCTGTTTCCCGTGCTCGCGGCCGGCCTGGTGCTGGGCCTGCGCCCCTCGTCGCTGGCGCTGCAGGCAGTGACCACGCTGTTTCTCATCACGCCGCTGGGGCCGCTGCTCTACCGGCTGGCCTACCGTCCGCTGGCCCACGCCACGGTGCTGATCCTGCTGATCGTCTCGGTGGCGCTGCATGGCGTGCTGGTCGGCCTCGGCCTGCTGTTCTTCGGCGCCGAGGGGTCGCGCACCCCGGCGTTCTCGGAAGCGCGCTTCGATATCGGCGGCGTGCCGATCAGCGGCCAGTCGCTGGTGGTGGTCGGCGTCGCCTTCGTGCTGGTGGTGCTGATGTTCCTGTTCTTCGAGCGTTCGATCGTCGGCAAGGCGCTGCGTGCCACCGCGATGAACCGGGTCGGCGCACGCCTGATGGGCATTCCGACCGACCTCTCGGGCGACCTGAGCTTCGCGCTCTCGGCGCTGATCGGCGCGGTCTCGGGCCTGCTGATCGCGCCGCTGACCACGGTCTACTACGACACCGGCTTCCTGATCGGCCTCAAGGGTTTCGTGGCCGCCATCGTCGGTGGCCTCGGCAGCTACCCGATCGCGCTGCTGGGTGCGCTGCTGGTCGGGCAGCTCGAAGCCTTCTCCTCTTTCTGGGCCAGCGCCTTCAAGGAAGTGCTGGTGTTCACCTTGATCATCCCTGTGCTCTGGTGGCGATCGCTGCGCAGCCGCCATGTGGAGGACGAGGAATGACCCGTCGCCACCTCACCCTCCTCTGCATCGCCGCGCTGGCGCTCAGCTGGCCCTGGCTGCCCGAGTTCACGGTCACGCTGTTCAGCTACATCGCGCTCTATTCGCTGGTCGCGGCCGGCCTCGTGATGCTCACCGGCGTCGGCGGCATGACCTCCTTCGGCCAGGCCGCCTTCGTCGCGGTCGGGGCCTATGCCACCGCCTGGGTCTGCACCTCGCCGACCGCCGCCGCCGCGCTCGGCGGCATCGTGCCGGCGCCACTGCTGCCATGGGTCGGACTGCTGTTCGGCCTGCTGCTGACCTTCCTGGTCGCCTGGGGGCTCGGCGCGATCACGCTCAAGCTCTCGGGCCACTACCTGCCGCTGTGCACCATCGCCTGGGGCCTGAGCCTCTACTTCCTGTTCGGCAACCTCGAGTTCCTCGGCGGCCAGACCGGCATCACGGGCGTCCCGGCACTGACCGTCTTCGGCGTCTCGCTGGCGTCGCCGCGGGCGCTCGGCCCGCTGATCTGGGCGGTGCTGCTGCTGGCGCTGTGGGCGCTGCACAACCTGCTCGACTCGCGCGAGGGCCGCGCCGTGCGGGCGCTCAAGTCGGGCCGCGTGATGGCCGAGTCGATGGGTGTCGACACGGCGCGCTACCGGGTCAAGGTGTTCGTGCTCGCTGCACTGCTGGCGGCCCTGTCGGGCTGGCTCTACGCGCACCTGCAACGCTTCGTGAACCCGACGCCGTTCAACATCAACATCGGCATCGAATACCTGTTCATGGCGGTGGTCGGCGGCTCGGGCCACTTGTGGGGCGCAGTGCTGGGCGCGACCTTGATCACGCTGGTCAAGGAGCAGCTGCAGGACATCCTGCCGAAGCTGCTGGGCGCCAGCGGCAACTTCGAGGTGATCGTCTTCGGTCTCTTGATGCTGTTCGTCTTGCAGCGTTTCGCCGACGGTCTCTGGCCGACGCTGGCGCGCGTGAGCGGCCGCTTCCTGAAGCCGGAGCCGGTGAAGCCGGCGAAGGCGATCGCGGCGCTGGACGCCCGCACGCTGCCGGCCGCCGGCGAACTGCTGCTCGAGGCCGACCGCGTGACCAAGCGCTTCGGCGGCCTGGTCGCCAACAACGCGGTCGCGATGACGCTCAAGGCCGGCGAGGTGCATGCGCTGATCGGCCCCAATGGCGCCGGCAAGAGCACCTTCTTCAACATGATCTCGGGTGTCGACGACCCGACCGAAGGCGAAGTGCGCCTGCTCGGCGCGGCCATGACCGGCAAGCCCTCGCGCGACTTCGCGGCGCGCGGCCTGGGCCGGACCTTCCAGCACGTGCGGCTGCTCGGCAACCGCAGCGTGCTCGAGAACGTCGCGCTCGGCGCCCACCGGCGCGGCCATCGCGGCTGGATCGCCTCGATGCTGCGCCTCGACCGCGCCGAAGAGGCCGCGCTGCTGGCCGAAGCCCGCCGCCAGATCGAACGCTGCGGACTCGGCGCCCATGCCGACGCGCCGGCCGCCTCGCTGGCGCTGGGCCAGCAGCGGGTGGTCGAGATCGCGCGCGCGCTCGCCGGCCAGCCGGCCGCGCTGCTGCTCGACGAGCCGGCCGCGGGCCTGCGCCACCTCGAGAAGCAGGCGCTGGCCGAACTGCTGTCGCAACTGCGCGCGGAAGGCCTCGGCATCCTGGTGGTCGAGCACGACATGGAGTTCGTCATGAACCTGGCCGACCGCATCACGGTGCTCGAGTTCGGTGCCGTCATCGCCGAGGGCACGCCGGCCCAGGTGCAATCCAATCCCCGTGTGCTGGACGCCTATCTGGGCGGCAGCGACGAAGAAACGATGGCGGTGACTGCATGACAGCGCTTTTTGAACTCCGGGACTTCAGCGTCGCCTACGGCGCGGTGGAGGCCGTGCACCAGGTCGCGCTGCAGGTGAACGAAGGCGAGATCGTCACCGTCATCGGACCCAACGGCGCCGGCAAGACCACGCTGCTGTGCGCCGCGATGGGCCTGCTGCCATCCAGCGGCAGCCTGAGCCTGGCGGGCGAGCGCATCGCGCGGCCGAGCGTCGAGGCGATGGTCGCGCGCGGCGTGGCGCTGGTGCCCGAGCGGCGTGAGCTGTTCGGCGAGATGCCGGTCGAGGACAACCTGCTGCTCGGCGGCTTCTACCGCTGGCGCACCGGCAAGCGCGACCAGAAGGAGCGCATGGAGGAGGTCTTCGCGATCTTCCCGCGCCTCAAGGAACGACGCGCCCAGCTCGCCAGCACGCTGTCGGGCGGCGAGCGCCAGATGCTCGCCATCGGCCGGGCGCTGATGGCGCGGCCGCGCCTGCTGATGCTCGACGAGCCCTCGCTGGGCCTGGCGCCGCTGATCGTGCGCGAGGTGCTGCACGTGGTGTCGTCCTTACGCGCCCATGGCGTCTCGGTGCTGCTGGTCGAGCAGAACGCGCGCGCCGCGCTGCAGGTCGCCGACCGCGGCTATGTGCTGGAGACCGGCGCCGTGGCGCTGACCGGCCCGGCGCAGGACCTGCTCCACGACCGGCGAATCATCGACACCTACCTCGGCCTCGGCAACAAGAGCGCCGTGACATGACCCCCACGCTCCTTCACTTCGTGTAGTCGCTGCCCCCCGAGGGGGCCGCAGGCCGCCTTGGGGCGGCCCGGCGCCGGCCTCGTTCCTTCCTGGAGAACCTTATGACTCAAATCCTTCAAAGCTTCATCGGCGGCCGCTGGCTCGGCACGCAGGCAGCGCAAGCGCTGCGCAGCGCGGTCAACGGCCGGCCGGTCGCCAGCACGCATGCCGAGGCCATCGACTTCGGCGAGGCGCTCCAGCATGCCCGCACGGTCGGCCTCGCCAACCTGCTGGCGATGGACTTCCAGCAGCGGGCCCAGCGCCTGCGCGCGCTCGCCAAGTACCTGGCCGAGCACAAGGAAGAGCTCTACGCGGTCTCGGCCCACACCGGTGCCACCCGCGCCGACAGCTGGGTCGACATCGAGGGCGGCGCCGGCACGCTGGCCGCCTATGCCGGCATCGGCGGCAACGAGCTGCCCTCGGGCAACCTGGTGCACGAAGGCCCGGCGATGCCCCTGGGCAAGAAGGGCGGCTTCGCGGGCACTCACATCCTGGTGCCGCGGCGCGGCGTGGCGGTCCACATCAACGCCTTCAACTTCCCGGTCTGGGGCCTGCTCGAGAAATGGGCGCCGAGCTTCCTGGCGGGCATGCCCTGCATCGGCAAGCCGGCCACTTCGACCAGCTACCTCACCGAAGCGCTGGTGCGCCTGATGCACCGCTCGGGCCTCTTGCCCGAAGGCAGCCTGCAGCTGGTGATCGGCAGCACCGGCGACCTGCTCGACCGGCTCGACGGCATGGACGTCGTGACCTTCACCGGCTCGGCCGACACCGCGGCCAAGCTGCGCGTGCATCCGAACATCGTGCGCCAGTCGATCCCGTTCAATGCCGAGGCCGACTCGCTCAACTGCGCGATCCTGGCACCGGACGTGACGCCCGACGACGAGGAGTTCGACCTCTTCGTCAAGGAAGTGGCGCGCGAGATGACGGTCAAGTCGGGCCAGAAGTGCACCGCGATCCGCCGTGCCATCGTGCCGCGCCAGCACATCGACGCGGTGGCCGAGAAGCTGCGCGCGCGGCTGGCCAAGACCGTGGTCGGCGACCCGGCGCGCGAGGACGTGCGCATGGGCGCCCTGGCCTCGCATGCGCAGCAGGCCGACGTCGCCGAGCGCGTGCGCCTGCTGATGCAGGGCGCCGAACTGGTCTACGGCGAGCGCGACGGCTTCGCGCCGCAGGGCGAGGGCGTGGCCGAAGGCGCGTTCTTCTCGCCCACGCTGCTGCTGGCCCGCGACCCGATGGGCAACGATGCGGTGCACGACATCGAGGCTTTCGGCCCGGTCAGCACGCTGATGGCCTACGACGGCCTCGACGAAGCACTGGCGCTGGCCGCGCGCGGCCGCGGCAGCCTGGTCGGCACCTTGGTCACCAAGGACCCGGCGACCGCGGCCAAGGCGATCCCGATCGCCGCCGCCCACCATGGCCGCATGCTGGTGCTCGACCGCGAGGCCGCGGCCGAATCGACCGGCCATGGCTCGCCGCTGCCCTTCCTGAAGCACGGCGGCCCGGGCCGCGCCGGCGGCGGCGAGGAGCTCGGCGGCCTGCGCGCCGTCAAGCACTACCTGCAGCGCGCCGCGCTGCAGGGCTCGCCGAGCATGATCGCCGCCGTGACCGGCGAATACATGCGCGGCGCGAAGCTCAACGAATCCGAACTGCATCCGTTCCGCAAGCACTTCGAGGACCTGGCCATCGGCGACTCGCTGCTGACCCACCGCCGCACCGTCGGCGAGGCCGACATCGTGGCCTTCGGCGGCATCTCGGGCGACTACTTCTACATGCACTTCGACGAGATCGCGGCCAAGGAAAGCCCGTTCGGCAAGCGCATCGCGCATGGCTACTTCGTGCTGTCGGCGGCGGCCGGGCTGTTCGTCTCGCCGGCGCCCGGCCCGGTGCTGGCGAACTACGGCCTCGACACGCTGCGCTTCGTCAAGCCGGTGGGCATCGGCGACACCATCCGCGCGCGCCTCACCTGCAAGCGCAAGATCGATCGGCAGAAGAAGGACGCCAACGGCGTCGGCCAAGGCGTCGTCGCCTGGGATGTCGAGGTGACCAACCAGGATGGCGACCTGGTCGCGAGCTACGACATCCTGACGCTGGTGGCCAAGCGGGGCTGAGGCCCGGGCTCCGACTCGGGGCGCGTTCCTACAGGCGGGTTCTCCAGTGCACCCTAACGTGCCAGACTGGAGAACCCCCATGCCTGCAGCCACTCGAGCGAGCGACGCCCTGGCGCCCTACCACGGCAAGCGCGATTTCAAGAAGACGCCCGAACCTCGCACCGGCGGAAAGTCGGCGCGGGGCGCGCTCTCCTTCGTGGTCCAGAAGCACCATGCCAGCCATCTGCACTACGACTTCCGCCTCGAACTCGACGGCACGCTGAAGAGCTGGGCGGTGCCCAAGGGGCCTTGCCTCGATCCGACGGTCAAGCGCATGGCGGTGCAGGTCGAGGACCACCCGATTTCCTATGCGAGCTTCGAAGGCACGATCCCGCCCAAGCAGTACGGCGCCGGCAGCGTGATCGTCTGGGACCGCGGCGCGTGGGCGGCCGAGGGCGATGCGCGCGTGGCGCTGGCCGAAGGCAAGCTCAAGTTCGAACTGCACGGCGACAAGCTGCGCGGCCACTGGACCCTGGTGCGGATGCGTGACAAGGGAGAAAAGCAGGTGCCCTGGCTGTTGATCAAGGAGCGCGATGCCGAGGCGCGCCCGCTGGCCGACTACGACGTCGTCGAGGCCGAGCCCGACAGCGTGCTGAGCGGCCGCGGCGTGGACGACCCGGTGCGGCGCGAGGCGCCGGCCGCGAAGAAGGGCGGCGCAAAGAAGAGCGCCGCGAAGAGCGAAGGCCGCAAGGCGGCCCTGCCCGAAGCGCTGGCCCCGCAGCTCGCGACTCTCGCCTCGGCGCCACCCGCCACGCCCGGCGACTGGCTCTACGAGCTGAAGTTCGATGGCTATCGCCTGCTGGCCCGCATCGACGGCGACAAGGTCCGGTGCTTCACGCGCAACGGCCACGACTGGACCTCGAAGCTGCCCACGCTCGCCAGGTCGCTGGCCAGGCTGAAGACGACTTCGGCCTGGCTCGACGGCGAGATCGTGGTCGCCGGCGAGCATGGCGCCCCCGACTTCCAGGCGCTGCAGAACGCCTTCGACAGCGGCGCCACGTCGGACATCGTCTACTGGCTGTTCGACGCCCCCTTCCTCGACGGCGTCGACCTGCGCGCGGTGCCGCTCGAAGAGCGCCGCGCCCGGCTGGCGCGACTGCTCGGCAGCCGGCCGCCGGCGCAGCTGCGTCTCAGCGAAGTCTTCGACGCGGCGCCGCGCGACCTGCTCGCCTCGTCGGCGCAGCTGGGATTCGAAGGCATCGTCGGCAAGCGCAAGGGATCGATCTATGTCTCGCGCCGCTCGCCCGACTGGATCAAGCTCAAGAACCAGCGCCGCCAGGAGTTCGTGATCGGCGGCTACACGGCGCCCAAGGGATCGCGTTCGGGCTTCGGCGCGCTGCTGCTCGGCGTGCGCGACGATGCCGGCACGCTGGTCTACTGCGGCAACGTCGGCACCGGCTTCGACGAGAGCCGGCTGGCAGACATCAAGGCGCGGCTCGACCGCCAGGCCAGCGACACCTGCCCGTTCGGCGAGAAGCCCGCCGGAGTGAGGGCGCAGTGGGTGAAGCCGGTGCTGGTGTGCGAGGTGTCCTTCGGCGAGTGGACCCGCGAGGGCCGGATCCGCCACCCGGTGTTCCAGGGGCTGCGCAGCGACAAGCCGGCGGCGCAGATCCGGCGCGAGCGCGCCGAGCCGCCCGAGGCCACCCCCGCGGGCGCCGACGGCCACGAAAGAGGAGCGAAGAAGTCCATGGCGATGCGCATCACCCACGCCGAGCGCGTGATCGACACCGAGAGCGGCACCACCAAGGGCGAGCTGGTGGCGTTCTACGAGCAGGTGGCCGAACTCATGCTGCCGCACCTGAAGGGGCGGCCGGTGTCGCTGGTGCGGGCGCCCGAGGGGATCGGCGGCGAGCTGTTCTTCCAGAAACATGCGCAGCACAGCGAGCTGCCGGGCGTGAAATTGCTCGACCCTTCGCTCGACCGCGATCACGATCCGCTGCTGCAGATCGACACCGCGCGCGGGCTGCTGTCGGCGGCGCAGATGAACGTGATCGAGTTCCATACCTGGAACGCGACGTCGAAGGCGATCGACACGCCCGACCGCATCACCTTCGACCTCGATCCGGGCGACGGCGTGCCTTGGGCGCGCATGCAGGAGGCGGCGATGCTGGTGCAGACGCTGCTGGCCGAGCTCGGCCTGCCGGCCTTTCTCAAGACCAGCGGCGGCAAGGGGCTGCACGTGCTGGTGCCGATCAAGCGGCAGCACGGCTGGGATGCGGTCAAGGGCTTCTCGCAGGCCGTCGTGCAGCACCTGGCGACCACCATCCCGGAGCGCTTCGTCGCCAAGAGCGGGCCGCGCAATCGCGTCGGCAAGATCTTCGTCGACTACCTGCGCAACGGTTTCGGCGCGACCACCGCCAGCGCCTGGTCGGCGCGCTCGCGTCCGGGGCTCGGCGTGTCGGTGCCGCTGGCATGGGACGAACTGCCCGATCTGCGCAGCGCATCGCAATGGACGGTGCGCAACATCGCCGAACGGCTGGCGGTCGGCAATGGTCCCTGGGACGGCATGGAGAAGAGCCGCAAGGCGCTGGGGCCGGCGATGAAGAAGCTGGGCTACGTGCCGGCCTGATGCGAGCTCTTCGACCGCCTTGCGCAATCGGCGCGGGGATGCAATATTGCGCGGCATGAACAAGGTGATCCCGACCCTGCTCCTGGCCATGGCCGGGTTCCTGACCGCGGGGCCCGCCTCGGCCCAGTGGCACAACAGCCCGCAGTTCGACCGCGACCTCAGGGCGTGCGACCGGCGGGGCGTGAACTTCGAGCGCTGCATGTGGGAGCGTGGCTGGCAGCGCGGCGGCGGCCAGCGCTGGAATCACAACCAGAACTGGCACCGGCCACCGCACCAGCAGAACTGGCACCGGCCGCCCCCGAATCAATGGCACCAGCCGCCGCCGCCACGGCGCAACCAGCCCCGGCTGAGCGACATGCAGCAGCGCGCCCTCGACAACTGCCGCCTGCTGCAGCCATCCGAGCAGCCCCGCTGCCGCGCCACCGTGATGTCGACGGTGCGCTGACGGCCCACGACTTCGCGGGATGGACCCGGCCCCCTTCGTCTACTTTGCCTACGGCTCCAACATGAGCGGGGAGCGCCTCCGCGCCGCGGACCGGGCGCCGTCCGCCGAGCGGAAGGGCTCGGGGAGCGTGGCGGGCTATCGCCTGGTTTTCGACAAGGTCGGCAGGGATGGCTCGGGCAAGGCCGACTGCGAGCGCACCGATGCGCCGCTCGACGCGGTCCATGGCGCCTTGTTCCAGATCGCCGGTCGCGACCGCCAGGCGCTCGACAAGGCGGAAGGCCTCGGAGACGGCTACGACGCCGTCCAGATCAGCGTCCGGACGGATTCGGGGGAGGTCCTGGCGCTGACCTACCTGGCGACCCGAAAGAATTCGGCGCTGAGGCCCTACACCTGGTACCTGCGGCACGTGCTTGCCGGGGCCAGGCAAAGCGGGCTTCCCGCGCGCTACATCGAGGCCATCGAGCGAGTCCAGGCGGTGAGGGACACGGACGCCGAACGGGAGGCAAGGGAACTCGCCATCCATGGGTGATGCGGCATACTGCCAACCCCCCCAACTCGCCACAAGCCTACTGAATGGACAAGGAAGTCGACCCCCAGGTACTCGCTGTCATCGATGAGAAGCGACTGTCAGGACCACGGCTCACCCCGGTCGAGATCGTCGCCAAGATGGGCGTGTTCGATGCCCGCGACAAGCCCTACGAGTACGCCTGGATGGCGACCGGCGACAACGTCATCGCCACCATCTGGGCCGAATATGTCAGCGTCGGCGCCGGTGGACGCTGGTTCTACCTCGAGTCGCTGGACACCCAGCACCGCGCGAGCGGCGGCGCGCGCACGGCCAACCAGGTCCAGCGCGCCAAGGACCGGCTGGCCTTGCTCAAGCGAACCCTCGACGCCGGCCAGGGCTTCAGGGCGGTCGTGCAGACCAACCGGGTGCCGATCGCCGAACTCGAGACCAACAAGAGCGCCAAGGTGTCGACCCGGGTGCGCGACGACGACGAATGGCACGTCGCCTCCTGGGAGCCCGACCAGCTGCTGGCGGTGCTGGTCCGCGGCCCGCGCGGCTGGCTGCCCACCGAGGCCGAAGTGCAGGCCGCCAAGGCGCGTGGCGGTGTTCCGGCTCCGGCCGAGGCGGCCCCTGCGGCGGCGCAGGCCGCTTCGCCGGAGCAGCTCCAGGCCGCCGCGCTCGACTACGTGAAGCGTCACTTCGGCGGCTACGGCTACAAGGCCGAGGACGTCAGCGCCCAGCAGATCGGCTTCGACCTCGAGGTGTCGAACGCCAAGGGCGTGACCTTGCTGAAGGTCGCGGTGAAAGGCACCGCCTCGGGCCTGCCGGGTTTCAAGCTCACCGGCGAAGAGCGCACGGCCTCGGCGCGCGATCCCCTCTGGCGCCTGCTGGTGGTCACGGACGCCGGCGGCCCGGCGGCGCAGCACAAGATCTACAAGCCTTCCGAGATGAGCCAGGCACCCGGCTTCGACCCGCTGGGCTGAGGCCCCTCAGCGGTTCTCGCGCAGCTGCTCCGCCTGCTGCGCGAGCCGCGCGGCCTCGACGATCTGCGCGATCGACAGCACGCCCGTGGGCTCGATGTCGCCGGTGAGGAGGCTCTCGAGCGCTGCCTGCCCCGCCGGCCCGGCCAGCCACGCGAATGCGGACGTGATCGATCCGCCGCCGAACTTGGCTTGCAACGCCTTCGACGCCGCCCGACCGACCTGGGCGAAGGCCTGCTGGTCCGGTGCGGCCGAGGCGGCACGCACGATCATGCAGAACGCATCGAGCTTCTCGGCTTCGGTGCGCAGGCGTCGGGCCTTGGCCTCGCTGTGGGCGGCGGGCCCCAGCAGCGCCGCCTCGAAGGCATCGTCGAACAGCTGGATCTCGCTGCCGTCGACCCCGCCGGCATCCGTTTGCGCCCGCACGGCGACGGCGCGGCCGCGCGCCGCGGACGCGCGCTCGGCCGCCGCCTGCGCGGCAGGCGCCTCGGTCGCGGGCCACGCCAGCAGGGGGGATCGCGCACTGCCCTGCAGGGCCCATCGGCCCGCGGCATTCAGCACGCGCGCAGGGCCGCCCGACGACGCAGGGTCCGCAAGGCTGAGGAACAGGTACTGTGGGGGCGGCATCTTGGCGGTGATTTCGAACGACGCGCCGATTGTCGCCCCAGGCTGCCGCGTCGCCGCGAAGCCTTCCGCTTGCAGGATTCTGGAGGATGTTTGCACGATGGTCCGGCAGACGCGCCCGGGCCGAGACAAGCGGGCGCGAGATGCCTAAGCTTCGCTCCATGTTCACTTCCACCCCTCGATCGCTGCATGGCGAGCGCCCCGTCGAGCAACTTCAGACCACCGTGATGCGGGCCGAACTCGCCGCGCTGATCGACCGGATGACCGTCGTCGACGGCGCCCATCAGACCGCGATACCGCGCCTGCTCCTGGCCCGGGCTTCGCAGATGCAGCATCCGGTGCATGCGATCCACGAGCCGGCGTTCTGCGTGCTGGCGCAGGGCAGCAAGCGGGTCCTGCTCGGCGAAGATGTCTACATCTACGACAGCAGCCAGTACCTGGTCGTGGCGCAGAACCTGCCGGTGTCGGGCCAGGTGGTCGACGCCTCGCCGGAGGCGCCGTACCTCGGCCTGCGGCTGAGTTTCGACGTCAAGGACATCGCGGCGCTCGGCCTGGACCTGCAGCTCGACGCCGCGCTCCCGAACCGGCGCTCTCCGCGCGGCATCTTCACCGGCGACCTGTCGACCACCCTGCTGGACCCGCTGCTGCGCCTGACCCGGCTGCTGGACACGCCCGAGGACGTGCCGGCGCTGGCGCCGCTGATCACGCGCGAGATCCTGTACCGGCTCCTGAAGGCGCCCGACGGCTGGCGGCTGGCCCAGATGGCGATGGTCGACAGCCACAGCCAGCGCATCGCCCAGGCCATCAGCGTGCTCTCGCAGCGCTTCCAGCAGGCGCTGCGGGTCGAAGACCTGGCGGACGAGGTCCACATGAGCGTGTCGTCGCTGCACCAGCACTTCAAGGCGGTCACGGCGATGAGTCCGCTGCAGTTCCAGAAGCAGCTGCGGCTGCAGGAGTCGCGGCGCATCATGATCAGCGAGAACGTCGACGCCGCCACGGCGGGGCATCGGGTCGGCTACGAGAGCCAGTCACAGTTCAATCGTGAATACAGCCGCTTCTTCGGCTCGCCCCCCGCGCGCGACGTGAAGCGCCTGCGCGAGCTCCAGCTGGGCCGGGGAGGCCAGACATGAAGATCCATCTGAAGCTGAATGGCCAGGTGATCCCGGCCACCCTGGCGGACAACCGGGCGGCGCAGGAGTTCGTCGCCATGCTGCCGCTGACGCTCACGCTGCACGACCTGTTCAGGCGCGAGAAATTCGGCCCGCTGCCCTCGGCCGTCTCGGCGAGCGGCACGCGGACCCAGGCCTACGAGGTCGGCGACATGATCTGCTGGGCGCCCGGCCCCGACCTGGCGATCCTCTATCGCCAGGACGGGCAGGCCATCAGCGGCGGCTTCCACGTCCTCGGCCGGATCGATGCCGGGGTCGAGGCCTTCGCTGCGCCGGGTCCGATCGAGGTGACGATCGAAGTGCCGGCGGGCGAAGTCGACGAGGCTGCGCTCGCCGTCGGTGCCCGTGGCCTGCGCTCGCGGGGCGGGCCTTGCGTCATCGGCGGGCGTTGTTCTTGACGAGGAAGAAGGTCAGGGCGCCGATCACCAGGGCCATGCCGGCGCCGAACGCGGCGATGGCGCTGGTGCCGTCCCAGGCCACGACCTCGCGCAGGAACAGCACGGCGAGCACCGCGATGACCACGCTGACCAGGTTGCCCTTGAGGTCCTCGAGGTTGTGGACCTCGAGCCACTTGGGCAGCGGCAGCTTGTCGTCGATGAACAGCGAATAGAGGCCGATGCTGATGATGTAGACCGCGATGGCGATCAGGAAGACGTCGACCGCCTCGACGATGCCGACTGCGAAGATCTTGACCGCCTTGGCCGAGACGGTGCCGTCGCGGATGGTGTCGATGAAGCTCGCGTACAGCGCCATGGCCTCGTACAGGATCAGCGCCATCGACCCCAGGAAGGTGCCGATCACGGGGACGATCATGATGTAGCGGCTCGAAGCCAGGATTGTTCGCAGCATCCGGCACCTTCCTCTGCAGTGGGGTTCGCCGGATCTTAGCCTTGGGCAGAATGCGGCAACGGATCACCAGAAAGAGGCTCCATGACGCCCGACGCCCCCCTCCTCGTCAGCCAGGTCATCGTGCGTGCCTGCCTGTTCCTCGTGGCCGCCATCGCCCTGTTCGGCGGCACCGTGCAGATGGTGCTCGGCCAACCGGACACCAGTCCGCGCCTGGACAACGTTCACCGCTTCATGGCGGGCGTCTATTTCTCGATGGGGCTGATCTGCCTTTGGGCCGGCGTCACGGTCCGCCAGCAGGGCTTCCTGGTCTACCTGATCGCCCTGGGCGTGCTGCTCGCGGGCCTGGGCCGACTGTTGTCGATCTCGAAGGTGGGCCTGCCCGAGCCGCGCCGGGTCTGGCTCGCGTACCTGGTTCCCGAACTGGTGATTCCGTTTGTGATGGCCGGGGCGCACTTCAGTGCGAGTTAGGCAATCACCTCGTCGGTCGTGACCTCGAAGCGCTGCAGCGTGTTGACGCCGAACACCATCGTGATCGGCACGTCGGCCGCGTCGCGGCCCCGCGCGATCACCACCCTTCCGATGCGCGGCGTGTTGTGCCGGGCATCGAAGGTGTGCCAGCGGTCGCCCAGGTAGACCTCGAACCAGGCACTGAAGTCCATCGGATACGGCACCGGTGGAATGCCGATGTCACCCAGGTAGCCCGTGACGTAGCGCGCCGGGATGTTCATGCAGCGGCACAGCGTGATCGCCAGGTGCGTGAAGTCGCGGCAGACGCCGACACGCTCCCGGAAGCCCTCCAGCGCGGTGCGCGTGGCGCGGGCGCATTGGTAGTCGAATCGCAGGTGCCTGTGCACGAAGTCGCAGATCGCCTGCACCCGCTGCCAGCCCTGCGGCACGCCGCCGAACTGGGCCCAGGCGAACTGCAGCAGTTCGCTGTCGACCTCGCAATAGCGGCTCGGCAGCAGGAACTGCAGCGTCTCCAGCGGCAGGTCGGCGGGCGCATGTTCGATCGCGCCGAGGCACACCGGGTCCGGCCAGCCGGTGTCGAACACCACCGCTTCGTTGCGCAGTCGCACGCGGCTCACGCCGGCGGGCACCGCCACGCGGGCGCAGTGGTTGTTGAAGCTGTCGGTGTAGTGGTCGGTGCGCAGCGGCGGGCTGATCGTGAGCTGCTCGCTGCCTTGGAGGTCGGCTGCGCGCGAAGGATGGAGCTGCAGCATGTAGATGAGGGCCGTCGGCGCCGTGACCCCGAGCTCGATGTCGAATCCGATTCTGATGAGCATGGTGCGCGGACCTTTGGTGGAGAAAAACTGGTAAAGCAGGTTTGATGCCGGCCGGGACGTACTTCATCGTAAGGAAGTGCACCGCGGCGTCGCGTGGGCAGGGCCGCCCGAAACCGCGTAGGCCATCGCGAGGGATCGTCGGTGCGGTCCTACCGTGATCGCCTCGCAGCGCCGACAGCCGGGAGCGCGCGCCCACTACGTGCTGCGCGCCGGCCCGACTTTAAGCTGAGGCATCACCCGCAGTATGGACCGCGGCCCGGTCGCCGGCCGTCGTTCTGCGAAAACCCGAGGACACCCCGATGACGCAACAGAACAAGGCGGCCGCCGGCCGTCGCCCGAAGCCGGGCGACGGCAGCCAGGCCAAGCAGGACCAACTGGCTGCCTTCACCAGCGACAACGTCGCCCGGCTGACCACCAACCAGGGCCTGCAGGTGCCGGACAACCACAACTCGCTGAAGGCGGGGCCGCGCGGGCCGACCCTGCTCGAGGACTTCATCCTGCGGGAAAAGATCACGCACTTCGACCACGAGCGCATTCCCGAGCGTGCGGTGCATGCCCGGGGGTCCGCAGCGCACGGCTATTTCGAGGTCTACAAGTCGATGTCGCAATTCACGGCGGCCGAGTTCCTGCAGGATCCGGCGGTGAAGACGCCCGTTTTCGTGCGCTTCTCGACCGTGGCGGGATCGAAAGGCTCGGCCGACACGGTGCGCGACGTGCGCGGCTTCGCGGTCAAGTTCTACACCCAGCAAGGCAACTACGACCTGGTGGGCAACAACATCCCGGTGTTCTTCATCCAGGACGCGATGAAGTTCCCCGACCTGGTCCACGCCGTCAAGCCGGAGCCGCACCATGGCATGCCGCAGGCGGCGAGCGCGCACGACACCTTCTGGGACTTCGCCTCGCTGATGCCCGAGACCACCCACATGCTGATGTGGGCCATGTCGGACCGCGCCATTCCGCGCAGCCTGCGCATGATGGAGGGCTTCGGCGTCCATACCTTCCGCTTCGTCAACGCACGCGGCGAGAGCCACTTCGTCAAGTTCCACTGGAAACCCAAGCTGGGCATCCACGGCCTCGCCTGGGACGAGGCGCAGAAGATCGCCGGCAAGGACGCCGATTTCCATCGGCGCGACCTGTGGGAGGCGATCGAGGCCGGCGATTTCCCGGAATGGGAACTCGGCGTGCAGATGATCCCGCAGGACAAGGAACATGCCTTCGGCTTCGACCTGCTCGATCCGACCAAGCTGATTCCGGAGGAGATGGTGCCGGTGCAGCGCATCGGCCGCATGGTGCTGAACCGCAACCCGGACAACTTCTTCGCCGAGACCGAGCAGGTCGCGTTCCATCCGGGCCACGTGGTGCCGGGCATCGATTTCTCGAACGACCCGCTGCTCCAGGGGCGCTTGTTTTCCTACACCGACACGCAGATCTCGCGCCTGGGCGGCGCCAACTTCCACGAGTTGCCGATCAACAAGGGCGTCTGCCCCTTCCACAACTTCCAGCGCGACGGCATGCACCGGCAGACCATCGCGCGCGGCCAGGTGGCGTATGAGCCGAATTCGCTGGGCGACGGCAAGGAGTTCCGGGTCGATGGCGCCAGCGCCGGCTTCCAGTCCTTCCCGGAGGAACTGGAGCCGCCCAAGCTGCGCCGGCGCAGTCCGTCCTTCGACGATCACTTCACGCAGGCCCGGCTCTTCTTCAACAGCCAGAGTGCGCCCGAGAAGGAGCACATCATCGCGGCCTTCCGCTTCGAGTTGTCCAAGGTCGAGGTGCCGGCCGTGCGCCAGCGCATGGTCGACAACCTGGCGCACGTGGACGAGAAGCTGGCGCGGCGCGTGGCAGAGGTGCTGGGCATCAACGCACCCGACGCCAAGGCCGCGGCCGGGCGCGCGGGCTTCCGGGCCCACCGCTTCACGATGCCGATCGACGAATCGCGGGCGCTCAGCATGGCAGACACCGGCAACGGCTCGATCAAGACCCGCAAGGTCGCCATCCTGGTCGCCGACGGGGTCGACTCGGCGTCGCTGAAGGCGATCCGCGAGGGCATCGAGCAGGCCGGCGCGCAGTGCAAGCTGGTCGGACCGCGGCTCGGCACGGTCGCCAGCGCCTCGAAGCGCCAGCTGGATGTCGATGCGACCTTCGTCAACATGCCATCGGTGATGTTCGACGCCGTGCTGGTGCCGGCCGGGGCCGAGGGCGCCCGAACGCTGGCGGCCAACGGCGACGCGGTGCACTTCGTGCTCGAGGCCTACAAGCACTGCAAGGCGATCTGCACCGTGGGCGAGGGGGTCGAACTGCTGGCCACGCTGGGCATCGGCGCCGACCCGAAGGCGGCGCCGTCGGGCGTGGTCGTGGCGGCGACCCCGGTCACCAACCTGGGCGATGCCAGCGCCGCGCAGCAGGTGGCGCAGGACTTCGTCGCCGCGATCGCGAAGCACCGGCACTGGGACCGGACCAACGTCGACGCGGTGCCGGCCTGAAGCTTATTTGTGGCCGTCGGCCGGCTGCAGCAGCTTGCCCTTGAGCGTGACCGCCTTGCCGACCGGCGGCGCCGTGGCGGTCTCGACGGTGCGCAGCGATCCGTCCTGCATCCGCACCCCGACCTCGTAGACGGTGGCGGTGTGGTAGCGCTTCTCGACCTCGTTGCCCGCGAAGCCGCCGCCCACCGCGCCGATCACCGTCGCCGCGGTGCGGCCGTTGCCATTGCCGATCTGGTGGCCCAGGACGCCACCCAGCACACCGCCGGCCACGGCGCCGACACCGGTGGCCGGAACCTGGCGCTGCACGGGGCGGACCGACTCGACGTGGCCGCAGGTGGCGCAGACCGGCACCGGGCGCGGCGCCGGGGGGGCGGCGGCTGCTGCTGCCGGCGCGGCAGGTGGCGGCAGCACGTCGGGCGCGCGAACGGGGGCGGGCGCCTGCGCCACGACCGGCGGTGGCGGCGCGGCCGGCACCAGGCCGGGCTTGCCGTCATCGGGCGCGGGCGCCAGCATCGGCGGCGCCGCGGCCACCGGTGAAGCCGGCGCCGAGTCCGCGTTGCGGGCCTGCTGGTGCAGCAGGACGCCACCCAGCGCCGCGACCGCCACGGCGAGGGCGCCGATGGTGGCCCACATCGCCTTGAGCGAGCGGCCCGGGGGAGGGTGGAGGGGTGTGGGGTCCATGGCGGTTCCTTTCCGGCGCCGCGCGGCTCAGTCGGTCCATCCAAGAAGCCGTCGGGGCGTTTCCCAGAACAGCTTCCGGCGCTCGCCGGCATCCGGGAAGAGCTGCTCCATCAGTTTCAGCTGTAGGCCATAGTCGATTCGTTCGGTCGCCCTCAGGTAGGGCCAGTCGGAGCCCCACAGGCAGCGCTCGAGCGTGAACGCCTCGGCCAGGGCCCGAACAAAGGGCCAGACATCCTGGTGCGGATGCGGCTGGCCCGAGAACTTCGCGAAGCCGGACAGCTTGACGCAGGCCTTGCCCGATCGTCCCAGGCCGAGCAGCGCCTGGAAGCCGGGCTGCCGCAGGCCTGCCGCGATATCGGGCTTGCCGCAATGGTCGATCAGGATCGGCACGCCGGCGTCCGCCAGCAGCGGCAGCAGGGCGGGCAGCTGGTCCCGCTCGACCTGTACCTGCAGCAGCAGGCCGAGCTCGCGCAGCTTGCCGACCAGCGCGCCGGCACCGAGGTAGTAGTCGACGCCGAGGAAGGAGGGGTTGAAGGCCACGCCCACGATGCCCTGCGCCTTCAGCTCGGCCAGTGCGTCGAGCGCGATCCCGTTGTCGACCACCGCAATCCCCTTCATGCGGCCCTGGCTGCGCGCGATGGCGTCGAGCAGGCAGGCGTTGTTGCCGGTGCCGTAGCCGGAGTTGGGGCCGACGACCAGGGCACGCTGCACGCCATGGGCCGCCATCACGGCCAGGAAGAGATCGGCCGAGCCCGTCTCCTGGCCCGCCGGCGCGTAGTGCGTGTCGCTCGCATAGGGGAAGCGCCTGGGGTCGAGGATGTGGTTGTGGCAGTCGATCTTGGGTTCGTCGAAGATGTCCATGGGGCAAGGGTAGCGCGGCGCTGCCGCATCGCAAGGCGCGGCGGCCCAGTTCGCGGCCTTATCCGACAGGGCTCGGCCGCCGGGTCTGGCACGCTTCTCGGGTTTTGCTTCGTCCATCTCCGACTCCATGAAAACTCCCTCCGCGATCGACCCCGAGGAATTCCAGCGCCTGCTCAGCCGCAACCTGAAGCTGCCGCTGATCGGCGGCGTGGTCGGGGCCGTGGTCTTCGTCGGGTTGATCCTCTACCTGCTGTCGGTGATCGGCTGGGTCGAGCACACCGACCGCGTCACGGGCAGCGCGACCGAGCTGCAGCGCCGCAGCATCGACATGGAGACCGGCATGCGGGGCTTCCTGATCACCGGCGACGAGAGTTTCCTGGAGCCCTACGACAGCGCCCTGGCGCGCGTGAAAGACGACTTCGGCGCCTTGAAGGCCCTGGTGTCCGACAACCCCGCGCAGGCGGCGCGGGTCGACCGCATCGCTGCGCTGCAGGCCTCGTGGAACGACTTCGCCCGCGAGACCATCGCCCTGCGGCGCAACGGCGGCGACTACCAGCAGGCGGTGAGCCTGGGCCGCGGCAAGCGCCTGACCGACGACATGCGCGCCGAGTTCGCGGCCTTCGTCGACACCGAGCGCAACCTGCGCTTCCAGCGCAACAACGAAGTGACGAACACCAGCATCGCGATCGTCGCGCTGTTCGTGCTGTTCACCCTGGCCTCCACCGGGCTGCTGGCCTATTTCGGCCGGCGCCAGCTGCTGCGCCTGTCGGACAGCTACGACGCGGCGCTGGGCGAGCAGGCCGCGCATGCCGAGACGCTGCGGCAGCAGGCCTGGCTGCGCAGCGCCCAGACCGAGCTGGGTGCCGAACTGGTGGGCGAGCCCGGCGCCCAGGAGATGGGGCGCAAGGTGCTGGCCTTCTTCTCGCGCCATGTCGGCAGCCTGGTCGGCGCGATGTACCTGCGCGAGCGCCATGGCGCGCTGCACCGGATCGCGAGCTATGGCTTCTCGACCGCGGCCGAGGCCTCGCCACAGGTGTTCGCTCCCAACGAGGGCCTGGTCGGGCAGGCGGCGTCGGAGCGGCGATTGCTGCGGGTCGAGCCGGTGCAGGCCGACTACCTGAAGGTCAATTCGGGGCTTGGCGAGATGGCGCCGGCGGCCGCGGTGCTGCTGCCGGTCCAGAACGACGGCGTCGTCAACGGCGTGATCGAGCTCGGCCTGCCGCGCCCGCCGAACGAGCGCGACCTGCAGCTGCTCGACCTGGTGGCCGCCACCATCGGCAGCGCGGTCGGCGCGGTGCGCTATCGCCAGCAACTGCAGGACGCGCTGGCCGAGACCCAGCAGCTCAACGAGGAACTCCAGGTCCAGCAGGAAGAGCTGCGCACCGCCAACGAGGAGCTCGAGGAGCAGTCGCGCGCATTGCGGGCCTCGCAGGCCACGCTGGAGAACCAGCAGGCCGAACTTGAACAGACCAACAGCCAGCTCTCGGAGCGCACGGAGGCGCTGGACCAGCGCAATGCCGCGCTGCGCCGGGTCCAGCGCGACCTCGAGGAGCGGGCCGACGAACTGCAGCGCGCGAGCCGCTACAAGTCCGAGTTCCTGGCCAACATGTCGCACGAGCTGCGCACGCCGCTCAACAGCGCGCTGATCCTGGCCAAGCTGCTGGGTGACAACCCGCGGGGCAACCTCGACGCCGAGCAGGTGAAGTTCGCCGAATCGATCTACGCCTCGGGCAACGACCTGCTGGTGCTGATCAACGACATCCTCGACATCGCCAAGGTCGAGGCCGGCAAGCTCGACGTGGTGGCCGAGCATGTGCCGCTCGCCAGGCTCGGCGAGAGCCTGCGCATGAACTTCGCCCCGCTGGCGGGGCAGAAGCAGCTCGGCTTCCGGCTCGACATCCGTCCCGACGCGCCGGCTTCGCTGGTCACCGACCGGCAGCGGGTCGAGCAGATCCTCAAGAACCTGCTGTCGAACGCGCTCAAGTTCACCGACCGTGGCGAGGTCGCAATGACCGTGTCGGGCACGGCCGATGGGGGAGCCGCCTTCGCGGTGTCCGATTCGGGCATCGGCATCCCGGCCGACCAGCAGGAGGTGATCTTCGAGGCCTTCCGCCAGGCCGACGGCACCACCAGCCGGCGCTACGGCGGCACCGGCCTGGGCCTGTCGATCTCGCGCGACCTGACCCGCCTGCTCGGCGGCACGCTGAACGTGCACAGCGTGCCCGGCGCCGGCAGCACCTTCACGCTGCAATTGCCGGCGCGGTCGCCGCAGGCCGAAGCGACGGCGGCGCCCAAGGCGCCCCCCGCGCCGGCCCGCGCCGATCTGCCGCCGGCGCCGCCGGCCCCTGCGGCCCCGGTCGCGGCGGCGATCCCCGCGCCCCAGTTCGCCGACGATCGCGCCCTGCCGCGCGACCAGGCCCGGCGGGTGCTGGTGATCGAGGACGAACCGCAGTTCGCCCACATCCTCTACGACCTCGCGCACGAGCTCGGCTACCGCTGCCTGATCGCCCATGGCGCGGCCGACGGCTTCAGCCTGGCGACCCAGTTCCTGCCCGACGCGATCCTGCTCGACATGGGGCTGCCCGACAGCCCCGGCCTCGGCGTGCTGCAGCGCCTCAAGGACGATCCGCTGACCCGCCACATCCCGGTCCACGTGGTGTCGGCCCAGGACAGCGCCGAGGCGGCGCTGCACATGGGCGCGATCGGCTATGCGCTGAAGCCGACCACGCGCGACCAGCTGAAGGCCGTGTTCCGCAAGTTCGAGGACAAGCTGACGCAGAAGGTCAAGACGGTGCTGCTGGTCGAGGACGACGCGCTGCAGCGCGACAGCGTGGTGAAGCTGATCGCCGATGACGACGTCGTGATCACCGCGGTGGCGTCGGGCGGGGAGGCGCTGGCGCTGCTGCGCAGCCGCGTCTTCGACTGCATGATCACCGACCTGCGGCTGCCCGACATGCAGGGCAGCGAGCTGCTCAAGCGGATGGCGACCGAGGAGATCGTGTCGTTCCCGCCGGTGATCGTTTACACCGGGCGCAACCTGACCCGCGACGAGGAAGCCGAGCTGCTGCGCTATTCGCGCTCGATCATCATCAAGGGCGCGCGCTCGCCCGAACGCCTGCTCGACGAGGTCACGCTGTTCCTGCACAAGGTCGAGGCCGACCTGTCGAGCGAACGCCAGAGCATGCTGAAGACCTCGCGCGGCCGCGACCGGGTGTTCGAGGGCCGCCGCATCCTGCTGGTGGACGACGACGTACGCAACATCTTCGCCCTCACCAGCGCTCTGGAGCAGCGCGGCGCCACGGTCGAGATCGGCCGCAACGGCCGCGAGGCGCTCGAAAAGCTCGACCAGGTCGAGGACATCGACCTGGTGCTGATGGACGTCATGATGCCGGAGATGGACGGCCTCGAGGCCACGCGCCGGCTGCGCCAGGACCCGCGTTTCGAGAAACTGCCGGTGATCGCGGTCACCGCCAAGGCCATGAAGGACGACCAGGAGCAGTGCCTGGCGGCCGGCGCCAACGACTACCTGGCGAAGCCGGTCGACCTCGACCGGCTGTTCTCGCTGCTGCGCGTGTGGATGCCGAAGATGGAGCGGCTGTGAAGACGGACCCGGTGCAACGCGCGCTGCATCCGCCGAGCGCCACGGAGATCGAGCTGCGCCTGCTGATGGAGGCGATCTACCTCAAGTACAGCTACGACTTCCGCGACTACACCGGCGCCTCGCAAAAGCGGCGCGTGCTGTATGCGCTGGGCCAGCTCGGCCTGCCGAACATCTCGGCGCTGCAGGAGCGCGTGCTGCGGGACCCGACGCTGTTCGCGCAGCTGCTGCAATACCTCACGATCCCGGTCAGCGAGATGTTCCGCGACCCGGCCTACTTCCTGGCGCTCAGGCGCCAGGTGGTGCCGGTGCTCCACACCTATCCGTCGCTGACGGTCTGGGTGGCGGGCTGCAGCACCGGCGAGGAGGTGTTCTCGCTGGCCATCCTGCTGCGCGAGGAAGGCCTGCTCGAGCGCACCCGCATCTATGCGACCGACATCAATCCGGCTTCGCTCGAGAAGGCCCGCCAGGGCATCTTTCCGCTCGAGTCGGTGCGCAACTACACCGCCAACTACCAGCGCGCCGGCGGCCAGCGCGCCTTCTCGGACTACTACACCGCGGCCTACGACGCCGCCCGCTTCGATCCCTCGCTGTGCGCCGACGTGACCTTCGCCGACCACAGCCTGGCGACCGACAGCGTGTTCGCCGAGACCCACCTGGTGTCCTGCCGCAACGTGCTGATCTACTTCAACCGGGCCCTGCAGGACCGCGCGCTGGGCTTGTTCCACGAGTCGCTGTGCCACCGCGGCTTTCTCGGCCTCGGCGCCAAGGAGAGCATCGACTTCTCCGGCTATGCCGAACGCTTCGGGGTGCTGGCGCGCGCCGAGCGCATCTACCGGAAGGCCTCATGAGCCCCCGCCCGGCCGCTCCGAAGGGGGCTCGCACCGCAGTGCGAAGCACGGAGGTTGCCGCATGACCGCCAGTCCGCTGCCGCCGCGTCGGATCGAGGCCGTGGTCGTCGGCGCCTCGGCCGGTGGCGTCGACGCGCTGATCGCGCTGCTCGGCGACCTGCCGGCCAGCTGGCGGCTGCCGACCGCGGTCGTGATCCACTTGCCCGAGGCCCATGAAAGCCGGCTGGCCGAGATCTTCCGCCACCGGCTGCCGTTCCCGGTCCTGGAGGCCGAGGACAAGGCGCCGGTGGCGCAGGGCACGCTGTACTTCGCGCCGCCCGGCTATCACCTGTCGATCGAGCGCGACCGCTGCTTCTCGCTGAGCTGCGAGCCGCCTGTGCTGTTCTCGCGGCCGGCCATCGACGTGCTGATGGCTTCGGCGGCCGATGCCTATGGCCCGGCGCTGGCCGGCGTGCTGCTCACCGGAGCCAACGAAGACGGCGCCGAGGGCCTGCTGCGCATCCACCAGGCCGGCGGACTGACGGTGGTCCAGGACCCGGCCGAGGCCCTGGTGCCGACCATGCCGCGCGCGGCCATCGCCGCCCACGCGCCCGATTTCGTGCTACCCCTGCGCGAGATCCGCGCGCTTCTGCTGGAACTGGATGCTGCCCATGCCCATTGATGTCGAAAGCAAGCTGCTGATCGTCGACGACCTGCCGGAAAACCTGCTGGCGCTCGAGGCGCTGATCCGCGGCCCGGGGCGGCCGGTGTACCAGGCGTCGTCGGCCGAGCAGGCGCTGGCGCTGCTGCTGGAGCACGAGTTCGCGCTCGCCATCCTCGACGTCCAGATGCCGGGCATGAACGGCTTCGAACTGGCCGAGATGATGCGCGGCACCGAGCGCACGCGCCACATCCCGATCATCTTCGTGAGCGCCGCCGGGCGCGAGATGAACTACGCCTTCAAGGGCTACGAGAGCGGCGCGGTCGACTTCCTGCAGAAACCGCTCGATGCCCAGACGGTGAGCAGCAAGGTCAGCGTCTTCGTCGACCTGTACCGGCATCGCAAGGCGCTCAAGCACGAGATCGACGCACTGGCCGTGTCGCACCGCCGGCAGGAGGCGCTGGTGCAGCAGCTGCAGTGCACCCAGCGCGAGCTGGAGCGCGCGGTGCGCATGCGCGACGACTTCATGTCGATGGTCTCTCACGAGCTGCGCACGCCGCTCAACACGCTCTACCTCGAGACCCAGGTGCGCAAGCTGCACCTGTCGAAGAACAACATGGCGCCCTTCGCGCCTGACCGCCTGCCGGCGATGATCGAGCGCGACCAGCGCCAGATCCAGAACATGGTTCGGCTGATCGACGACATGCTCGACGTCACCCGCATGCGCAGCGGCGCCCTGTCGATCCAGCCCCGGCCGGTGGACCTCGCGCAGCTGGCGCGCGGCGTGGTCGAGAGCCTGGCACAGCAGGCCGAGGCGGTGGGCCCACCGATCCGCCTCGAAGCGCCGGCCGGCGTGCCGGGCGTGTGGGACGAGTTCCGCATCGAGCAGGTGCTGACCAACCTGATCACCAACGCGCTGCGCTACGGTGGCGGCAAGCAGGTCGAGGTCAGCGTGCGCCAGGAGGGGGGCCGCGCGCGGATGAGCGTCAGCGACCAGGGCCCGGGCATCGCGGCCGAGGACCATGCGCGGATCTTCGAGCAGTTCGAGCGCACCGACGACAGCCGCCGGCAGGCCCCGGGCCTGGGGCTGGGCCTCTATATCGCGCGCCAGATCGTGCGCTCGCACGGCGGCGAGATCGAACTGGCGAGTGCGCCGGGGCAGGGCGCCACCTTCAGCGTGATTCTGCCGCTGAGCGCCGACACGCCGGCGGCCTGAACGGTGCGGGGCGGCGTCCTACACCGCCATTGCGCTTGCCAGCCCGATACTCTGGAACTTTGCTTTGGTGGAGATTTGCAAGTGAACGTCCTGATCGTCGACGACAACCACGCCGCGGCGGACCTGCTGCAGGAGCTGCTGGTGCTGCAGGACCACACGGCATGCTGCACCTACACCGGCCAGCAGGCGCTCGATGTGGCCGCCCAGCAGCGCTTCGACGCCGCGCTGGTCGACCTCACCCTTCCCGATTTTCCCGGCACCGAGGTGGCGCGCCAGTTGCGCGCCAGCGCCCGCGGCGAGCCGCCGCTCCTGGTCGCGATCTCGGGCTACGCCGCCGACGAGGCCGGCGACGCCGCGGGGCTGTTCGACCACCACCTGCAGAAGCCGATCGATTTCGACGTCCTCGATCGCATCCTGGCGCGGCCGCTGGCGGGATGACGGCTCGATGAAGTCTTCGCCCGGAGCGCGCAGCTGGATGGCGGCAGGGGTGCGCCACGAGCTGCTGACCCGCGCCTTGCCGGCGCTGCGCCACGAGATGGCGGCCCCGGTGTCGGTGATCCGGATGGGCGTGCTGCTGCTCAAGCGCCAGCTCGCCAACGTGGCCGAGGTCGCCCCCGATGCCGCCGCCATGGCCGAGCGCGTGGCGCTGATCGAGGACCAGGTGGCGGCGCTGGCCAGCGGCGTGCGCTCGCTGCGCGACTGGGAGCTGGCCACCCATGACGACGGCATCACGCGCAGCGCACTGGTGGCCCAGTGCACGACCTTGATGCGGGTGGCGTTCGAGCTCAACGGCATCGGGCTGAGGCTCGGCGAGGGGCTCGCGCCGGTCGAAGGCGAGCCGCGCTTTCCGGCCGCCGCGGCGCTGCGCTACATGGCGCTGGGCGCCCTCGGCCACCTGCACGACAGCGTGCCCAACCTGGGCGAGATCCGGGTCGAGGCCGTGGGCGGCGACGGGCTGCGCTTCGTGGCCAGCCATGGCGCCGCGGCGCCGGTCGAGCCCATCGCCGGCGCCCACCGGGCGCCGCGCGCGCTCGCGATCGACGCCATCGCGCTGCAGGCACTGGCCGACGGGCTGGGCTGTGCGGTGACGGTGGAGGGCGAGAGCGTGCGTTTCGGGCTCGGAACCGCGATGGACCCGGTCTTGACGGCGCCGGGCCGCGCGCCGGGCTGACGCGCTCAGCGAAGCCGCGAGCCCGTCGGACCGGCCTCGGCGCCGGTGGTCATCGGGTTCATTCGCTCTTCGCACTCGGACATCATTCGGACGCTGCGCTTGACGCGGGCGGTCATCTTGTCGTTGAGGTGGTTCCAGCCACGGTACATCGGCACCACGACCAGCCAGCCGATGCCGATCACGCCGCCCAGCGCGCCCATGTACTCCCAGTGCATCGGTTCCATGTGTCCCAACTCATCCTTTCCGCAGCCTGCGGACCGGGGTAAAGATACAAATGGTATCAATGGCGTGCCTTAAACATGGCGAATCGTCGTGCTGGCGCATGCGCTGTTCGGGCGCTATGTCACAGCCAACCAACAAGTTGATTCGACAAGGAATGCTTTCGAATTCAAGTCAGGCCATGACAGTGCTGCGCCGGGTCGACAGCAGCGCCCGCAGCTTGGCCGGCGCCACCGGCTTGGTGAGCAGCAGCACGCCGCCCTGCCGCAAACGCTGCAGCGCCTCGGGCCCGGTGGCGCCCGACACCAGCACCGGCAGCGCGTCCGGCTGCAGCCGGTGCGCCGCCGCGAGCACCTCCATGCCGTCCTCGTCGTGGGCCAGTTGCAGGTCGCACAGCACGACGTCGAAGTGCGCGCCGCCGGTGCCGAGCTGCGCCAGGGCCTCGGCCTGGTTGGAGGCGCAATCCACCTGGCAGCCCCATTGCGCGAGCAAGGTCCGGCTGCCCTCGAGGATCGCCGGATCGTCGTCCACCACCAGGCAGTGGAGGCCCGCCAGCGGCGCCGACGCCGGTGCTTCGGGCGCCACCGGCACCACCTCGCGCGGGCTCGCCAGCGGCAATTCGATCGCGAAGGTGCTGCCGGCCTGGAGCGCCGAGCGCACCGAGATGCGAGCGCCGAGCAGGGCCGCGATGCGCGAGCAGATCGCGAGGCCGAGGCCGAAGCCCTGGCGCCGGTCGCGCTCGGTGTTCGCGACCTGGTAGAACTCCTCGAAGATGCGGGTCTGGTGGATCGGCGCGATGCCGACCCCGTTGTCGCGCACCTCGATGCGCACCGCGTCGCCGCGCCGGCGCGCGGTCACCAGCACCGTGCCGTCGGGTGGCGTATGGTGCACCGCGTTGCTCACGAGGTTGCCGACGATCCGCAGCAGCAGCGCGGCATCGCTGCGCACCGCCAGGCCGCGATCGCGCCACAGCAACTGCACCCGGGCGGCGGCCGCGGGCGCGGCGTGCCGGGCCTCGAGCTGGTCGAACAGCGTGGCCAGCGAGACGCCGCTGATCGCCGGCGTCAGCACCTGGGCGTCGAGCCGCGAGATCTCCAGCAGGTCGTCGAGCAGCACGCCCATGAACTCGGTCGCTTCCTGCAGCCGCAGCACAGCCGGCCGCTGGAGCGTCGAGGCGGTCGGCAACAGGCCGTCGATGAACAGGCCCATGGCGTGCAGCGGCTGGCGCAGGTCGTGGCTCGCGGCCGCCAGGAACCGGGCCCGGGACAGTGCCGCCTGCTCGGCCTCGGCCATCCGCTGCAGTGCGACCGCGGTCGCTTCGCGCACCCGCTCCTCGCTCGCCTGGCGGTTGCGCTGCAGCCGCTCGGCCAGGCGATTGATGTCGTGCGCCAGGTTGGCGAACTCGTGCCGGGCGCGACGGTCGCGGGCGCCGGCTTCGCGCTCTCCCTCGTCCTCGGCCACCACGTTGCAGCGGGCGTCGAAGCGGCCCGATTCCAGCGCCGCCACGGTGCGCGAGATCCGCCGCAGCGGCTGGGCGACCGCGCGCGCCGTATGGCGCACCCAGGCCCAGGCGGCCAGCAGCGCGATGATCGCGACGCCGATGCCGGCCATCAGCGAGCGGGTGCGTTCGCGATCGTAGGCGGTGGTGTCGCGGAAGGTCTGGACCAGGCCGATCGGTGTCTCGCCGGAGGCGGTCGACCCGGCCGGCGCGAAGGCGTTGGCGCGCGAGGCCTCGCGCAGCGTGACCGGCGCGGTGAACATGCGCAGCTGGGCCAGCGGCGCGGTCTTCGGTCCGGCCGTGACGTAGATGCCGGCGCTGTTGCTGATCTCGACCCGCGTCACCTGGCCGCCGCGCAGGGCGGCGTTGGCGACGTTCTGCAGCGCCGGCAGGTCGCCGGCATATAAGCTCAAGTCGGACATCGCCGCCACCTGGCGCGCCACCGCCTCGCCCTCGGCATCGAAGGCCGCTTCGAGCGTCGCCAGCCGGCCCTGGGTGAACCATGCGGTCAGCGCCAGCGCCACCGCCACGCACGGCACCACGCCCAGGCGGAACAGGTCGCGCTGCAGGCTGGCGCCGACCACCAGCGCCCGACGCTCCGCAACCGGCGGGTCGCTGGCCCGCACGATCGGCGCGGGGGCGGCGAGGCGGTGGCTCGGGGCGGTCATCGGAGGGCGCTCACCCGCGCGGTCAGTTCGCGTTCGTCGGGCAGGCGCAGGCCGAGGCCGCGCGCCACGGTGGTGTTCACGCGGACCGTGGCCGGCGCGGCGACCTCGACCCGCACGCCGGGGGCCGTGCCGGACGCCTCCAGCTTGCGACCTAGCGATTGCGCCTGCCGGGCCAGCTGTGCCGGCGTCGCCACCATGGCGGCGAGGCCACCCGAGCGCACCAGGCCATCGCTGGTACCGAACACCGGCAGGCCGGCACTGGCGCCGGCGCGCAGCACCGCCAGCGTGGCGGCCTGGCTGTCACCGATCTTGTCGGGCAGCACCAGCAGTGCGTCGCTGCGCGACACCAGCAGGCGCAGCACCACCGCCAGCGACTTGGCGTCCGGCGCGTACTCGACCTGCAGGTCCCAGCCCTGGCCGGCGCGCAGCAATTCGCTCACGATCGGCTCCGACTCGGCGGTGGCGACCACGCCCACCCGGCGCTTCGACGGCAGCAGTGCATCGATCAGCGCGAGCTGGTCGGCCATCGCGGGTTCGCGCAGCAGCACGCCGATCTGGCGCTCCGGCCGCCGCAGGGCGGGCGTGGCCTTGAGGCTTTCGTAGTCGAGCCGGCTGAGCATCGCGAGCACCAGCGGATCCTGGCCGGGCCGCTCGATCGCCGAGCGCGCCGCGCTCATGCCGACCGCCATCGTGATGCCGGGCGCGTGCTCGTCGAGGCTGCTTTCGCCGGCCGCCAGGTGGATAAGGTCGAACCGGCTGTCGGCCTCCTGGGCGTCGCGCAGTTGGCGCACGAATTCGGCATGGGCGGCGGTCTCGTCGGCCATCAGCACCGTCAGCCCGGCCGCCTGCGCGCCGCCGCACAGCCAGGCTGCACAGAACACGGCGACAAGGGCGCGCTGCGCTCGAAGCAGCGTAGGGAAACGGCAGGCAAACATCGGGACTGCTTCCGCAGGGGTGAGAGGTCCAATGAATGTACGGAGCCGGCTGTTTCGGCGCGATAAGGCAGAGGGCTTATGTCGCCCCGCGGCCTGCCGCATTGTGGGAAACGCAGGCGAAAATCCGCAGCCTGTCGGTCTATGCCGGACGACGTACGGGCGCGTCCGACGGCGGGCGCCTACAGTGCCGCGGCGGCGCTGCGCACCGCGGCCAGCTGGATGTTGATGGCCTGGCGCAGCACCCGTGGCGAGACCGGCTTGTAGAGCACCGCGACGCCGGCGCTGGCGACTTCGCGCAAACGGTCGGGCTTGGTCTCGCCGGTCACCAGCAGCCGCGCGGTCGATGGCCCGATGCCGCGCGGGTGGCGTTCCAGCGCCGCGATCACGTCGAGCCCGTTGTCCCCGCCCTGCAGCAGCAGGTCGCTCACGACGATGTCGGGCGGCCGGTCCCAGGCGTCGGCCAGTGCCAGGGCTTCGGAACGGCTCTGCGCCGCCAGCACCCGCGCGCCCCAGTTCGCCAGCACGACCTGCAGGCCCTCGAGGATGGTGCGCTCGTCGTCGATCACCAGCACCACCATGTCGGCCAGGCCGGCATCGTCATCGGCCGGCGGGCCGAACGGCTGCGCGGGCGGCGCCGGCAGGCTGGGCGCGGGTGCCGTGGCGCGCACCGGCACCCGCACGCAGGTGCCCTTGTTGGGCCGGGAAATGAGTTCGACCCGGGTGTTGAGCAGGGCCGCGAGCCGCTGCACCGTGGCCAGGCCCAGCCCCATCCCGCGCGATTCCCTGCCGCCCTGCCGGCCCTGCGGGTCGACCTGGTAGAACTCCTCGAAGACCCGCGGCTGGTGATGGGCCGCGATGCCGATGCCGGTGTCCCAGACGTCGATGCGGATCGCCTTGCCGCGCCGCCGGGCGCCGACCAGGATTCCGCCCTCGGTGGTGTGGCGCAGCGAGTTCGAGACCAGGTTGTTGAGGATCCGCGACAGCATGACGTAGTCGCAGCGCACCCAGGCCTCGGTCTTGCGCACCACCAGCCGCAGGTTCTTCTGCTCGGCCACCGCCCGGAAGTTGCGGCTGATTTCGTCGAACAGGGTGTCGAGTGCGAAGTCGGTCCACTGCGGCTGCAGCACGCCGGCGTCGAGCTGCGAGAGGTTCAGCAGTTCGGAGAACAGCCGGTCCAGCGACTCGACGCACTCCCGGATGTGGCCGATGCGCTGCAGCCGCACCGGATCGGTCTCGCCCTTGGCGAGGCCGTCCGAAAACAAGGTCAGCGCATGCAGCGGTTGCCGCAGGTCGTGGCTGGCGGCGGCCAGCAAACGGGTCTTGGCCTGGCTGGCGACCTCCAGCTGCTGGTTCTTGCTGGCCAGCTCGGCGGTGGCGTTGACGATGCGGCTCTCCAGCTGGTTGCGGCTGTCCAGCAGCGCCCGGGCCGCCAGGTTGAAGCCGTGCTGCAGCCGCCGCACCTCGGCCGAACCCTCGATCTCGACCTGCGCGTCCTCGCCGGCGCCGAGCCGGTCGACCGCCTCGCCGAGCGCCTGGATCGGCGCGCTGATGCGCCGCGCCGCCCACCAGCCGGCCAGCCCGACCCCGGCCAGGCTGGCGCCCAGGACGATCACGACATTGAGCCAGACCGCCTGCTTGGCGCTCGCGACCGCTTCCAGGCTCATCTCCACCATCACCTTGCCGTTGTGCCTGCCGTCATCGCCGGTGATCGGGGCGACCACCTGCACCCCCTCCCCGCGCTGCCGGTCCATGGTTTCGGCATTGGCGACGATCTCGCCTTCTTCCGACCAGATCTGCACCTGCTGCACGTGCGGCTGGAAGCTGCCGGACAACGCGGTGCGCTGCAGCGCCCGGCGGTCCATGTGCTGCATCTGCGACTGGGCCACGGTCGCGACCTGCAGCGCCACCGTCTGGGCGTTCGCGCGCATCAGCGCGGTCAGGTTCTCCAGGTGCTGGCGCGTCAGCACCGCGATCGCGCCCAGGGTCGCCACGGTGGCCGGCAACAGCGCCAGCAGGACCAGCTGCTGCGCCAGTGTCAGACCGGCCAGCAGGCGCAGGGCGCGGAAGGACCAGCTCATCGAGGAGCTGGAACGGCTGCGGCTGTCAGCCACTGAGCGGCACCCCGTTGCGCATGGATCAATGAAAATGACACGTTTACTGCTTAAGTTGGTTTCTAATTGTGTTGTAGTCAGCACTCGCTTGACCAGCCCATTCGGCTCGTCGGGCCGATGCGGTCCAGAAAAAGATGCAGGCTCCCGTCCTCTGCGCTTCCCCTGTTGTCGCGGTTTCCCGGCCGGATCGGTTCCGGGCCGGTGCGGCGCGCGTGGCGGCCTGGATGCTGCGCGCCGGACTCGCGCTGGCCCTGGGCTGGCAGCTCGGGGCGGCGGCGCAGGCGGCCGGCGGGGCCGAGGCCGGCGCCGGCACCCCCGTGCGCTTCGGCATCCTGCCGCTGGGCGGGGCCTTCGAGTCGCGCAACGACTGGGAGCCGCTGCTGGCGGACCTGCAGCGCGCCATCGGTCGGCCGGTCACCATGCTGTCGGTCACCTCGTACGAGGCCCTGGAGCAGGCGATCCAGCGCGACCAGGTCGACATGGCTTTCCTGTCAGGCAAGATGGCGCTCGACGCCGTGACCTTGCGGCGCATGAAGGTGGTGGCGCAGGTGACGCGCCATGACGGCCTGCCGGGCTATCGCGCGCTGCTGCTGACGCGCAAGTCGGGCCCCCGCACCACCCTCAAGGAGCTGTTGGCCGAGCCCGAAGGCTGGCGCCTGGCGCGCGGCGAGAGCCGGTCGGTGTCGGGCTTCATCGTGCCGCAGCTGCAGCTTTTCCTGCCCAACCACATCGCGATGGAGACCCGCTTTCGCAGCGAGGTGGTGGGCACCCACCAGGTGACCGCGCTGGCGGTGGCCAACGGCGAGGCCGACGTCGCCACCAACAACACGGCCGACTTCGAACGCTTCCGGCTGCAGTTCCCGGCCGAAGCCGATCGGCTGCAGGTGATCTGGGAGTCGGAACTGATTCCGCATGCGCAGATCGTGATCCGGCGCGGCTACGGGCCCGAGTTCGAGAAGAAGGTGCAGCTCTTCCTGGTCGAGTACGCGCGGGGCAAGGGCCCGCGCGGCGACAGCGAGCGCGCGGTGCTGAAGTCGCTGCACGACCTGGCCGGCTTCGTGGCGGCCGACAACAGCTCGCTGCTGCCGGCCGCCAAGCTGGCCTACCAGCTGGCGCGGCAAAGCACCATGACCTCGCAGTGGGTCAACGAGGCGGCGCGCCAGGCGCGGCTGCAGCGCATCGAAGCCACCTATGCCGAGCAGGTGGCGGCGTTGCGTTCGGGGGCACCGTGACGGCATGCTGAGACGAGGCGCCCTGGCGATCGCGGGCGTGGCGCTGGCCGCTGCGCTCGGCTGGCACGCCGCTGCCGCGGCGCAGGCCGCGCCGGCCGAGTTGCGCTTCGGCGTGCTGCCGGTCGGCGGCGTGGTCGAGTCGCGCGAAAGCTGGACCCCGCTGCTGGCCGAGCTCAGCCGTGCGCTGGGCCGGCCCGTGACGGTGCACTCGGCCACCACCTACGAGGCGCTCGGCGAGGCCATCCGGCAGCGCCAGGTCGACTTGAGCCTGCTGTCGGCGCAGCTCGCGCTCGATGCCGTGACCCAGCGCCGCATGGTGGTGCTGGCCCAGGTCGAGCGGCATGGCGGCACGCCGGACCACCGCGCCGTGCTGCTGGTGCGCAAGGGCGGGCCGCCCGACCCGCTCGCCGACCTGCTGGCCCGGCCCGAGCAATGGCGCCTGGCGCGCGGCGACAGCCGGTCGGTGTCGGGCTTCATCCTGCCGCAGGTCCAGCTCTTCCTGCCGAACCGGATCGCGATGGAGACCCGCTTCAAGAGCGAGATCGTCGGCACCCACCAGACCACGGCGCTGGCGGTGGCCAACGGCGACGCCGACGTGGCGACCAACAACACCACCGATTTCGAGCGCTTCCGCGCGCAGTTCCCGGCCGAGGCGGGGCGCCTGCAGGTGATCTGGCAGTCGGAGCCGACGCCGCCGGCCCAGGTGCTGGTGCGCAGCGACGTGCCGCCGGAACTCCAGAAGAAGCTGCGCGCCTTCCTGGTGGGCTACGGGCGCGGGCGGGGTCCGCGCGCCGAGGCCCAGCGCGAGGTCCTCAAGTCGCTGCGGGCGTCGCTGGGCTATGTCGCCGCCGACAACAAGGCGCTGCTCCCGGCGGCCCGGCTGCAATACCAGCTCGCCCGGCAGAGCGCTTTGAACGCGCAGTGGGTCAGCGAGGCCGCGCGCCAGGCCCGGCTGCAGCGCATCGAGACCGCCTACGCCGAGCAGGTCGCCGCCCTGCAGGATTAGTCGGCCTGCGGGATTAGTCCTGCGGGCGCTCCAGCAGCCATTCGGGCGGCGCGTAGATGTCGGCGAAGCGGACCCGGGCGATCGAGTAGTGGATCTCGGTGCCCGGCGGCACGCCGATCGCCGGCAGCGCCGCCTGCAGCAGGGCCCGTCCGGCGGCGATGTCCGAGATGTCGATGTCGACCCGGGTGAACGCGACGCGGCGCCGGCCGCGCCGCGTCGGCTCCCCGAGCGAGTCGCCCCAGCCGAGCACCGAGCCCAGCCCGTCGGCGCGCAGTGCCTGGTCGATGCGTTCCTCGCGCTGGTGCCAGCGGTCGTCCACGTCCTCGACGACCGGGATCTTGACGACCATGAATTCGCGGCGTTGGTAGCCCGTGCTGTCGGGGGTGGAGGCGATCGGCGGTCCCATGGCCGACATTGTCCGGCAAGCGGCGGCTGGCGCGTCCGGCTTGCATCGGAGCGGCCGATCCCGTACGCTGGGCCGCCGCCCAGGCGCCGAGGAGACAGCCCATGCCAAGCCGAACGAACGGCCAGACGGCCGAAATGGAAGCGGTGCGAACCCTGGCGCTCGTCGGCGCCTCCGCCGCCGGCAAGACCTCGCTCGCCGAGGCCCTGCTGCACAAGGCGGGTGCCATCGGCGCCCGCGGCAGCGTCGAGCGCGGCAGCACCGTGAGCGACCACGATCCCCTCGAGCGCCGCATGCAGCATTCGCTCAATGCCTCGGTCATGCACCTGACGCATGCCGGCACCCGGGTCCACTTCATCGACACGCCCGGCGGCGCCGACTTCCTCGGCCAGAGCCTGCCGGCCCTGGAAGCCGTCGAGACCGCGGCGGTGGTCGTCAATGCGGCCACCGGGATCGAGCCGATGACCCTGCGCATGATGGCCTATGCCGCCGAGCGGCACCTGGCGCGGATGGTGATCGTCAACAAGATCGACACCCAGGGCGTCGACCTGCACGGCCTGCTGGCGCAGATCCAGTCGACCTTCGGGCGCGAATGCCTGCCGCTCAACCTGCCGGCCGCGGGTGGCACGCAGGTCGTCGACTGCTTCTTCAACCGCGAGGGGCAGTCCGACATCGGCAGCGTCGAGGACGCGCACCGGGCGCTGGTCGAGCAGGTGGTCGAGGTCGATGCGGCCTTCGTCGACCGCTACCTGTCCGAGGGCGACGTCGATGCCGCCGAGCTGCACGCGCCGCTCGAGCAGGCGCTGCGCGAAGGCCACCTGATCCCGGTCTGCTTCGTCTCGGCGCGCAACGGCGCCGGCCTGACGGAGCTGCTCGACGTCGTCGTCAAGCTGCTGCCCGATCCGACCGAAGCCAATCCGCCGGACTTCCTGCTCGGCGAGGGCGCTGCGGCCGAGCCGATGCAGGCCCGGCCCGACCCGTCGCTGCACGTGCTGGCGCATGTCTTCAAGGTCACGGTCGACCCCTACGTGGGCAAGCTCGGGATCTTCCGCGTCCACCAGGGCACGGTCACGCGCGACAGCCAGCTCTATGTGGGCGACGGCCGCAAGCCCTTCAAGGTCGGCCACCTGTTCATGCTGCAGGGCAAGGACTACGTCGAGGTGGGGCGGGCGCTGCCGGGCGACATCGTGGCGGTGGCCAAGGTCGACGAGATCCACTTCGACGCCGTGCTGCACGACGCCGCCGAGGACGACCACGTGCACCTGGCGCCGCTGGCCTTCCCGGTGCCGGTGCACGGCCTGGCGGTCGAGCCCAAGCGCCACGGCGACGAACAGCGGGCCTGGGAAATCCTCGGCAAGCTGGTCGCCGAGGACCCCTGCCTGCGGGTCGAGCACGTGGTGGCCACCAACGAGACCATCATCTACGGCCTCGGCGAGCTGCACCTGCGGGTGATGCTCGAGCGGCTGCGCGAGGTCTACCGCTTCGAGGTCGAGACCCGGCCGCCGCGCATCGCCTACCGCGAAACCGTGACCGCGCCGGCCGAAGGCCACCACCGCCACAAGAAGCAGACCGGCGGCGCCGGCCAGTTCGGCGAGGTCTTCCTGCGCATCGAGCCGCTGGCGCGCGGCGCCGGCTTCGAGTTCGCCGACGAGGTCAAGGGCGGCGCGATCCCGGGCCAGTTCATCCCGGCGGTCGAGAAGGGCGTGCGCGAGGTGCTGGCGACGGGCGCGATCGCCGGCTACCCGGTGGTCGACGTCCGGGTGGTGGTGCATGACGGCAAGCACCACAGCGTCGACAGCAAGGACATCGCCTTCGCGACCGCCGGACGCAAGGCCTTCATGGCCGCCATCCGGGCGGCGCGGCCGATCGTGCTTGAGCCGATCGTGCAGATCGAGATCGCCGCGCCCGACCACGCGATCGGCGACGTCACCGGCGACCTGTCCTCGCGCCGCGGGCTGGTCACGGGCACCGCGAACGGCGGCGCCGGGACGGTTGTGGTCCGGGGCCAGGTGCCGATGTCGGAGCTGGCCAGCTACCAGTCGCGGCTCAACGCCATGACCAGCGGCCAGGGCCGCTACACCATCGCGCTGTCGCACTACGAGGCGGTGCCGCCGGGCACCCAGCAGACCTTGACCGCGCAGCATCGCGTGCGCGACGACGACTGAGCTGGTTCAGAACCTCAGCGCGGCACCGTTTCGAGGAACACCATCTCGGCCACGGCGCGGGCGCCGAATTCGCCCACCGCCAGCGATTCGCGCAGCCGCTGCAGGTAGGCCGAGGCCAGCTCGAAGGGCGGCCGCTCCGACGCCTGGGCGAAGGGCATCGGAGAGGACAGCGCGGTCACCAGCACCGTGCCGAAGGGCGGCGCCGCGAGCCAGCTCGACGGGATGTCGCGTCCGAGCTCGATGGTCTCTCCGGCGGTCAGGCGCAGCTGCACCGGCCCCGCGTTCAGGTGCAGCACGGCGCCGTCGGCCGTGTAGTAGTCAACCCACAGGTAGCCGTCGCGCCGCGCGTTCGTGACCTCGATCAGGACCCGGTCGCCTTCCCGCAGGCGGCCCGTCGGTGCCGTCGGCGTGGCGATCGCCAGCCCGAGGGCCAGCTCGCGGTTGCGCGCCTGGTAGGGCTTGAGCAGGGCCAGCACCTCGCAGTGCGGCCAGATCCGCAGCTGGAGGTCGAACTCTGCGGCGCTGACCCCCGGCAGGGCGCGCACGTCCTGCTGCACCTGCGCCATCTCCTCGGCGTTCGAGACGAAGCCCTGCACCCGCGCCTGGCCATCGGGCGCCACCGTGGCCGACAGGTCCGCGCAGGCATAGGACTGGAGTTGCAGGTCGATGCGCTGGCCCAGCGTCAGCGGCGCTTCGCTCAGCCCCGCGAACATGAACCAGAGCGCGTAGGCCAGCGGGACCAGCAGCGCCAGCGCCGCGCAGGTTCGCAGCAGCGCGCGCCGGCGCCACAGCGGATCGCGCGGGCCGGGCGGGTCCGGGAGGCCATCGGGTTGCGGCGTGATGGGGGCCTGGGCCAGGCCGTCGATCGGCGCCGGCTGCAGCGCGAGCTGCTCGGCGTGCAGCGCCTTGAGCTTGCCCAGCTCGCCGCTGTCGTCGTTCTCGAAGTAGTACTGGCCCTTGAAGCCGAGTGCCAGCACGCGCCAGTAGACCTCGCGCACCTCGTCGTCGTCGACCGTGAGCGTCGACAGGTGATGGAAGAACTCGCTGGCGGCATTGCTGGAATTGAACAGCCGCAGCTGCAGCGGCGAGCCGCCCGCGTTCTTGCAGCCGGGGTGCCGCGCCAGGATCTCGTCGATCCAGGCGACCATCGCGAAGCGGGCCGACTCGACCGCCGCGGCCGGGCGGCCGAGCGCCAGGGCCGCCGTCCGGGCCTCTTCCAGCAGGTTCAGCGCCTGCTGCCGGGCGCTCTCGCAGCCGGGCTCGGCACGGTCCGCCGCGATCGACGCATCGAGGCCGAGCCCGAACGACACGAAGCTGGAAAAAGTGTCGAGCAGGCGAGCCATTCAGCCCTCGCGGCCAGGCTTGTTCACGCCGGGGCGTGGCTGCCGATCGGAGCCCTGCGGTTGCGCCTGCATCGTTGGCACATGACCTTGTCTCCGCTCGTTCTTGGATGCGAAATATTCCGTCATCGCCGCGCGCCGGCGCCATATCGCTTGGGAGCTATGTCGTTCGGGGAACGAAATCCGCCTTGATGCGCGCCTCGTTCACCGTTATCGTCGGCGGGCCCGTATCCATCCAAGTCGCTGGGGAAAGCCATGAAAATCCTGATCGCCGACGACCACCGGCTCGTCATCGAGGCGGTCAAGGCCAAGCTGTCGGAACTAGAGCCCGGCATCGACTTCGTCCTGGCCATGAGCGTCGACGAGTTGCTCGCCAGCGCCAGCGACGACCTCGACCTGGCCGTGATCGACCTGAACATGCCCGGTGCCGAGGGCCAGGCCCACATCGACGAGGTCCGCCGCCGCCTGCCGGCCGTGCCGGTCATCGTGCTGTCGGGCTACGAAGACCCGGCCGTGATGCGCAGCGTGCTCGAGCGCGGCGTGCTCGGCTTCATTCCCAAGGCCTATTCGCCGGAGGTCATGCTGTCGGCGGTGCGGCTGGTGCTGGCCGGCGGCGTCTACGTGCCGCCGATGATGCTGTCGTCGCTGCCGCCCGGCGTGGTCGCCGGCATCCCCGGCGTCGGCGCCGCCGACGGTGTCCAGCGCGGATCGGGTGCCGCGACGGCCCAGACGCTCGAGCACCTGCGCAACGTGCTCACCGAACGCCAGGTCGAGGTGCTGCAGCTGCTGTCGCAGGGCAAGCCCAACAAGCTCATCGGCCGCGCCCTCGGCATCAGCGAGGGCACGGTCAAGATCCACCTGGCGGCGATCTTCCGCGCGCTCAATGTGCGCAATCGCACCGAGGCGGTGGTCGCGGCCCAGACTGTCACCGAGGCTTGAATCGGGGCGCGTGCGGCATTTTCGCATCGCTGCTGCTGTCGCCGGACCCCTATGATCCGGCGCGTGAAACCTCAACCCATCGACCTTTCCCGCTTCGACGCCGCGATCGTCGACCTCGACGGCACCCTGGTCGACACCCTCGGCGATTTCGTCGTCGCCCTGAACCTCATGCTGCGCGACCTGTCGCTGGCGGCGGTCGAGGCGCCGGCCGTCGAGGCCATGGTCGGCAAGGGCTCCGAGCACCTGATCGCGTCCGTGCTGCGCCATGTCGGCGCCGCCGCGGCGCTCTACGAACGCGCCTGGGACCGCTATCAGCACCACTACCTCGCGATCAACGGGGCGCATGCCCGGGTCTACGAAGGCGTGGCCGCCGGGCTGTCGGCGCTGCGGGCGCGGGGCCTGCGCCTGGCCTGCCTGACCAACAAGCCGACCGCCTTCGCCCTCCCGCTGCTGGCCGCCAAAGGCCTCGACGGCTACTTCGACCAGGTCTTCGGCGGCGATGCCTTCGAGCGCAAGAAGCCCGACCCGCTGCCGTTGCTGAAGACGTGCGAGGCGCTGGGCACGCTGCCGGCGCGCACCCTGATGGTGGGCGACTCGAGCAACGACGCCAAGGCCGCGCGCGCGGCCGGCTGCCCGGTGGTGCTGGTCAGCTACGGGTACAACCATGGCGAGCCGGTGCGCGGCGTGGACGCCGACGGGTTCGTCGACTCGCTGCTCGAATTGAGCGCTCAGGATGATTTGCCCAGCAGCGCGTCCTTCAGCTTGTAGTCGGCCGGGGACGGCCCGATCCAGATGCGCAGCAGCGCATTGAAGAAGGCCTGCTCCTTGATCGGCTCGCCCTGCGGCACGCCGCGCACCGTGACCAGGCTGCCGCTGCCCGGGATCCAGTCGACCGTGAAGCCGTCACCGGCCTTCAGCATCTTCTGGTCCGCGAACATCTGCCCCATGCGCAGCAGGCCGGGGATCAGCTGCGACATCTCGCTCTTGGGCGAGTTGTCCTCGACGCCGCGCGTGAACAGCTTGCCGAGCTCGTTGGCATCGATGTCGCGCAGCATGGTGATGGTCACGCGCTTCGGCCCCGGTGCGGCCAGCACTTCTTCGACGGTGTCGGCCTTCTTGCCGAGGTAGAGCCCGGCGGTGTAGACCTTGAAGACGGCCTTGTAGCGCACGCCGGCGCCGTTCAGCAGCAGCTTGCTGCCGCGCAGGTCGAGGGTGTCGTCGAGCTTGACCCCCGCCACGTCGACCTGGGCGGCCGATGCCGCGAACGACGCGAGCGCAAGGGTGGACAGCGCGAGCAGGCGCCGCAGGTGGAAGAAGGGCATCAGGGTCTCCGTAGGCCGCACGAATTATTTAAAGAACCCCAATGTATCTTTTTGTATGTGGCTTGTCCCTGGGCTAAACTCCCAATTCACATGTTCATTCATCACGTCATTCAGACAGGTCAAGGCAGCCGGGGAGCCTGGCCTTGGCGCACGCCATCGTCGTTGCCTGTCTGATTGCACGGCGCACGCCGTGCGCCCGCGGCCTTCAGTTCACCTGAACTGGCCAACCAGAATGACCCCGCCAGCGACCATCGAAGCGTCAGCTGGCCGACGGAGACCCCACCCGTGATCACCGAACTCGAATTCAAGAGCCTCAGCGCGCAGGGCTACAACCGCATCCCGCTGATGGTCGAGGCTTTTGCCGACCTCGAAACGCCTCTTTCCCTCTATCTCAAGCTGGCCTACACCAAGGACAGCGGCAAGCACAGCTTCCTGCTCGAATCGGTGGTGGGCGGCGAGCGCTTCGGCCGCTACAGCTTCATCGGCCTGCCGGCGCGCACGCTGCTGCGGGCCAGCGGCTTCGGCGCCGACGCCCTGACCGAGGTTGTAACGGACGGCAAAGTCGTGGAAAAAGCCCATGGCAACCCGCTCGATTTCGTTGCGGCCTACCAACAGCGCTTCAAGGTGGCGCTGCGTCCGGGCCTGCCGCGCTTCTGCGGCGGCCTGGCCGGCTACTTCGGCTACGACACCGTGCGCCACATCGAGAAGAAGCTCGAGAAGAGCTGCCCCCCCGACACCCTGGGCTGCCCCGACATCCTGCTGCTGCAGTGCGAGGAGCTGGCGGTCATCGACAACCTCTCGGGCAAGCTCTACCTGATCGTCTATGCCGACCCCGCCCAGCCCGAGGCCTATGCCAACGCCAAGCGCCGGCTGCGCGAGTTGCGCGACCAGCTCAAGTACTCGGTCAGCGCGCCGCAGGTGAGGCCCAGCCAGGCGCACCCGGCGCAGCGCAGCTTTGCCAAGGCCGACTACCTGGCGGCGGTCGAGCGCGCCAAGGAGCTGATCGCGGCCGGCGACTTCATGCAGGTGCAGGTCGGCCAGCGCATCAGCAAGCGCTACACCGAGTCGCCGCTGTCGCTGTACCGGGCGCTGCGTTCGCTCAACCCCTCGCCCTACATGTACTACTACCACCTGGGCRATTTCCACGTCGTGGGCGCCTCGCCCGAGATTCTGGTGCGGCAGGAGCACACCGGCGAGGGCGAGCAGAAGATCACGATCCGCCCGCTGGCCGGCACCCGGCCGCGCGGCGCCTCGCCCGAGCTCGATCGCGCGGCCGAGGTCGAGTTGATCAACGACCCCAAGGAGCGCGCCGAGCACGTGATGCTGATCGACCTGGCGCGCAACGACATCGGCCGCATCGCCAAGACCGGCACGGTGAAGGTGACCGAGGCCTTCGCGGTCGAGCGCTACAGCCACGTGATGCACATCGTCAGCAATGTCGAAGGCACGCTCAAGGACGGCATGACCGCGATCGACGTGCTCAAGGCCACCTTCCCCGCCGGCACCCTCACGGGCGCGCCCAAGGTGCACGCGATGGAGCTGATCGACCAGCTCGAACCGACCAAGCGCGGCCTCTACGGCGGCGCCTGCGGCTACATCAGCTATGCCGGCGACATGGACGTCGCGATCGCGATCCGCACCGGCATCGTCAAGGACCAGATGCTGCACGTGCAGGCCGCGGCCGGCGTGGTGGCCGACTCGGTGCCCGAACTCGAATGGAAAGAGACCGAGGCCAAGGCGCGGGCCTTGTTGCGTGCTGCCGAACTGGTCGAAGAAGGGTTGGAATGATGAGCGACGAGAACAACAACAACGACTTCTCCCACGAGATCATCGGCGCCGCGGTCGAGGTACAGCGGGTGCTGGGCACCGGCCTGCCCGAAGCGGTCTACGCCGCCGCGCTCGAGATCGAGCTCGCCGAGCGCGAGATCGGTTTCCAGCGCGACGTGCCGGTGGCGGCCAGCTACAAGGGCCGTGCGCTGGGCGAAGTCTGCCGCGCCGCCTTCGTGGTCGAGCAGTCGGTGGTGGTCGAGCTCAAGGCGGTCGACGCGCTGACCGACCTGCACCGCGCGCAGGCCCAGGCGGCCGTGCGGCTGTCGGGGCTGCGGCTGGGCCTGCTGATCAACTTCAACGTGTTCCCGGTGGTCAAGGGCGTGCACCGGATCGGAGTCAAGCCATGAAGCTCCTGATGATCGACAACTACGACAGCTTCACCTACAACCTGGTGCAGTATTTCGGCGAGCTCGGCGCCGATGTCGAGGTGCATCGCAACGACGAGATCACGCTCGAGGGCCTGCAGGAGCGCATCGCCGGCGGTGTCGACCGGCTGGTGGTCTCTCCGGGGCCGTGCTCGCCGGCCGAGGCCGGCGTCTCGGTGGCGGCGATCCAGGCCTTCGCGGGCAAGTTGCCGATTCTGGGCGTCTGCCTCGGGCACCAGGCGATCGGCGCCGCCTTCGGCGGCAAGATCATCCGCGCCCAGCAGCTGATGCACGGCAAGGTCAGCGAGATCACGACCACCCGCGAGGGCGTCTTCGCCGGCCTGCCCGAGAAGTTCAGCGTCAACCGCTATCACTCGCTGGCGATCGAGCGCCAAAGCTGCCCCGAGACGCTCGCGCTCACCGCCTGGACCGACGACGGCGAGATCATGGGCGTGCGCCACACCGGCTTCGCCCATGCGGTGCGCGTCGAAGGCGTGCAGTTCCACCCTGAATCGATCCTCACCGAGCATGGCCACGCGATGCTCAAGAACTTCCTGGAGTGACGCCAATGAGCCATCCCTCGTCCAAGGTCGTCGACCTGCGCAGCGACACCGTGACCCAGCCGACCGAGGCCATGCGCGCAGCCATGCTCGCGGCGCCGCTCGGCGACGACGTCTTCGCCGACGACCCCAGCGTCAATGCGCTGCAGCGCCAGATCGCCGAGATGCTCGGCTTCGAGGCGGCGCTGTTCGTGCCCACCGGCACGCAGAGCAACCTCTGCGCGATCCTCTCGCACTGCCAGCGCGGCGACGAATACATCGTCGGCCAGCAGGCGCACTGCTACCGCTGGGAAGGCGGCGGCGCGGCGGTGTTCGGCAGCGTGCAGCCGCAGCCGCTCGACCACCAGCCCGACGGCACGCTGGCGCTGGAGGCGATCGAGGCCGCGATCAAGCCCGACGACGCCCACTTCGCCCGCACCCGGCTGCTGGCGCTCGAGAACACGCTCGGCGGCAAGCTGCTGCCTTTCTCGTATGTGGAGCAGGCCACGCAACTCGCGCAGCGCAAGGGACTGGCGCGCCACCTCGATGGCGCCCGGCTCTTCAACGCGGCCACCGCCCAGGCGGCCGCGCTCGGCACCGAGGTGCGCGCCGAGGCGCTCCGCATCGCCGGCTGCTTCGACAGCGTGTCGGTCTGCTTCAGCAAGGGCCTGGGCGCGCCGGTCGGCTCGGCGCTGTGCGGTTCGCGCGAGTTCATCGCGCGCGCCCACCGCATCCGCAAGATGGCCGGCGGCGGCATGCGCCAGGCCGGGCTGCTGGCCGCGGCGGCTTCCCATGCGCTCGAACGCCACGTCGATCGCCTGGCCGACGACCATGCGCTGGCACAGCGGCTGGCGCAAGGCCTGCAAGGCATCGACGGCCTGCAGGTCGAGGCGCCGCAGACCAACCTGTTGTTCGTCGACCTGACCGGCGCGGCGCGATCGCGCTCGGCCGAGCTGCTGGCCCACCTGAAGGAACACGGCGTGCTCGCCACCGGCCTCTACCGGTTGCGCTTCGCCACCCATCTGGACGTCGACGCGGCCGGCATCGACCGCGCCATCGGCGCGATCCGGAGCTTCTTCCATGCCTGACGCCCACGCGCTGCTGCTGTTCGTCGCCGCGGGCCTGCTGCTGAACCTCACGCCGGGGCCCGACGTGCTCTACATCGTGAGCCATTCGCTGCGTTCCGGCGTGCGCGCCGGCATCCTCGCGGGCTTCGGCATCACGGCGGGCTGCTTCGTCCACATCGTTGCCGCGGCGCTGGGCCTGAGCGCCCTGATGGCCGCCTCCAACACTGCCTTCGCCGTCCTCAAGTGGGTTGGCGCGGCCTACCTGCTGTGGGTCGGCGTGCGGATGCTGTTCTCGCGCGCTTCCGAGGCCGCACCGGCGTTGGAAGCGGCCGCCCCGGCGAGCGCGAGGAGCGTGTTCCTCGGCGGCTTCTGGACCAACGCCCTGAACCCCAAGGTGGCGCTGTTCTTCCTGGCCTTCGTGCCGCAGTTCATCGCGCCGGGCACCGACGACAAGGCGCTCGCCTTCTTCCTGCTGGGCGTGCTGTTCAATTTCAATGCGATCTTCGTCAACGTGGCGTGGGCGCTCGCGGCCGGCTGGACCGCGCGCCGCGTCGGCCTGGTGCAGCGCGGCATGCACTGGCTGCAGCGCGGCGCCGGTGCGCTGTTCGTCGGCTTCGGCCTGCGGCTCGCGCTGTCCGACGCCCCGCTGGCACCGTCCGCTCCCCACTGAAACCCGAGAGACACACACCATGCCCATCACTCCCCAGGAAGCCCTGCAGCGCACCGTCGAGCACCGCGAGGTGTTCCATGACGAAATGCTGCACATCGTGCGCCTCATCATGAGCGGCGAATGCTCGCCCGTGATGATGGCGGCGCTGATCACCGGTCTGCGCGTCAAGAAGGAGACCATCGGCGAGATCACCGCTGCCGCGCAGGTGATGCGCGAAGTCGCGACCAAGGTGCCGGTGGCGGACACCACGAACCTGGTCGACATCGTCGGCACCGGCGGCGACGGCTCCCACACCTTCAACATCTCGACCTGCACGATGTTCGTCGCCGCCGCGGCCGGCGCCAAGGTCAGCAAGCACGGCGGGCGCAGCGTCAGCAGCAAGTCCGGCAGCGCCGACGTGCTCGAGTCGCTGGGCATCAACATCAACCTGAAGCCCGAGCAGATCGCCAAGTGCATCGCCGATGTCGGCATCGGCTTCATGTTCGCGCCGAACCACCATCCGGCGATGAAGAACGTGGCCCCGGTGCGCAAGGAGCTCGGCATCAAGACCATCTTCAACATCCTCGGCCCGCTGACCAATCCGGCCGGCGCGCCCAACATCCTGATGGGCGTGTTCCACCCCGACCTGGTCGGCATCCAGGTGCGGGCGCTGCAGCGCCTCGGCGCCGAGCATGCGCTGGTGGTCTACGGCCGCGACGGCATGGACGAGGTCTCGCTTGGCGCCGCCACCATGGTCGGCGAACTGAAGGACGGCGAGGTCCGCGAATACGAGTTGCACCCCGAGGACTTCGGCTTCTCGATGTCGAGCAACCGCAGCCTGCGCGTCGAGACCCCCGAGCAGTCGAAGGCGATGCTGCTGGACGTGCTCGACAACCAGCCGGGCCCGGCGCGCGACATCGTCGTGCTGAACGCCGCCGCCGCGCTGTACGCGGCCAATGTCAGCGATTCGATCGCCGCCGGCGTCGAGCGCGCCCGGGCCGCGCTCGACAGCGGCGCGGCCAAGGCCAAGCTGGCCGAATTCGCTGCCGCCACCGCGGCCGCCTGAGGAGGACAAGAGACATGTCGAACACCCTGGACAAGATCGTCGCCGTCAAGCGCGAGGAGATCGCCGCCGCCAAGAAGAAAAGCCCGCTGGAAGCCGTGCGCTTCGATGCCGAGAGCCGTGTGCTGACGCGCGACTTCGTCGGCGCGCTGCGCGCCAAGATCGACGCCGGCGCCGCCGCGGTGATCGCCGAGGTCAAGAAGGCGAGCCCGAGCAAGGGCGTGCTGCGCGCCGAATTCATCCCGGCCGACATCGCGCAAAGCTACGCCGAGGGCGACGGCCAGGTCAGCGCCGCCTGCCTCTCGGTCCTGACCGACCGCCAGTTCTTCCAGGGCGGGGTCGACTACCTGAAGCAGGCCCGGGCGTCCTGCGAGCTGCCGGTGCTGCGCAAGGACTTCATCGTCGACCCCTACCAGGTCTACGAGTCGCGCGCGATGGGTGCCGACGCCATCCTGCTGATCGTCGCCTGCCTCGACGATGCCCAGATGCGCGACTACGAAGCCATCGCGGCCGGGCTCGGCATGGCGGTGCTGGTGGAAGCGCACGATGGCGCCGAGCTCGAGCGCGCCCTCAAGCTGCGCACGCCGCTGATCGGCATCAACAACCGCAACCTGCGCACCTTCGAGGTGTCGGTGCAGACCACGCTCGACCTGCGGGCCCAGGTGCCGGCCGATCGCCTGCTGGTGACCGAGTCGGGCATCGCGACCCGCGACGAGGTGGCCCGGCTGCGCGCCGCTGGCGTCCACGCCTTCCTGGTCGGTGAGACCTTCATGCGGGCGGACGAGCCGGGCGAGGCGCTGGCCGAGCTTTTCAGATGAGCTTGCACGGCCAACTCGCCACGGCCGATCCGGCCGATTGGCCGGTCGCGCCGGGCTGGCAGCCGCTGGTCGACGGGTTCTTCGCCGGCCCGGTCGGCGTCAAGCTGCTGGCCTACCTGCGCGAGCGGCTCGACGCCGGCGCCGTGATCTTCCCGCCGCAGCCGCTGCGGGCGCTCGAACTGACACCGCCCGAGGAAGTCCGGGTCGTCATCCTCGGCCAGGACCCGTACCACGGCCGCGGCCAGGCCGAGGGGCTGGCGTTCTCGGTGGCGCCCGGCGTGCCGCTGCCGCCGTCGCTGCGCAACATCTTCAAGGAATTGCAGCGCGACCTCGGCACGCCGCCGCCGGCCTTCCCGAACCCGGGCGGCAGCCTGGCGAAATGGGCTACGCACGGCGTCCTGCTGCTCAACACCTGCCTCACGGTGGAGGAGGGCCAGGCCGCCAGCCATTCGGGACGCGGCTGGGAGGCGCTGACCGATGCGGTGATCCGCCACGTGGCCGAGCGCGACCGGCCGGTGGTCTTCATGCTGTGGGGGGCGCATGCCCAGACCAAGCGGGCCCTGATCGATACAAGTCGTCACAAAATATTGGTGGCCAACCATCCTTCGCCTCTGTCGGCCCTGCGGCCCCCGCTGCCCTTCATCGGCTGCGGCCATTTCGGGCAGGCGCGCGCCTGGCGCGAAGCAGAAACCTTGGGGTCGGGGCAAGAAGGGGCCTGATTTCGTGCGAAAATCTAAGGCTCTCGGGAAATGAGCCCCGGTAGAAGGCCTGCGATCGACCAGCCCTGCTACTCGTGCTATATTCCGAGGTTCGCCGGAGAGGTGGCCGAGTGGTTAATGGCAGCAGACTGTAAATCTGCCCTCTTACGAGTACGCTGGTTCGAATCCAGCCCTCTCCACCAGCGAAAAATGGATTTTGCAGAGCGCTTGACTGTGACCGTTGCGGCACCCCGGAGGGTGTCACGATGCGGGAGTAGTTCAATGGTAGAACCCTAGCCTTCCAAGCTAATGACGCGGGTTCGATTCCCGTCTCCCGCTCCAGAGGTCCAGGTCAGCGCGAAGCGCAGGTTTTTTGATATCGCCCATTTGGCTCAGTGGTAGAGCACTCCCTTGGTAAGGGAGAGGTCGCGGGTCCGATTCCCGCAATGGGCACCAGTTTTGGGGTTGCAGCCGGCCGGTTGCAACCCCATGTCAGTGTGTTGATCTAGTTATTTTTCGGAGTCGAGAAAATGGCAAAAGGAAAATTCACCCGCACGAAGCCGCACGTCAACGTGGGCACGATCGGTCACGTGGACCATGGCAAGACGACGCTGACGGCGGCGATCGCCACCGTGCTGTCGGCCAAGTTCGGCGGCGAAGCGAAGGCCTACGAC
>NZ_JBFTHX010000009.1:0-236727 GCF_056394465.1 Variovorax sp. 10N432
CATCCGCAGGACCTTGCCAATCATGGCCATGGTGATCAATCCTCATTCCCCCACCGCTTAAAAAAGCAGCAGGGTAGGCTGAACACCCGGGTCAAATTTGAACCGGCACAACCCTCACAGGTGGGTCAATTTTCGGCCGGCGCCAACACCGACGTCGGTCAAAATGCTTGAACCGATCGTCGGCTGCACAGCACACACGCGCCGACGCAGAAAAAATACAACGCCAACTTGGAGAGCCAGTGAAGATCGCCCTGTTCGTCGATTTCGACAATGTCTACTCGGGCCTGCGACGAATCAGCGCCGAAGCTGCCGAACGCTTCTCCCGCCAGCCACTGCGCTGGTTGCACTGGCTGACGCTGGGAGTCGACGGCGAGAACGTCGACGATGCCGCTCCCCGTCGCCGCCGCGTGTTGGTGCGACGCTGCTACCTCAACCCTGTCATCTACCAAAAGTACCGGCGACCGTTCCATGAAGCGGGCTTCGAAATCGTGGACTGCCCGCCCATGACGGCCACGGGCAAGACCTCGACCGACATCCACCTGGTCTTGGACACGATGGATGCCCTGGCGGATGGCACGCACTTCGACGAGTTCATCGTCTTCTCTGCCGACGCCGATTTCTCGCCGGTGTTGCGCCGGCTCCGACGGCACGACAGACGCACAGTCGTCTTTGCTGCCGGCGCCATGTCTGAGTCGTACAAGGCCTCCGCGGATCGAGTCATTGATATCCAGACTTTTCTCCGCGACGCGCTCCAACTCACCTCCCTCGAGGATGAAGAGCCGCCGATGCAAGATGAGGCTGCTGTCGATATCAACCCCATCAGTGATCTTCGCAACCGCGTCGCGAATCGAGTTCGCAGCACGGTCATGCAAGCCGAACAGCCCGTTGCACTTCCGGCCTTGGCTCAGATTCTCCATCGCGAATTCGGGGGGCTACGCGAAGGGAAATGGGATGGTGCTGGCTCCTTCGGAAGTCTCATGCGCGAATTGGACATAGCCGACATCGACTTCGATTTCCAGAACGATGTGGCCATCGATCGGCAGCGAAGGGACGGCGGGCGCGCAGCGCACACGGACGTGGCAGCGCGCCAGACACCCTCTGCACCGCCTGCAAGTTCGAACGTAGGTGCTGCGAACGGCGAATCGACGCCTGAACGGCTGTCACCGGACGCACTCAAACGGGCTGCAGAGGAGGTCGTCCGACGTGCCGTCGCTCAATCGAAGGGTCCCCTGCACCTGTCCAAGCTTGCGCAGATGTTGCGTCAGGCATTGCCGCAGCTGATAAGTGGCTGGGCCGACGCGCCTACTTTGGCGGCATTCTTGCAGCAGTTGGACATCGAACCGCTGCAACGCGCTGTCTTGGAGAACGGAACCACGATCGTCCTTTATGACCCGGCACGACACGAGGCGCCCACAGGGGTGGTCGGGGATCGTTTGGTAGTTAGCATGTTGCGTGCCGCCGAGTTGCCGGAAATGAAAGGGGCAGACCTAGTCCGCATCCTAGCAACAGCGCGACCCCATATGGGCGGCACCCTCTCGTTTGAAATCGCCGAAGTCAGCCGCACTGTTGCCACTGCGATGACGGACGGGGGACGACCCACTTCACCACGCCGCGTCGCCACCGTTTTGCAGGCAATGATCTTTGGCGGGCTTGATCCGACCAAGACGTACCCTGCGGCGCAGGATCTCGTTGCCGCTTCGATGAGCGTGATCCTATCGGCTTGGGCACGCGAAACGCAAATTACTCCCAACGATGACGCAAGGATCCGATTGGCAGAATGGCTGGGTCCAGCGACGCCGTCACCAGATCCGATTTAATGCAGGTTGCGATTGCGACCGTTCACCCGTTCACCACCAACCAAGAAGCTGGCGAGTTGCGGGGCCGTCAGGGCTGTCCCACAAATTGTTGATACAGATCACGAACTTTGGCAAGGCCCGGCGTCAGTGTCTTGCTCCCTGACAACAGGACCAAGCTCTGACGGGCGCGCGTGATCCCCACGTAAAGCCGGTTCACCTGTGACCGGCTGTCCAAATCGTAGTGATCTAAATCGGCCAAAACCACGACGTCAAATTCGAGCCCCTTGGCGTTGGCAACATTGGCAAAATGACGAATGTGTCGTCGCGCCAGATTCACCTTCTCCGACAACTCAGCGTCTATCATGCTTTCGCGTAAGCTTTGCTCAAGTCGCTTGTAGGCCTTGACGGCGGACTCAGCATCGGGAAAGAGAACAGCGACGGTCTGATGACGTTTTGCCTCTGTCAATGCTCCGACGATGCGCGCATCCATTTGGGACTCAGTTTCGCATACGGAAAACCTCGGGCGCACCAGACTCGCTCCCTGCTTGCGCGCTTTCTCGATCAGGGTCTGCGACGGCAGATCGTCCCCTTGAAGTACTGAACGAAAGCTTGAGCTGAATAGCGCCAATCCTGGCATGTCCGCTTGACGCAGATTTTCGGTCAGCCGCACATGCAGTAGTGCTTGAGAGGGAAAGCAAGCACGAAGGTCGATGCTGCTGCCGTGATGTAGCTTCTGCGCAATATCGCCGACCACGGTGATCGCACGGTACTTCGGATTGGCTTGCTCAACCATGAGGTACACCTGCTGCTCCGTGAAGTCCTGCACTTCATCAACGAACACTGCTTGATAGAAGGCCGGCTCCTGCAGTTGCCGCAGTCCGCCCTGCTTGAGGTTGCGTCCAACCAGGTGACTAAGGCACAGAAGTAGGTCGACGTCTTCCTCAGCGAGCTTGAAGGTCTCAAGCTGTCTCTTCAGGCGCGACGCAAGCTTAGGATCAGGAAATTGATCAGTCGACACCTGCAATGCGGAAAGATAGAGATCCGCCATGCTGGCCATCTGCTGCAGCATGGGTCGCCGCACCAAGCGACTGAATACGGTATCGGGTGTTGCCTTCCGCGGCTGACCCGGCACGATCTCCTCGATATTTTCCTCAGTTTCGTCTGCGACGCCATCCTCGTCTCGCTTTGTGTCTTCAACCGGGAGCAGCTGCAGCCGACGTCGGCCCAAGCCTGGCTCTCGCGGCAACCGGCGAAGCTCACCATTAACGAGGACATACAACAACTCGGTCGCCTCCGGCAAGAGACGTATGAATAGATGGTTGACGTCAGATGGAACGGCGTAGGCATTCTTGCCAGAAGGATCGCGAACAATGACCTTGTTGGCCGCCATCAACCCGCGAGTTTCATCCGACCATTCCAAACTCTCTCCGGCCGAACTAAGCAGCTCAAGGCTCGTGTCCAATGGACCGTGCTCGTCGACGAAAACAAGGCGCTGACCTGAGCGCAAATACAGCGTTGCGTTGACCCCGATCAGCGCACGAGCCAGCGCGTTCTCGTCATTTGCAAAAAGGGATCGCCCCTCGATCTTGGTCCAGATGACCTTTGGAGACATCACACGCTTGCGAACGTCCTCCAACTTGTTCAGTAGTCGAACGGCAAGGCGATCCAAGAGGAATGTGCCTTCGCTGGCCGGTTGCGTCAATTCCTTGGCAACTTCCTCTAGTTCACTCCTCAACTGCTCTAGCGCGACGTCCGCGACTCGACGAACCTTGGGTCGTTCATCGTGCTCAAACTGCTCGGCGATGTTCGCGCCCGTTGGCAGCGCGTCAACAAGACGGGACGCAATTTGACGTGCAACCGCCCGATCGGCCGCATGCAGCCACTTCATCGTCGTCGCCTCTTGCGCCTGACGCGCTTCTACCAAGCCAGACCAGCGCCTCCCAGACACGGAACTGCTGGTCGAACGACGGTGCTCACGCAATCGGGTTTGAAGTTCCTTGTACTCCTTCACTGGCAGGTCAGGAAGGTCGATCCGGCGACAGGTTTCCTGGAGGTATTGGATCAGCTCGCCAGTACGCACGAAGCCGATGGAGCCTTCTTGGGAAAACTGCCCGGCAAAGTCAGCAGACCAATAGTCTTGCTCCTCCCCCACGATCTCGCGAAAGCCCTGTTCGTCGCTCACGTTCACCGCGTTGAAGGTGGTCAGCATTTTGGTGCGGCCCAGTGCGGCCGATGTCTTTCCCGACCCAGCTATACCCTCTACAAACATCGCTCCTATTGGTGAGCGCGCGATTATCTGGTTTTGTTCTACGGTCTGGTGTGTAAAGAATCTTTCACTGAGCCCGTAATACTCCTCCGCCTTGACAGGTGGCTCATCGGCGCTCCAATCTTCAGCGGCATCGATCTCCGAATCAAGGCCCAACTCATCCGACTCATCGACAACCGTGAGCCGATCAATCTGGATCTCCGCGGGAGGCAACTCAATAGACGCTTGCGACGCAGCCTCAGTCGTCGGCTCGAGAGGTTCGACGGCCGCTACCGGCGCCGGCAACGGTAACGGGGCTCTTGGCTGACGCTTCTTGCCCAGGAAGTTCGATAGGTCTACGACGAGGCCCTGGCCGTGCTCTCCGTCAACACCCATACGCAAGAAGTTACGCACATTGGGTTCGAACTCTGGCCCCCCATAACGATCAAAAGACCGCACCTCGATGATGCGGTAGTCGCCCCAAAGTTTGCTTCGCCCCTCGTACCCTGGCTGCACAAATGCTGCGAGGCGGCCGATTGGCGAATGAGGCGTGCAATAGCCGGATGCCGTATTCGGGTAAACGGCTTCGGTTGGACTTAACCGATACTCCATCCGTCCTTTCAGCTCGGTCTCGATAACTACCGTCTTGGCATACGCATTTTTGCGAAGCAGCTTGTAAAGCGGCACCTGGGAGTGCGCAACGTAGCCGTGGGTGTCCGCGAAGCCGCCCAGTACATCAAGGTCCCTATCCGCAAAAATCATCCGTTCTGCGTAATCGATAACGCCTTTCAGTACTGAGATTTCGCCTGCGCTGTAAGCGCTCTTTTTTTCTTCGGTCAGATTCACGATTCATCTCCTCCGGTTTTGATCAAAAGGGTCAGCTTGGGCGGTTGTCGTTCTTCTTGCATCCAACTGCCATAAACGAAGTGGTCGAGCTTTGTGGTGACGGCGGTCGTGTCCCATTCCGTGGTGTAGGTCCACAGCCCGGAGAAGGCTGAGCTGCACGGTACTCAGCGTGCCACTGCGGACAGCCGAGTGGGCGCAGTATCGCTCAGGGTCTGCAAGCCCTCCAACTGCATGTAGCGTCGGTTGAGCGACCACTCGTCGTTCTGCTCCATCATCATGGCGCCGACGAGCCTCGTGATCGAGGCGTCGTTGGGGAAGATGCCGACGACGTTCGTGCGCCGCTTGATCTCGGCGTTCAGCCGCTCCAGAGGGTTCGTGCTGTAGATCTGCGTCCAGTGCGCCCGCGGGAAGGTCATGAAGGCCAGGACGTCGTTCTCCGCGTCATCCATCAGCGTGCCAAGCTTTGGGAACTTGTCGCGGAGCTGGTCGGCGACCGATCGCCATTGCGAGCGTGCCGCATCGGCCGAGTCTTGTACGAACACCGTGCCGATGGCGGCCGAGACCATGCGCCGCTGCGTCTTGCCGGCATGCGCCAGCGCATTGCGCATGAAGTGCACCCGGCAACGCTGCCAGGTGGCCTTCAGGACCTTTGCTGCCGCCGCCTTGATGCCCTCGTGGCTGTCACTGATCACGAGCTTCACGCCGCGAAGACCTCGACGGTTCAGGCTGCGCAAGAACTCAGTCCAGAAGGGCTCCGCCTCCGACGCCCCGACCTTCAAGCCCAGCACCTCGCGCTGGCCGTCGGTGTTCACGCCCACGGCCACTATCACCGCCACGCTCACGATGCGCCCGGCCTCGCGCGTCTTCACGTAGGTGGCATCGACCCAGAGGTAGGGCCAGTCGCCCTCGATCTGGCGCCCGAGGAAGGCGTTGACGCGCTCGTCGAGTTCGCCGCACAGGCGGCTGACCTGGCTCTTGGAGACGCCGCTCATGCCGAGCGATTTGACCAGGTCGTCCACCGAGCGGGTGGAGATGCCCTGAACGTAGGCTTCCTGGATGACGGCGGTGAGCGCCTTCTCTGCGGTGCGCCGAGGCTCGAGGAACTCGGGAAAGTAGCTGCCCTGGCGCAGCTTGGGGATCTTCAGCTCGACGCTGCCGGCTCGGGTGTCCCAGGTGCGCTCGCGGTAGCCGTTGCGGCTGTTGAGGCGCTCAGCGGGATTCTTCTCGTCGTAGGCGGCGCCGCAGCGGCCTTCGACATCGAGTTCCATCAGACGCTGGGCCATGAACTGCACCATTTGGCGCAGGACATCGACATCGGCTCCCTTCTCGGCGAGCTCGGCTAATGCCATAGTGGCGGTGGTCATCGTGATTTCCTTTATGGACAGGTTTGGTGGGTCGCACCTCAAACTTATCCGGATTTCACGGTGACCACCTCCCGAAGGAAGCAGTCGCTGCGCGGCAAGCCGCTTCGGGCTACGCCCTACGCGCCTTGCCGCGCAGCGAGTGAAAGAAGACTTACACCACTTCCTGGGACATCAACGTGACGGCCCACCTCTAGAGCAAACTGCGCAGGGCGACAAACTGGTGACCCAGCCCCTCTGAACGCACCTCCAGCGTCAAGCTGTTCGACACCAGGTAGCCAAGAGGCTGATCGAGTACGAACGGGTAGATGACTGCCAAGGATTGCAAGGTCGCCAGCGATATGGCCTTGCCTTGGTAGCGCAGAGCTGCCTCGACGAGCCACGCAACCATCTCCTCGTTCTTGAGACTTCTAGCTTGCAAGCGGATCAGCCGCTTGCCTTTCTCCACGCGCTGTACTGCACCCCAGTTCCCTTGCGTCTGAATAGCGGCCTGCGTGGCTCGCTTGGTTACCTCGCGATCGCCGTACACCTCGCTGATGCGGCGGTGGATTTCGGACACGGCACAATCCCCCTGAATCGACGTCAAGCGCCCGATGAACTCGGCGACCTTCCCAAAATACGGATAAGTGGCGATCGTCGCACCCCAAGCGAAAGCGGCCAGCTCGCTGACATTGTCATTGGCTTTAAAGATGGCGATGCCACGGTCGACGAAGCCAGCCAGCTCGGCTCTCGGCTCAAGCGCTAACGCATTCAACTTTGTTTTAGTTTTCGCTTTTGCCTCTTTCCCAAGACCGACGACATCCAGCAGCTCATTCAGCTCATCGAGACTGGCCGATCCTGCACGCACTTTCAGCGCAGTAGCCACCCAGTCCAGCTGGATGAACCGATCGAAGCCAATTTGAGGGGCTGTCGAAATCATTCAGTTCAACTCACATAGCTAATCTTGACGAAAGGCACGAACAGCTCTTCGACCGAAATGCCGCCGTGGACGACAACGGGCTCTCCGTGTTGCATGAAGGCAGTACGTCCGCCGGCGAATAAGGGCATGAAGTTCGCCGGGAGTCCACCGACATCAATGCGGTAGGTGTTCGGATTTGCAGCAGCTGACTCGATCACGAGGGTCTCGCTGCGGTAAGTCCGAACGCGCTCCCCACGGAGCTCGGGCACAACTCCTTGGTTGGGCCGTCCCTGACCAACCGCTTCCACATTTCCATGGTCCGCAGTCAGGTAGACGTGGAAATTCTTGTCGAGGAGCAGCGACAACAGTTGATCGACGAAGCCGCCCTCACACCAGCTCTCAAGCTGGGTAGCGATGCCTCGCTTGCCCAACACGGCGCCGTGCACGATCTCATCGACCGTGTCCACCACAATGCCAGCGGCCTTGATCGATGGTGCTGAAATGGCCACGTCCAACTCCGCCAACTGATTCGTTCGCTTGATGCCCTTGCGATACGTGACCTCGTTGGCTCGCAGCCCATGGTCTTGCCAAAATCGTGACCACTGCATCGGCTCCGGCGACGTGGACTCAATCGTGTCGGCAAACTCTCTTGGCTTGAGTCCGGAGAACAGCGCCTGCCGGGATACCGACGTCAGCGTAGGGAGCCAAGCAAAGCATGCACTTTCCTCGAACCCGAGCTTGGGGGCTCGTTTGGCTAGGGCCTCGCGGATCTGAACCCACTGGTCAACGGCAAGACCATCGAACACCAGCAAAGCAATCTTGACCTCGCCAGCACCACGCCGCATCGAAAGAAAGCGTGGCACATGGTGCACCATGACCGGACCCTTGGCGACTGGCAACGAAGGGAGGTCGGCGTAGTGCTTGGTCACCCATTCCCGCAGACGTTCGTCGGTGGTGGCTTGCAGCTCTGCGATTGCGGCTTTCAACCCTTCGGCGCGAACCGTGTCCAAGGCATGAAACCGGGCAAGCACCTCGCCGAACCGGCGGGACACGTTGGCCCAGTCGCGGTAAGACGATTCCAGCGTTGGCAGCGACTGAAGAATGCCCTTGATGCCCTCGGCCACAAGGTTCCTCAGTGCGAGCGGATCTTGGACGATGCCCACCTTCGCCCACTCAGGGACGCTGAAAGAAGCCCCCCGAACCGCAAGCGGGTGAAGCAGGCCGTCCAGGAACATGGAGTCGACAATCACCCGCACGTCGGGGTGCTCAAACGGCACATCGGCCAAGGCAATGTAGTCTGCTGGCGGGAGCTCACCGGTGCGCACCCCCGTCAGTCCAAGTCGCGACAGGTAGCGATACCAAGCGTCCTGCACGACCCGTAGCAATGTGCTTTTCGAGGCAAACAGATCGCCGATCGGCAGATCCTTGAACGCCGCCTGATCGCCAAGCACGTGCGCAACGTGGTCTGCCAGAACCAGCGGCAGACCGGAATCGCGATAGTGCAACCGCAGCAACTCTCGCCACAGGTCCTCGGGGCGCGAAATCAGGTGCGGACTAATCTTGAAGATGTGGGTCAGAACGAACTCTTTGGTCGCGGACTCGCCCAGGGCCTGCGATGCATGCTTTGCCTGCGCCGTGAACAGCGCCTCATGGTGTTCAGCACCTATCTGTCGAACGACGGGATAGCTGAGCTTCGGGAACAGGTTGGCAAGGCTCAGGCTCACGGGGCGCGCCTGCCTCAGATAGTCCCATGGCAGATCACTGATGTTGGTGCCGCGCAGATGCAGCACCAGGGCCCTGGCTGGCGCTGCTTCGCCACGATCCCAAGCGCTGCGGTATCGATCCTCATACTCGGCGCGAAATGCCACCGAGTCCTCAAACGGCATCAGTTCGAACCCAAGTTCTCGCAGACCCGACAGCACCTGCTCATCCAACAGCACATCGTCAGGGTCTGCTGCAATCCACAGACGGGCCAGGTCTGCTGGAAACTCGTTGAGGATGCGGTCAATCCACGGACTCATACGGTCCCCACCCGAAGCATCAGCACCGCGTTGAGATCCGGCACGCTGGCCTCTGCGTCATCCAACGAGGCCATCCGCACCTGGTGTTCCGCCTCTAGCCGCTTGCGGCGATGCTCGCGAACGGCAGGCAAGCCAATTCGACCAATGGCCTGATAGCGTGCGTCGTAGGCGTACTCGGCGCGCTCCCGCTCTTCCTTCAGCCGTGAACGGTGCTCCTCGAGCAATTCTGAGAACAGGCGTTCGCCTTGAGTCTTGGCAGCCGTCACGGAGGCCTCGAACCACTGCACCGCCTGCTCGGTGGAAGAGGCACCCGAGATCTCGACGGACTCAGTCAACAGCAGGTCCCAGATACGCTTCGCCGTGGGCACAAAAGTCCGTCCATCGTCCGTTGCGAAGACCGGCAGGAAGCGCTTTCTGCTGAGACCTTCAGCGGAAAGGCTGATCTCCCAAAGCGACCAGACACCCTGCACAGCCTCGGGCAGGCCGGCGATTTTGACCACCGGAACTGGCTGCCCTGCGACGCAACGTGACAGCTCACTGATTGCCGCTCTGGCGCGAGGGTCCTCCAAGGTGACCCATTCCAGGTCGGGGTTCTGCTCTGCCGTCCTGGCGTCAAAGCAAACCTTCGCCGACTCGCTGCTGTCCACCCATTTCACGCGCCAAGCGTCACCCGTCTTCAGGGCGCTGCCGCCACGTGCCGGCAAGCCGGAGGTGATGGCGCGCTCCAGCCAAAACTGCGCCGGGTGGTCGCGCCATTTGCGGGCATCGTCGGCATCCAGCGCATGGGCATCCGCCAACAGTTCGCTGTTCTTGCGTTCGTCGGCGACCTTGCCGCGGACTTGATCGATCACAGCGTCGCACGCCTTGTCGATCGAACCGGGATCTTGCAGGCCCTGCACGAACACCTCGTCGAACATCGCCTCTGCCTCGACCGAGTCCATCACGTCGGAGGCCTTGTCCACGCCGAATTCCTGGGCAATGACTTCGAGCTTGGTCTCCAGCACCTGGCGGACGCGGTGCTCCACCGTGTCTTCGAGAACGAAGTTGATGGCCCGCACCACATGGCGCTGGCCGATACGGTCCACGCGGCCAATGCGCTGCTCGATGCGCATCGGGTTCCACGGCATGTCGAAGTTGACGATGACGTGGCAGAACTGCAGGTTCAGACCTTCGCCGCCAGCGTCGGTGGAGACCAGAACCCGAACCTCCCGCGAGAAGGCCTGCTGCGCCTTGGTGCGCGTATCCAGGTCCATGCTTCCGTTGAGCAGGGCCACAGAGAAGCCACGGCTTTCCAAAAAGCCCGCCAGCATGGCCTGTGTTGGCACGAACTCCGTGAAGATCAAGACCTTCATGGTCGGGTCGTTCTCTTCCTGCTGCAGCTTGTAGATCAGCTCCAACAGGGCTTCTGCCTTCGCGTCGGTTCCTTGGGCCTCAGTTTCTCGGGCCAGGTTCAGGAGGAGGTCAACCTCCGCCTTCTCCTGCACCCAGCCCGAGGCCTGCACCGCGATGTCCACTTGGCTCTGGCCGTCAAGCTCAGCCCACTCGTCCATCTCGGTCGAATCAAACAGCGATGCTTGCGGCTGGGGCTCGTTGAGCAACGCCTGCCGCTTCTCCAGCGTGGTTCGAATGGCCGCTGTGCTGGACGTCACCAGCCGCTGCATCAGGATCATCAAGAACCCGATGTGGCGCTGCTTGGCCGCCAATGCCTGGTTGTAGCCATGGCGCACGTAGTCGGTGACCGCCTCGTACAGCCGCTGCTGCGCGCCGTGCCGGGTTTGCCACGCCACGGCCTGGAGCCGGGTGACACGAGGCTTGAACAGCGGCTGACCCTCCGCATCGATCGCATTGCGCTTTTCGGTACGGATGACGAACGGCCGCACGCGATCTCGGCTGACGCTAGCCTCATCCGGGAACGACTCCCGGTCAATCAACTGCATCAAGCGCAGGAACTGGTCGGTCTTTCCCTGATGCGGCGTGGCCGACAGCAGCAGCAGGTAGGGTGCCGCTTCGGCCAAAGCGGCCCCCAGCTTGTAGCGTGCCACCTGGTCGGTGCTGCCACCCATGCGGTGCGACTCGTCGATGATCACCAGATCCCACGACGCCGAAATCAGGTCCTCAAAGCGCTCGCGGTTGTAATTGTTCAGCTGCTCCAGGCTCCAGCCCTTTCGGCCTTCGATCGGCTTGACCGAGTCCAGTGAGCAAATCACCTGGTCGTGGAGCCGCCAGAGGTTTTCTTCATCGTTGCGCCACTGCCGGAACGCAACTAGTTCGGCCGGGTCGACGAACTGCAGTTTCTCCCCAAAGTGCAGGCGCATCTCGGCCTGCCACTGGCGCACCAGCCCCTTGGGTGCCACCACCAGCACGCGCTTTGCCATGCCACGCAATTTCAGCTCGCGCAGGATCAACCCGGCTTCGATGGTCTTGCCCAGGCCCACCTCGTCCGCAAGAAGGTAGCGAATACGGTGTTGGCTCATCGCGCGGTTGAGCGCATAGAGCTGATGCGGCAACGGGACCACGCTGGACTGGATCGGTGCCAGCAACAGGTTGTCCTCCAGGGCATCCAGCAGCTTGGCCGCTGCTGCGGTGTGGAGGATGCGCTCGACTGTGGGTTGAATGCTGTCGAGCTGGGCCAGGTCCTGCGAGCGCGCACGCACCACCGCGTCTTTGGTTGGCAGCCACACGCGGTAGGCGGTTTCGCCCCACACGTCCTGCCTCTCCACGACGCGGCAAGGCGCCGCGTGGCGCGCGTGCCAGCACCACGCGCCGACCTCGTGCCCAACTGAGGATTGGCCGCTCTCCGCCATCAGGCCCCGGCCCCCGTACGCGTGAGCGCCTGGTCATACCAGAGCAACAGCTTCTCGTCCTCCTGCAATGCCTCCTCCGGTACTTTCTGCGCGACAGCGATGATCGTCGCATAGTCCCGGTTTCCCCACGCATGCTTGAAGCCTGTGCGCATCGCTTCCAGCCGGAAGGTTTTCAGGCGACGGCCTGTAAAAGAACGGTAAGCATCGAACTCCTTGAGCAGTGCCTTGTCCCGGACCATTTCCAGATCGCGCGCTTTGCTCGGGTCGGGCACAAACCAGCGGTCCGTCGCCTTTGCCTTTAGCCGTGGGTCTGACTTTTCCAAATTGCGAAATTCCTGCCAATTTGTCGAAAGGTAGCCGTGAATCTGCGATGGAACCTCAATGCCATCCTTATTTTTAGGGTCGTAGCACAGGAAATTGCTTTCCAGCAAATACGAGAGTTCTGGCTTGGCCTCGTGCTTCTTCCAGCCAGCCCCCAGTTGCTTAATGAACTCAGGATGGATTTCCTGATAGGTCGAAGGCTTCTTCTTCAGAAAATCGGACAACCAGTCGATAGCGGATCGCTCGTCGGCGATGAACATTTCCATCTGCGGTGATTTAGCGACATGCATTCGTCTTTTGTCATATTCGCTTGCCTGCTCCGACAGGAAGACCATGCCATCGCGTTCAGCAAAGCGCTGTGAAAGTCCTGTCTGAAATTCTTGACTGGAGAGGGGAACCGGAAAACTATGACGAACGAACCAGGCCACCAAGCGGTCAAAAATGATCCGAGGATCGCGTTCAGCGACAAATTCTAACTGGCCATCTTTGACCTTTACCGTAGGTAGGTATTTCAGGTGGGTACGCACGAAATCCCACGCTGAATCCTCGTTTCCACCAGCCTTGGCGAAACGCTCTTCCAGCCCGCTGTTGGGTTTGTAGGCGGAAATAACCAGATCTTGCTTAACCGCAGTCGTCGTCGTAATYGCTTTGAAGCTTCCTTTCTGCTTGTCTAATGCGGCGACATTTGCCACTACGAAACCCGCCTCTTGCAACGATGTCTGAATTGCATTCCACACGCTAGCTTGAGTATTCGAAAATTCAATAGTAATCCACCGTCCCGGCTTAAGTGCCTCAAAGACTTTGTGAAGTCCGTCGGTCATGAGTCTTCTGTAGTCATTCAACGACTTTGCTTGAGCCTTGCTTTCAATAGCCTCTAATTTATTATCGGTCAGAGCACCAATCCACCCTTCCCAAAGGAAATTCAGTTCCGAGTACATAATGTTCGAACCGAATGGCGGATCAATAAATGCATAGTCAATCGAGTTTGCGGGAATCTTCATTCCCTGAGTTGACTGAGTGGATATGATGCTCTCATTTTCCGTTATCTCACCTTTTGATTCACATTTTGAGATTGCGTTGTCAAGCATCTCAAACATATTAAGCTCTTTGACTAACGACGGAATATATAGGGTACCGTTCGTCGGGCCGCCACCTGCTCCCCAGATGCCAGCCTGATAGGTAAGCCCGTACCTCTTCGTTATTCGAAAGGCAACCGTCGTTACTAATGACTTAAGCAGCGGATGCTTACAGCGCGCATTAAATGCCGCAAGCGCAATCCTATTTCGGCCTGTGTAAAACTGGTGAATGTGAGTCAAACCGTGCGATTCAATTGGCTGCCGGGTATTAAATCCGACAGGGAGTTGAAACGTTGGACACCAATCACTCGTTCGAATTGACTCTGTCTTTTTGATCAGCGCCATATCTGCCGCATCGGGCATCTTCTCAAACCGCTTTTTCCCAACCTTATAGTTGATCATGACTGGAACTTGAACGGCTTGCTCAACTATTTCGCCCAAATAGGGATCTAAAAATCTATAACGCTTCCTCTCCATTGACCGCTTAGTGAGTTTTGCCCCACAGGATGGGCACGGAAATTGATCGTTTACCTTCCCTCCCTCTTTGTCGACCGCAGCGTTCCAAAACACAACGTCACCGGCGCATTCCGGACATGAAAAGACATCAGACCAAACGGTGTAATTCACTCTGCCGACCACGCAGACTTTATGCCAATCGGGGCGTTCTTCCGATTCAATCTTGGTTATTGCACTGTGAATTTGATCGTTGGTAGGGTTGTGCAAAGTCTGAAACATCCAGCCGGTCGCATCTTCCGCTTCCTTCAATATTTGTCGGGCGGCACGTTGAAACTGATGTATGTCCGCAGGCGTGTTATATGTGTAAGCAATGAAACAGGCTATTGGAGACAAGTCACTAAGGATGGATTTGCGAGCACCCAACATAGAGAACGGCATCCATTTTGATTTGCCGTCGTTTGACTCCTCTCTATATATTATTCCTTCCGAATCAACCTTGTAGCCAAGCGATTGCACCACTTCGCGATTTCCGCAAAGTTGAGCTGCTATTCCAGTTGCGCCACTTCCGGCAAAGGCATCCTGTATCAGGTCGCCAGGCGATGTGTACTGGAGAATGTAACGAATTATTGCCCTATGGGGAACCTTGGTATGATAAGGATGAAATTTGTACAGGGGATCGTATTTTCCCTCGCTAACGTCAGCGAAAAATGGCTCTTTATTGTAAGGCGCAGATGAATCATATTTCTTTCCATGATGCCGGATGAAATCATCAACAAAGGGATTCGGGCAGGCGGTGAAATAGGGCGGATCGGACAGCGCTAGAATGTCTTCATCCGTGCCGATGGGAAATCCCTCGATCTTCCGAAATTCAGGATCCTTGAGCTTCTCCGTTAGCAATTGGATGTAGTGCTCCCGTCTGGCCCGGTCGGTTGGGAACAGCTTGCCTAGACATTCGACCGGTCCTGATGCCTGTTGTTCATTTGAAAATAGATCAGCCATAGTTTGTTCCTGTGATTAGAGATTCGGGCGCACTTGGCGCACGTAGATGGCTTTGTCGATGCCACATGGTGCAGGAACGTCTTAAAGACGCCCGTGCTCACCGGGTCCCGCATTGGAAGCATGAATGCACGTTGGTCTGGGCCAGTCCACTTTTGGTGGCCACCTTTGAAGCCCGATGCGTCCAAGGTGTGACGGAAGTGTTTAAGCGCCCGTTCAAACGCGAGACGGGGCGGCACGTCGAACGTGGCCGGGTGGCTTTGAGGACGAGCGGCGATAACGCCGACGCCGAAAGAACACAGCGGGATATCGGCGCCCGAAAGACACACGGCAAAGGCCCGGTGATCCCGCGTTCAACAACTGGGAGACCGAGGCCAGCGGTGGTGATCCAGGGGTTAACGGTGCTGGACGGGTTGGCGAAGGTGCGCCACGTGCCGGGCTCATGGTCCAGCCGCCATTCCTGATCCTCGGTGGGGCCAGCTCCAATGACGCTTCCTGACGCGGTCCCAGCCATCAGCGTTCGACGCCGTGCGAGCGACCAGTTACTGGATTGGCGCACTTGGAATCACCACGCGGCTATGGCCTGCCCAACCAAGGTCTGGCCTCTCTTCGCCATCAAGCCCCTCCCTCGGTGCGCGTGAGCGCCTGGTCGTACCAGAGCAGCAGCTTCTCGTCTTCTTGCAGCGCCTCTTCAGGAATCTTCTGGGCCACCTTGATGATGGTCTGGTAGTCCTTGCGACCCCACTCGGCCTTGAAGCCGGCGCGCAACACCTCCAGTCTAAACTCCTTCAGGCGGCGGCCGGTGGCAGCCACGTACAGGTCGAACTCCTTGAGCAGCGCCTTCTCGCGCTTCTTCTCCAAGTCTTGTGCCTTGTTGGGGTCGGGCACGTACCAGCGGTCTTGCGCCTTGGACTTAAGCTGCAGGTCGCTCTTATCCAGGTTGCGCAGGTCGCGCCAGCCGTTGGAGAGGTAGGCGTGGATCTGGCTGGGTACGTCACCGACGCCGTCGTATTTGAGGAAGTTGTTCTCCAGCAGCGCCGAAAGCTCAGGGCGGGTCTCGTGCTTCTTCCAGCCGGCGCCTAGTTGGGTGATGAACTCAGGGTGCAGCTCCTGGTACGTGAAAGGCTTGGACTTTAGAAAGCCGGCCAGCCAGTCGATGGCACTGCGCTCATCGCTAACGAAGAGCTCCATCTGTGGGGCCTGGCCGACTTGGGCGCGCTTCTTGTCGTAAGCCGCTACCTGCACAGGCAGGAAGACCATGCCATCGCGCTCCGGAAATCGGCTGCGGATCCCATTGAGGAACTCGTCGCTGGACAGCGGCACTGGCGCGTCATGGCGGACGAACCAAGCCACCATGCGGTCGTAGATTCGGCGCGGATCGCGTTCGACGATGAACTCCAGCGCGCCATCCTTTACCTTGGTCACCGAGAGTTGCCCCAAGTGGGTCTGTACGAAGTCCCACGCCGAGTCTGGCGTAGCGCCACGCTCTGCAAGGCGCTGTTCGAGGCCACCATTCGGCTTGTAAGCGGAGATGACGAGATCCTGCTTGACTGCAGTGGTGGAGGTCATCTGGCGGTAGCTGCCCTGGATCTTGTCAAGTGCCGACACCTCGGCCACCACAAAGCCCGCTTGCTGCAGGGCTACTTGAATCGCATTCCAGACCGATGCCTTGCTGTTGGAGAAAACCACTGTCATCCAGCGACCTGGCTTCAACACTCGGTGGTATTCGGCGAAGCATCGCTGCATCAAGTGCTGGTACTCGGGAAGTGCCTTGTTCTTGAACTTGTCGATGATGGCTTCTGGTTGGGCATCGGTCGTCACGCCATGCCACGACTCAACCAGGAAGTTCAGGTCAGCGTAGTAAATGTTCTCGCCGAACGGCGGGTCAGTAAAGACGTAGTCAATTGAATTGTTAGGTAGCCCGAGTCTTGCAGCTGTTCCAACGGAAATGAAGGCTGCGTTGGGCCTCGCGAATCGGCTGGAAAATGCCTTGTTTGCTAGTCGCTCCAGACGATTAGAAAGGTTGTACCAGGGCGAGACTTCAGAGTGCTGAGACGGAACGTAGTAGACACCCGAAAGGTACTGGTTCACATTCGAGCTTTCAGTCCTGCCGTGCATGATGGTCTTATAGCGATTCAGGACTGACATTCCCCAGATCGCCTGTTCGACCATGAACAACAGCATCGATCGAACTCTGCTGTCTCGGTGCTCGCTGGCGAGCTTCCACAGTCGCCCCACCGCCTGAGCTGCCCGCGCTAGGAAGAAGTGGTGGACATGCGTAAAGCCCTTCGGCGCAATCCGCGACCCGTGGTACATGTCCTCAATGGGAAAGCGATCGGTTGGCAGTGACGCGGGCAGCGGCAATACCTCGATCCTCCCGAGGATATCGAGATCGCTTTCATCAGGCGCCTTCTCGTACCGGGACTTGCCGACGCTATAAACGACCAGTGAGGGCTTGAACTTCACCCGCTGCCATGCCTTGCCGGTAGCTGGGTCTGTTCGCGTCTCTAAGACGCGTTCCAATTTGTCCTTGTTGAGCTCGACACCGCAATGGGGGCAAGGAAACGAAGCTCGTACCCGCTTGCTTTCCGGCTCCAGCGCTTCGTCGAGAAAGTTGACAATGCCGGCGCACTCTGGGCAGCTAAACACCTCGCTCCAAACGGTGTAGTCGATACGCCCTTTGGTCTTGCCATCGGTGTGCAACGTCTCGTACATCCAGCCGATGTCCTTCTCCAGCTCCTTTAGCAGCCACTTGCCCGCCTTGGCAAAGGCCTCAACATCGAAGGGAAGGTTGTAGTTGGCGCCAATGAATGTGGCCGCTGGCGACAGGTCGTTGAGCACCACACGGCGTGCACCCCATTGCGGAGCCGCTCGACCGTCCCTTTTCCAAGCCAGTTCCAGCTCATGTCGGTACACCGCAGGCGCCGTGCCGCTCCACTGCGCCGCAACGCCAGTCATGCCCGATCCGGCAAAACCATCGAGCACCACGTCACCCGGCTTTGTGTAGTGCAGGATCGACGGCACGATGGCCAGGTGCGGCACCTTAGTGTGGTACGAATGCGCTTTGTAGAGCGCATCGGTCTTGCCCACCGACACGTCGATAGCCAGCGGCTCGCGGCTGTACATCTCGCTCGGTTCGTACGGTTTGCCGTAGTGCGTAACGAAGTCGGCGAGCCACGGGTTCGGGCACGCGGTGTAGTACGGCGGGTCTGACATGGCCAGGATGGCTTCGTCGGTGCCCTTCGGGAAGCCTTTTTGTCGCCGGAACGCTGGATCCTTGAGTTTCTCTGCAAGTTGCTGAAGGTAATGCGCCCGCCGCGCGCCATCGCTGGGGAAATTCTGGCCCAGGCACTCCACGGGGCCGTTGGACGCTGAGTGCTTGATCAGGTCGTTCATATGTTTTTCATAAAGTCACGCGTGGTGCGCTATCTCCGGTGCGCAGCCGGGTCGTATGGCGGTGCAGCGCAACTGAAGGCAAGTCATCACGGCTTGGAAACGGGTGTTGCCGGCGCATCGGTCTGTCCTGACGGACTGTTCAAGGCGCGCCACGCCTTCAATCGGATGCCGTTGTCGGTGAGAACGTAGCGCTTCTCAGGGCTCGTCATACGCATGATGCCTGCCTCCAGGAGGGGTCCGAGATGGGTCTTCCGAAAGTGCGCGTTGTGTCGGTAGCCTGTGATCTGCAAGAGTTCATTGATTGAACGCGGAGCATCGCTGTGCGCAACGATCTTCCACTGCGCGTCACTCAACCGATCGATGCTCTTTTGCATCTTTGGTATGTCCTTGGAGGCCGGTCTGGTACCGGGTTCTGCGGGTTCTGCGGGTTCTGCACCAGCGTATGTCGAATCGCCGCCTTCTTTTGCTGCCGCGGGTTCCGACCCACTGGGGGCAAACCTCTCCCGAAGGTGGGAAACCAGACGGATGCGCTGGTCGCCGTCGGCTATCGGCTCGACCAGGACCTGAGAGGCCAGTTGCTCTGCGAGCCCGCGTGCATAGGGGCCACTGAGTCCGGTCAAGCCTTTGATGTCGGCCACGTCCGCCTCGCCACGCACCAGCAGGTAGGCAAACACTGCCGCCTGGTGCGCTGTCAGGCGCACACCCAGGCTCGCCATCGCCAGCAATTGGGCTTCGGACTGCAGCTTCTGCTTGGGCAGGCGTAGGCGAAAGGTTTTCTCCGCCTTGTCATTCTCGATCTCAGGCGGCAGATAACCCAGTTGGCGCCAGCTCTCGAAGATGGCGCCGATGCCGGTGCCCCCTTGGTCCGACAGGCCGATGCGGCGGAAGGCGCCCACGATGCTGGGGTTGCGCGTCTCCTTGTCGCCCGGGTCCAGCAGCTTCTCGCGCGACTGGAACGCATCGCCAGGGTTGAACAATTCCGTGCAGTCTCGGTACATGCGGATGGTCGGCACTCGCCCGTGGTCGCTGAAATCCTGGTGGATCAGCAGGTTGATGGCCGCTTCGCGGAACGACACGTAGTCAGGCGGGTCGTCGCTGCGGCGCAGGGTCTGCGCATCGATGGAGAACGGACGCTCGCTGTGGCGGAAGTAGAACTCGACGATCGTGCGCCAGGCTTGAACCAAGTTGCCTTCCGCTGCCACGCGGTCTGCCCAGCGCGTGGTCGGTGAGTACTCTGCCGCTGCATGGCGGTAGAGCTGTAGATCCGCCACCATGCGGGGCAGCACTTGCGGCATCACCTCGGCCGCACCCAGTACCAGCAGGCCCGCCCGCGTGGGCATCAGTTTGCCGTCTTGCTCCACAATGAAGCCGCGTTTGCGCAGGAACGTCAGTTCATCATCGGCATCGTCGCGGCCGGCGTTGCTTCTGCTGAACATCTCCCGGTACCAGCGGACGGACGTAATGTCGAAACAGCGGTCGATGTCCAGCGCCAGTGGATCGGCGTCGTAGCGGGTGGGAGATGCGTCTCGCATGAGGCGCATCAGTTCGTCAGCCGTACACGCATCGTCCCGGCCGCCCCGCCGAATGTAGGAGTTCCTTGGATTGCGTTCCAAGTGAACCGGCTTCTGGTTCCTGGCTGCCTCTGGAACAAAGAAGACCAGCACGACACCCTCGGGCATCTGGTGGGCGCTGGCGGTGATCGGAAGGAGCGCGCTGATCTTGTTTAGGTCGCGAACCTGCCCGAGGAAGGTGTTCTGCACCTTGTCCACGTCCACCACGCCGGCGACCTTGAACGTTCCGTTCGCCTCCTTGACTCCAAACACCAGGTGACCACCTTCGGAGTTGGCGAAGGCGCTCACGGTGGACAACGCGCTCCTGGGCACCTCCCAGGTGGCTTCCTTGAACTCGACATCGGTCCACTCGATGGAGTTCAGCGCTGCGATGAGTTCGTCACGCGTCATTTGCCGACCAGCCGATTCTTGCTTGGCGCATATCACTGCATCTTCACCGTGAGGCACTCGACTTCGCGGATGGGCGTGAGCAGTTTTCCCGGCGCGGAGCGCAGCAGGTCGATGGACTCCAGCAGGTTCGACTTGCCGGAGCCATTAGGTCCGGTCACTACGTTGAGCGGCCCAAGGGCCAGAGGTTCGGCGTTTTCGCTGAAGCTCAGGAAGTTCGACAGATGGACGGCATGCAAAAGCATGGGGCTCCCCGGGCGGATGGAATTGCTGTTGGTGGTTGTCATGGTTCCACTTGATGATGCAACGATCACTCCACCACGAATCGGAGTTTGCTCGCGTCCTTGCCTTTGCAGCGGTCATTCAGGAAGGTCTCGAACCGCTTGCGCAGGTCGTCCGGTGTGGCTGGTGATCCGCCTTGCAGCAGGGCCGTCTTGATGTCATCGCCGCTGACGCCGATCTTCTCCAGTCCTGACAATGCCTCCTGAACGGCGCTGACAAAATCCGGGGTGACTGGGTCGGCCAGCTTCTTCGACGCGACGAATTTCCTGATCAATTCCCGATCGGATGTTTTCAGTAGGTCAAGGTTAGCTTGAATAATTGGGTCGTCCAGGTTGTCGAGCAGCGTTTGCTGCCAGCCATCGAGCAAACGGTCCAGTTCCTCGTCCAGTTGCTTCAGCACATTGGCAGCCGGCAGGAAATCGCCTTGCTCGTTGGCAGGGCGGAAACTGCAGTGTGGGCAGTAGGGGCTGGCAGACAGCTCCGACTCCACCAGTGATGGGCAACCCTTGAGCTTGTCGAGCTTGTCGTCGAAGGCGGTGAGCTGGACGGTGGGCATCAGCGCGATGCCGGCCAGGGCTCGCATCGCAACCAGACGAGAGTCCTTACGCAATGCGGACTTGGACTTTTCTTCGGCCACGCCTAGGCGCGCCTTGCTGTGCTGGGCGATGTAGGCGTTGAGGTAGTTCTTCTTGAGTTGAGCGAGGGTCTGCCGGTACTCAGCGGCATGTTGCGCATTGCGATCCAGCGCGAGCTTGTCCAAGATGTCCGTGCGGGTGCTCTGTGCCTGCTTGACCCACGGGTGATCGCTGGAAAGCACCGTTTCGGCGTGCGACAAGTAGGCGGCTGTGCCGCCCAACTCCGTCACCAGATCCAGAAGCTTTTCGACGGCGGCCAGGACCTCGAGGTTCTTCCTCTGAGCATCGATGTCGTCGGAACCGATGCGCAGGTTCTTCAGCTTGCCGACCGTGTTGTACGGCGTCAGGCCCTCGGTAAAAACCTTGAGCGCTTCCAAGCGGTTCCGCCAGTCCTTGATCTCATCCTCCGTGAGCAGGGGCTTGCCCCAAAAAGAAAGCTTGCCTTGCAGGTCGGTGCCCGCAGTCAAGACACGGCCAACCAGCTTGGAGACGGCATCGAGAAGCTGCTTGACGGGTTCCTCAGAGCCTTGCGTGGCCAGTTGCGCCAAGCCGGGCGACAGGTCGAGCAGTTCGAACAACGACCGCAGAACAGCGACGTTGATCTCCTTCGGCGATTCGACATGCTTGAACTGCTTGAGCTCTTCGAGACCTCGCTCAGCAAGCAGCGTAATCTTGCCGGAGTCGATCTTGTCGCCAGTGATCGCCAAGACGATGTCACCGGAATAGACGAGGCCGCCCAGCACGGCCACCAGCAGGTCTGGCTCCAATCGGAACTTCACCGGATGGAAATACTCCACCTCGGTTTGTCCGTTCAGCAGCTCACCACGGTTCAGTACTTGACCATGTCCCTTAGCCTTCAGGCGGCTCAACACTTCCTGCGCATACCGTGAGCGCCCCGGCTCGATGCGGTCGCCATCGAGCATGTCCAACGCGTCGAGGATGGCATTGGCGTCCTTGGTGCGGGTGCCGCCGGCCAGTGCCTTCAGCGCATTGCTCACCAACTGTTTGCGGTTGGACTCGGTGACCAGCACCGGGAAGGTCGGGTACTCAGGCGAGACCTCGGCAAACTGCTGGTTGAGCGCCAGGCCGGAGACGACATTGACGATGTCGCGGAAGTTGGCGCGCTCATCCGATCCCAGCCGCAACTTGTCGCGGATGGAGACGCCTTTGGCCCAGTCCTGCAGGGTCTTGGACTTGCCCTGGTACGTGACCTCGAAGGCAGTCATCTGCTTTTCCTGGAGCCACTTGCTCATGTCGCGCAGCGCGTCTTTGGCTTTGTCCAGATAGACGGCCTTGGCGCCACCGCTGGCGGTGGAGGCAAGGTCCTGTGCTGCGGCGTAGAAGGCCAGGTGGCGCTTGATGGCGTCGTCCAGGCCCTTGAGCCGGATGAACACCTCATCGGACTTGTTCTCGTCGCGGAAACGCGGTGGCTCAAAGGGCTGGATGAAGTAGACGTAGAAATCGCGCTCGGGCTGGGCGGTGGGCCGGTCGTTCGGGGCTCCGAAGAACAGGTAGCCATTCCGGTCGACGCGGCGGTCTTGCCACTCGATCTGGTACTGCCAGATCTGATGGCCCGTGACGTAGGTGCTCTCGTCGGTGCGTTCCATCAATTGCTTGATGGCGCCATAGTAGGCGCGGTCCAGTGCGTCATCCGACAGGGCCTCCGCACGCTTTTCGATCTGCGCGTCGTAGTCGACGTCCTTCTTGAGGTCGAGGTAGTACTGCTCCGTGTCCGGCGCCTTGGAAATGAACTGGCCGTTGACCGTCTTGACGATCTCTCGCAGGGTGGTTTGCACGGCCGTGAGCAGATCGTCGGCCGGATCGCCCCCCAAGTCCTCGATGTTGGGCTGGTACAGGCACAGTGTGTCGCGCAGTTCGGCAGCGGTCGGTCCGACCGGCACATAGATGTCGCCGCCCGTGGTGAGCCGATGCACCGACAGGCCGGCGATGACCCGCTGCGCCATCGGCTTGTAGGCCGGACGGGTGAAGGCCTTCAGCACGCGCTCGGCCAGGACCTCGGACACCTTCAGGACGGGGCCAATGCTGGGGTCGGAGCGCAGCACCGAGTTGGAAGTCACGGTGTCCCAAAACTTGTCGTACCCGATGAGCCCCGGGCGATCGCTGGGAACCTCGTCATTCAGGACGGCCTGGATCTGGTCGCGCAGGGTAACCAGGGCGCCGCGCTTCTCGGTGAAGATCAGCCGCTCGAAGGTGCCGATGTACTCCGGGTGAACGGGGAACAGCCGCACGTACTCGTCCATGCGCTCGTTCATTGAGCTGTAGAACTTGGCGAACTTGGTGAGGTAGGTCCGGATCTTGTTCTGCTGGTCTGCGGTCTTCTTCAGCAGGCGCTCGGCGACCACGAAGCTGACGTCCTGCCGAGCCAGCAGCACCTGGGTGAAGCGGTCCTTCACACGGCGCAGGCTGTCGGCGACGTGTTGGAAACGGTTGCTGTCGAAGATGGCTTCCTGCACGCCGGCCACGAAGCGGAAACGTAGGTGCTTGGTGACTTCACCGATCTCACGCAAGAACGACAGGTCCAGGACCAGATCGTGATCCTTGCGAGACCGCAGGTAGTCGAGAAACTCGTCGACCACTAACAGCACCCCGTGGTTGGGGTGCACCTCGGCGAACGCGGCCATCATTTCCTCGAACGCCGCCTTGTTGTTGACCACTTTGTCGGCAGCCGGGAACGAGTAGCTGACACCGTTCTTTTCAAGGAAGAGCTCAAGCTCCTGGGTAATGATGTCCCGCAGCGACATCTGGCTGGAGATCTCGATGCGGTGCACCTTGAACTTGCCCGCGATTTTTTCCGCTGCTTCCGCAACCTTGGGGTGGCGGATCATGGGCTGGTAGGCCGCGTCTTCAGCAACAAGAGACAGCACTGACATCAAGTGCGACTTACCAGTGCCGTAGTTGCCGACCACCAGCACACCCATGTGGTCGACAGACTCGTCGAAGGAGAGTTGCGGAATCATCTGCTTCGCGATCCGCTCGGCCATGTCGTCGGACATGACGTAGGTCGCGACGAGTTTCTTGGCCTCGTCCGGACGATTGGCGTCGAGCAGCTGAATGACCGATTCGATCGGTTCGAATTGAATGAGATCACCGTAACGCATGTATTCCTCTTCTTCCAACTACTGAATTTCGAAGGGGACCAGGCCTGCAAGGCCATAGTCCTGATGTTCTGGATGGCCCATGTCGGCATATGTCAGCCGCCCCTCACGCAATTCGCCCGGCCAAACCGCCACGACGCGCCTAGCGTGCGCATGCCGCTTCAGCAGATCGAGTGGATCGAGCTGGAGGGACCGATCGAATAGGAGTTCGATGTTGTCCAGCAGCAGCAAATCGCCAGTGGCATGCTGATCGGCAAGTTCGCGGAGGATGGTTGTGGTTTGAAGGTGTCGCTGCCTTTGCGGCATGCCCGCAAGCCGATTGCCCAGCTCTGCGCCGACGTTCAAAGGCGCGACATCCCGTCTCTTCGCCAGCGAATACAACAATGCCGTCTTGTGCGATTGAGGCGCACCGATGAGCAACACGAGCTTGCTTTGTCGTGCCCCAACTTCATCAACCAAGCGCTCCAACGCTTCAATCACCTGATCCTCCGATCAATCCGACGGGTTCGTGGCTTTGTTGATCGGGAGACCGGTAGCCCGGCGCCAGCATAACGTTCTTCACCCCGTAAAGGGCCAGCGGGTCCTTCAGCCATAACCTGTACTCATGACCTCGCAAACTGTGATCTGGCGAACAGTCCACGCTCCACCTGCGCAGGATGTATCCCGCCATCGCGGCACGCAGCTTCATTCGCAGGATCCCGCCCTGCATGGCGTAGTCCATCGCAGCAATCTCGGGCCGAGGCTGATCCGGATGCGGCACCAGTTCGAGCTCCACGATGCGGTTCCACTGGATGTCTTGGTCACTACTCTCATGAGGCTCGACCCGCAGCCCCTTTTGCACGATCGGGCGCCTTATCCGGGTGAGCACAAAATCCCGGAACTCCTGGTTCTTCCGGTCAAAGGCTCGGACATGCCAGCGGAGGCCGTTGTCGATCAGCGCAAATGGAACGATCTCGCGCGAGGTACGGCCACTCGTGATGGAGTGGTATTCGATGCTCAGCGGGCATTCGCCATGAATCGCTCTGGTCACGCTCGCCAACACGTTCAGGTCGGGATGCGTAAGGCGCGAAGGGATTTCGCTGGCCACCCATGCCTTGAGCCGCAGGGGCTCTCCATCGCCGTATCCTTGTGTCAGCCAGGACAGCACCCTCTCCGCGGGGACATCGAAAATTGGACGGAATGCAGGGCCGAGGACGTAGGACTTGCCCTTCGGGTCGTAGTCGATGTTGCCCGGGGCCAGCTCCTTATAGAGGGCCAGATCACGGGTGGCTGCGGCCGACTGGATGCAGAAACGAGCTACCAGGTCGTGCCGGCGAATCTCCCCGACAAAACGGACGCGCAACTCCACGAACGCAAGTCGGTCGCGCTGTGATTGGGTGAGTTCGGCGAGCTGGTTAATCGACATCTGATTGGCGCGACGCGAAACAAATGTTGCCAAAAGTATAGGGCTCGCTAACAATGCTGTCACCGAATATTTTTGACGATCATATCCGTCGCATGATGATCATCATTATAACAAGCAGCGCTCGCGAGTGCCTCGTCGTCTCACGGGCGCAGCGACCCCTCAATTGAACCAGCCCATCGCACCTCAATTGCCTTTTGTGTGGCCCGAGCCGCGGGTCAGTGCAGGCACGGGCTTCTATGCGGCGGGGGGCCTCCCCTTTGACGTCGCCGCGCAGGCTGCCACACACGTATTCGGGGTCGCGTCTGGGATTGATGCAAGGGCCGTGGATTGGATGGAAGGGTACCTTTCCAACAACAGCGACACCAAGCTCCGGCTCGTCATCAGCATCTACCCCGCATGCCAAACGTCGACTTCGGACCTGGAGTGCCTGCTGCGTCTAGCTGCGCGTCATGGGGATCGTGCAGCCTTCAGGATTTTTCCTGAGGCATCCTTGCTCGACCGTTCCTCCAACCTGCTTTGTATCTGTGGCTTGGACGGCGAAGCGGCAGTTGTCACCGGTCCGACCGAGAACATCGGGTTTGCCCCAACGTCGCCGTCACAGGCAAACCTCGCGTCGCTAGTTTCTGCACCTACGCTCGAAGCCTGCCGAACGTGGTTTGACTATTTATGGAGCGTCGCCGGTGAACTTGACACCGAGATGATCGCCGCGATACCTCGCATGAAACTTCCCGAAGGTGACCCCGAAGCCGCTCTTCTATGGGAGGACTACCGGCAGGAGTGCTTCAAACATGGGCGCGGGACCGCGCCATCGGTACGGACCGAGATCGATCCAGAGTCTGGCGAAATGGTCCTCATGGACCAGAACGACCACCGCATTCCCTCGCCCACCGAGGCAATCGGCATCCCGAAGCTCGACGGCCTCGCACAATCGATCGCGCGGGTCTATTCGCACGGCCTTTTGGTGTCGATTGACAAGTTGAGCCGCGTCCCCCCGCTCGAGGCGCCCGTGAAGCCCTCCTGGTTTGGAGTGGAGAGCTTCCGTCAGCGCGGAATGGTGAGTGCGAGAACATCGATGAAGGTCGCGCCCTTCGATGAATCCACCCTCAAGAAGATCGAAAGGCTGCGAAGGGCGTCCGGGGAGCTGCTACCTCGTTTTTCCTTCGCGCTAGCTGACGGCACGCGCTGGGTGCCCAAACAGGCCATTCCCCTGTTCGAGCAAGCGCTCACCGCTGCAAACGAAGAGGCCAAAGAATTGCTTGGCAAGGCCGTTGACCGAGACGTCGAATCGTTTCTCTTGTCGCAGCGCGATCGCATCCGCGCGGACGCACAGGAGATGTACACGGTTTACCACCCGGGCGGAAAAATACCTGACGACGCAGTCCAGAGCATCCTCGATGAACTTAAGGCCAGGTTGGACAAGACAAGAGCGAACAAGCTGATCCCGACGATGACCTATTCGTCCATTGCCTTCAATCCTTTGCAAAGCTCTGAATGGTCTTCGCCCTGGAGCCAAGCCTTCGCCCTGCTCAGGGGCATCGCAGAATTTCCGCGTGCGGCCATGACCAACCGCTTCTTCTGGCAGGGTCTACATACCAACGAAGACGCCCTCGTCGGTGCGATGAACGTCGCCGGGGATGATCTCGTCGCCGAATACGGTAGTCGCAAAGCAATGCAGCGCGCCGAGGAGGAACTACAACTGATCAAGCGACTTGAAGGAAATTCGGCAGATCCGCAGGACAAGTGCCGAGCCCTCTGGACCCTGATCACCACGGGACAGAGGACCGAGATGGAATCGATCATCGGCGCGGCTTGAGTTGCAATACTGGAAGACTTTTCGAAAGAACCTCAAGGCGAACGCGACGCAGTGTTCGATCAGCACCTCAACCCTTCGAACTCCATGCCAACCTTTGCTGACCACCGCCTCAACCCCCAAGTGCTGGCGCGCTACGGTCTACCGGACATCGTCTACCCCTTCCCTGTCGCTGAGTTCAACGCGCCAGCGATCGATGCAGGCGAGCTTCCACTGGCCGCAATGTTGCACGGGCTGCAGCATCGCGCGGAGCGTTCTGCCTGTTGGTTGACGCTCGAGGGTTCCATGGACAGGCTCGCTGATCTCCTGACTTCGGATAGGGATCAGACGACTGTGGCGGCAGTTGGCGACCATTGGTGGTTGGAGATTGGTTCGGTCGATCTCAACGGGAAGGTGGTGACGATTCAGCGTGAGAACTCGCTGATCGCTGCAGTCAGCCCTCGCGACGACGGGCGGCTCCGAGTGGCGGTCTTTCGCCCGCTTGATGCCCAAAGTGCCAGGCATCTCGTCGCCCTCGGTCAGATTCCGCATCCAGAACACGGCGTGTGCATGCGGGAGAACAACTGGGAATACGCGCTCGATTGCGCTGCTGCCAACGGAAATTTCTATTCCGCCGATCGCGGGGAAGCCTACCTTTCGTTTTGGGAAAAGGGGCTTGGCATCAGCCAGGACGACGCTGAGATTCATCCATGGCGGGCGCAGAGCGAACTTGTTGCACGGAGAGCTGCCCTCGTAGCCACGGAGCTGGCTGTGCACCATGCAGGACATCCCGCGGCGAAAGCCATGACCACCTTTCACCCTCACCTGAACAATGCAGGTCAGCCCGTAGAGATCACAAAGCCACACAGATCCAGTCCGGCCAGCGACTGGACCATCCCAACGGCAATGGCTCTCGTGGTGCCTGGTGGTACGTTACCCCCTTCGCTGAATGGCGTCGGCTTCGTGCCTTGGAAAGATGCGCCGAGCACAAAGGGCGCCTGGGAAGAATTGGCTGATCGCATGGCATTGGCTGCTGATCCGCCTTTTGTTTGCCCGCCAGGGCTCAAGCCTGCCGCCGGTGCCGTTGTCGTCGAGACGGATGGCCGAGTGTGGTGCGTCGCCCCCACAAACCGGTTTGGCGGCCACGAGTACACCTTCCCAAAGGGAAGGACTGATGGGCATTCAACGTCGGCGACGGCCTTGGTTGAGGTCTTCGAAGAAGCCGGCTTGCGCATCCGGCTCGACGCGATGCTTTGCGATGTCAGGCGGGCAACGACCTACACGCGCTTCTATCTGGCATCGCGCGTCGGCGGCACGCCATCCGAAGCAGGGTGGGAGAGTCAGGCCGTCATGCTGGCGCGAGTGTCGACGTTGCGGAAGTTGCTCACCCACCCAGGGGATCAGGCTGTTCTGGACGCCTATGTGCTGGTCGCATCGCAGCCAAACTAGTCCACTGCCCTCAAAAGACACAGCCGATCTAATGAATGCCACTTCGATTGACCTGATTAGTCCGTCCTCGCTCGAAGCGATGGACCTACCGTCTGTGAAACGCTACAACGAACTGGTGGACGATGAAGTATCTCGAGCGTCATCGCTTGAGAAGCGAAGGGAAGTGGAAGGTTGGCGTTTGCGCGAGGACCTGGGCGCGCTGTGCTACGACGGCGATCCCCGGGCGCCTGTTGTCTACCTGCAAGCCAACCCCAGCTATGGTGATGGCGCAACCCGGCGGACGCACTATGAGCCGCACCCAGACTTCCCTCTTTCAGTGGCTGGGACACATATCCATCCAGCCACGCGCAGCTACTACCACGAAGAAGTCTTCCGCCATCTCCAGTTGGAGGGCCTTTCGCTGCAGCAAATTAGCCGAACGATGCTCAAGGTGGAGCTATGTCCCTGGGCGAGCAAGAAGTGGCCGGGGAACAACAAGCTAGGGACAGCACTGAGCCAGTTCCCTAGCCGTGAACCGATCGCCAGGTTTGTCGAAGGTCTCGTGGACCGGGGTGCAATCTTCATCATGGCAAGGGCGTGGGCCCCATGGTTCAAGGCCGTGCCTTCGCTGAAGCCTTTGATCGGCTCCCGCGTGTTCAAGAGCAAGGCGCCAGTCTCGCCCTTCATCTCGAGTGGAAGCTACCCCGAAGGATGGCCCTTGATCGTCTCGTCAATGCGATCAGAACAATGACTTGGAACGCAACGCACGAGGAGGCTGTAGGCATGCACACCAATGAACTCCGGGCGTTCCAGCGCGAGAGGGCCGCGTCCATGCTGCTTACGCTCATCATGGCCTGCCGAAGCAAATTTCTCAAAGCAGCCCACTTGCTCGAAGTGCACAGTCCGGCACTGGATGCCCTGGCGTCCTTCGGCGTTGGCACCCCCGTCGATCATGAGCCTTTGCTCGAGCCCATGGCTGTTCTGACCGAGAGATATGTCGAGCAGTTCTACTCACCGCAGGAGGATCTGGCTCTCGAACCGGGGCAGCGACAGGATGAAAAATGGACTCGGTACTTCCACCATGTCCTCATGCCGCATCTATTGGCCAACGACAATGTGGTCCGCGACGTGTTGCGCGCCGTGCGAGCGCTCCCGAGCCGGGACCATGCTCAAGCGCCATCGGCATTGCTCCACTACTTCGCCGAGATGACGCTGCCCGAGACTCGGCCCTTGTGGGCACCAGAAGATGCCGTCAACCGCTGATCTTCGCCGTGGTGTGGGCATCCAATGACGCTTGCGGTTCGCTTCTCACGCAGTGGTATCGAATGATACTGACGAACTGAAATCCGGCCCTCATCTACATGAACAAGCCGCGACTGCCGACACGATCGGCGCTCCGCCGGCGCAACACCGAAGACAGGGTTCAGATGTACAGATCTCGCTGTCATGAATCCTGATCCTGCCACGCTGTCCGATCGCGGTGGCATGGACTGGCAGATTCGAGCGGCCACTAGACTGCCAGCGCTGCTATCGACGCTTGACATGCGAAAGGACAACAGGACAACCATGGATTGGTTCGAACGACTCACCGGATTTTGCGAGACCACGTATGACGAAACGCGCGGCCGGCTCGCGATCGAAGACGGCATGCTGGTCTCCACCGCTACAGGCGCCCGGCATGGCATCGGCCAACTTGAGTTGGTTTCTCTTGACGACCTGCGCACTCGCGTAGGCGAACCACCGGCCACCGGCGGCGGTCGGCTGAGAGTGCGCCTGCTCAGCGGCGACGTCCGAGCGATGCATGTGGCGCCGGAACATGCCGGCGCCCTGTTCCAGGTCGCATCACAGTTCAACCTGCTCGAAATGGCGTCGCCGAGGCTGACGCCTGAGGATGGCGTCACGATCTACCAAAGTGATCCGACGCAGGGCCCGGCGTGCGCCATCGCGGCCGGCGCCGCAACGATCTTTCGCAACTACTTCGCACCGACCTCGGAAGGCATTGGCCAAACGCGCAGCAGTCAACTCGATGGGCTCGCCGACCTCGGTCAAGCACTAAGCGAGGCGCTTCACCAGCCGATTGCATCGCTCTGGACGATGCGCAACGGCTATGCGATGTGTTCCCGCGACGGTCTCGAAAAGCTGACGCAACATCTGGGATCAATAGACGACGACGCGCTTGACGCCCTACGGGGCAAGCTTCGCATCGGCGTGCACAGCGATGTCGAGGTGACGGATGCCCCGGCAGCGCCGCGCCCACAGGTGTCGCAGGTCTTCTGCTCGGCGCTGCCGGTAGCCTACAGTGATGTGCCCTCCAGGCACTGGGCCGCCTTTGCATCGCTGGTGCTCGAAGCCGCATACGAGGCGACTCTCTTGGCGGCGGAGCTGAACGCACGTCGCGGCGCATCGAACATCGTGCTGCTCACTCGACTCGGGGGCGGTGCATTTGGCAACGAAGAGCAATGGATCCAAGATGCATTGCGTCGCGCGCTGTCAAAGGCGCGCAACTTCGGTATCGAGGTGCGGCTCGTCAGCCACCGAGCGCCTTCGCGCGAGATGCAGCAGTTGGCGTCTGAATTCGAGTGAGGATGTAGGGCAAGCAGAGCCTTCGCCGTACCTATCGCGCCCTACCAATACCCCCGGCAATCGCCTGGGCGAAGAGTTCCGCCATGCTTTCACCGCCTTTCCGCTCCTTCGTCAGTTGACCACGGCCCTTAGTTGGCGAACCGTCCAATTTGTCTGCATCCGCAACACGGCTGAAGTCGCGCGCCGAACCGCCCACGTTCTCGCGTTTTCCGGCTTCCTGCGCCGCTTGTACGGTGGATTCGGTGGTTGCGCGACTCCCCTCCCCTAGTGCATCGAGGTAGTCAGCCCACCGCTGGATCATTTGGCTTCGCTGATTGACGTACTGCGTACGGTTGTACGCGCGTCCATTCGCATCCTTCACCGCATGGGCCAGCTGCGCCTCGATCACCAAGGGATCGACCTCCAAGACCTCCGCCAGCAACGTTCGCGCCGTCGCCCTGAAGCCGTGAACTGTCTGAACGGTCGGGCCATAACCAAGCGTCAGAAGCGCGGCACGCAGGGTGTTGTCCGAGATCGGTCGATCATGACTGCGCTCCCCAGGAAAAACCAACACGCCGCGGCCGGTGAGAGGGTGCAACTTACGCAGCAAATCCACCGCTTGCGTGGGGAGTGGGACTAGATGCGGATCGCCATTTTCTTTTCCGTCGATGCGACGCTTCATCCGTACGGCAGGCACGGTCCATAGGGCCTTGTCCAAGTCGATTTCCGCCCAAGCAGCGCCGCGCAGCTCGTTGGGACGCTGAAAGAGTAGCGGGGCCAACTGCAATGCGGTACGCACAATGGGGCCGCCTTGATATCCACGGATCACACGAATCAACTCACCCAGCTTGGTCGGATCCGTGATAGCAGCAAAGTGCCGCTTCTTGTGCGGAGTCAATGCGCCTTTGAGATCGCCGGTGATGTCACGCGGTGCCCGCGCCGTGGAAACTGCGTAGCGCCAAACAGCTCGAGCGGTCTGTAGTACTCGGCCCGCAACGTCGAGCGCACCGCGCTCCTCAACACGGCGCAAAGCGGCCAGCAACTCGACAGGCTCGATCTCGCTGACACGCCGATCGGCGAAGTACGGGTACAGGTCCTTTTCGAGGTTCCGCTTTTCGCGGATGGCGTAGTGGCTGCTCCAACGGGAAACGTTCTTGCCGTACCACTCCTCAGCCGTCGCCTTGAAGGTTTCGCCTTCCGCCACCACGCTCTTGAGTTTTGCAAGCTTGCGTGCCTGGACCGGGTCGATGCCATCGGCTCGGTCACGCCTGGCCGCATCACGAGCGAGACGTGCAGATTTGAGCGTCACATCAGGATAGCTGCCCAGGGCAAGGCGTCCTTCCTTTCCGTCGGCGTAGGTCTTCCAGAACCACCTCTTGGACCCCGCCGGGCTGACCTCCAGATAGAGCCCATTCGCGTCGGTGAAACGTACGCGCTTCTTCTCGGCCGGGCAGGCTGCGTTTTTGCATTGGATTTCGGTCAGCACGGTAGGGCAACTCCGACCGGGGAACGTCGACCTCCCAATGAGGACCGGGGAACAACTCCCCCGGTTTCTGCGACTACCCCGGCTTGTTCCCCGGAATGTTCCCCGGTCTGGCGTCGGCAGTCAACGGATCGGGTTGGACATCGCTGGACGCCAATTTCCTGTTTTCCCAATGAAAAAGGGCGTCCGGTGGATGAAACCGGACGCCCTTGGACATCGTATTGGTCGGTGTGAAAGGATTCGAACCTTCGACCCCTTGCACCCCATGCAAGTGCGCTACCAGGCTGCGCCACACACCGAAGCTCTCGATTATAGCCGCCCGAAATCAGTGACTCGCGCCGAGCAGCTCACGAATTTCAGTCAGTTCGCGCCGCAAGTAGAGCAATTGCGACAGATCGATGGTGCGACCCGGTGCTTCGACGCCCTCGGGCGGCGGCTCGATGCCATCTTGCACCGCGGCGTCGAACTCTTCCTGGTCGATCTCGATCGCCTCCATGCCCTCGAGTGGAACCTCGCCGGCGCGGCGCCTGTCGCGCTCGGTCTGGACCAGTTCCTGCAGCTTGTTGCGCGCCCCGCTGATCGTGAAGCCCTGGTCGTAGAGCAGGTCGCGGATGCGGCGGATCATCAGCACCTCGTGGTGCTGGTAGTAGCGCCGGTTGCCGCGCCGCTTCATCGGGCGAAGCTGTGTGAACTCCTGCTCCCAGTAGCGCAGCACGTGCGGTTTGACACCGCACAACTCGCCCACCTCACCGATCGTGAAGTAGCGTTTGACGGGGATCGGCGGGAGTGTTTTCTCCATTGAAATCAAGACAGTGCGAGCGAAACCTCATAGGTTACTCCACCGGCGCACGGAGCACCAATGTTATTCGGCGCCGACGCTCCATTCCACCTCTTGCGGCGCCGCGGCGCCGATGCTTCCGTGGATTTGTTCCTTCAGCTTGGCGCTCGCGTGGAAGGTCGCGACGCGCCGCTCGCCGATCGGAATGGCCTCGCCGGTGCGCGGATTGCGCCCCGGCCGCGGCGCCTTGACCCGGATCTGGAAATTGCCGAAGCCCGAGATCTTGACGTCGGTACCTTCGATCAGGCTGCCAGCGATCAGGTCGAAGAAGGCTTCCACCATGTCCTTGGACTCGCGCTTGTTCAAGCCGATCTGCTCGAACAGCAGGTCGGCCAGGTGCGCCTTGGTGAGCGCCGGCGTTTCGAGGGCCTCGAGCGTGAAATCCATGCCGTTCATACCCGCAGTCGGGCGCCGAGCCGGGCGCCCAGTTGATCGATGATCTTGCGCACCGCCGCTTCGACCTGCTCGTCGGTCAGCGCGCTGTCGCTGTTGAAGCTGAGCCGCACGGCCATGCTCTTCTCGCCCGCCGCCAGGCCGCCGCCCACCACCGCGCCGTCGCGGCCGACGGTCGGTCGGTAGATGTCGAACAGCGCCAGATCGCGCAGCAGGCTGGCGTCCGAAGCGGCCCGGATCGCGCCCATCAGCGCGTCGTGCGTCACCGCCTCGGCCACCACCAGCGCCAGATCACGCTCCACCGGCTGCTGCTTGGGCACCGGCTGCGCCACCGGCACCGGGCGTGCGGTGACCGCATCGAGCGCCAGTTCGAACAGGATCGGCGCCTGGGCGAAGTCCCACTTCTGGCGCCAGCGCGGATGCAGCTCGCCGACGACGCCGATCTCGCGGCCGTCGAGCAGCACGCGCGCCGCCCGTCCCGGGTGCAGCGCCGGGTGTTCGGTCGCCTCGAAGGTCGGCACGCGGGGCGCCAGCAGGGCCTCGACATCGCCCTTGATGTCGAAGAAGTCGACCCGTTCGGCCTTGCCTTCCCAGCGGCCGTGGGCCGCATCGCCCCACGCCAGGCCGGCCAGCCGCATCGGCTGGTGGACGCCCTTGACGGTGCTGTCGGTGGTGGCGACCGAAGCGTCGCGCAGGAACACGCGGCCGAGTTCGAACACCCGCACCTGCGTCGCCTTGCGGTCGAGGTTGAACTTCAGCACCTGCAGCAGCGAGCCGAGCAGCGACGAACGCATGACGCTCATCTGGCTGGCGATCGGGTTCAGCAGCTTGATCGGGTCGGCGTTGCCGGCCAGCTCCTGTTCCCAATGCGCTTCGACGAAGCTGAAGTTGATGGTCTCCTGGTAGCCCAGCGCAGCCACCCGATGGCGCACCGAGAACCGGCTGCGTTCGGCCTCCGGCCGCAGGCGCGCGGTGATCGGGGCCAGCGGCGGCGTGGTCGGCAGGTTCTGGTAGCCGATCAGGCGGGCCACCTCCTCGATCAGGTCTTCCTCGATCAGGAGGTCGAAGCGATGCGGCGGCGGCGTGACCACCAGCGTGCCATCGCCCTCCGCAACCGGCAGCGAGAGCCGGCGCAGCGCATCGGCGCACTGCGCCTGCGTGAGCGGCATGCCGATCACGCGCGCCGCGCGCGCCACGCGCAGTGTCACGGGCCGGGCCTCCGGCAGGCGCAGGGTCTGGTCGTCCATAGCGCCGGCCACGCCGCCACAGATCTCGGTCACCAGCTGCGTGATGCGCTCGATGATCTCGACGGTGCGGCTCGGGTCGACGCCGCGCTCGAAGCGATGTCCCGCATCGGTCGAGAAATTGAAGCGGCGCGAGCGGCCCTGGATGCTCTCGGGCCACCAGAAGGCAGCCTCGATGTAGATGTTGCGGGTGTCGTCCGAGACCGCGGTGGCGTCGCCGCCCATGATGCCGGCCAGCGACTCGACCTCGCGCTCGTCGGCGATCACGCCGACCTTCGCGTCGACCGTGACGGTGTTGCCGTTGAGCAGCTTGAGCTGTTCGCCCGGACGGCCCCAGCGCACCGTGAGGCCGCCATGGATCTTGTCGAGGTCGAAGATGTGGGTCGGCTGGCCGTACTCGAACATCACGTAGTTCGAGATGTCGACCAGCGGCGTCACGCTGCGCTGGCCGCAGCGCGCCAGGCGATCGACCATCCAGGCCGGGGTCGCGACCTTCGTGTCGACACCGCGCACGATGCGGCCCGAAAAACGGCCGCACAGCTCGGGCGCTTCGACCTTGACCGCCAGCTTGTCGTCGAAGGCCGGCAGCACCGGCGCGATCGCGGGCTTCTTGAGCGGTGCACCGGTCAGCGCAGCGAGTTCGCGCGCGATGCCGTAGACGCTCAGGCCATGCGCCAGGTTCGGCGTCAGCTTGAGGGTCAGCAGCGAATCGTCGAGCTTCAGCACCTCGCGGATGTCGGCCCCGATCGGCGCATCGGCGGCCAGCTCGAGCAGGCCGCCATGGTCGTCGCTGAGCTGGAGCTCGCGGGCCGAGCACAGCATGCCCTGGCTCTCGACGCCGCGCAGCTTGCCGAGCTTGATCAGGAAGGGCTTTCCGTCCTCGCCCGGCGGCAGTTCGGCACCGACCAGCGCCAGCGGCACCTTGATGCCGACGCGCGCATTCGGCGCGCCGCAGACGATGTTGAGCAAGGCGCCCTGCCCGGCATCGACCTGGCACACGCGCAGGCGATCGGCGTTCGGGTGCTGGACGGCTTCCTTGATCTCGCCGACCACGATCTTGCTGAACGGCGGCGCCACCGGCCGGCGCTCCTCGACCTCGAATCCGCCCATCGTGAGCGTCTCGGCCAGGGCTTCGCTGCTGAGCTGCGGGTCGCAGAATTCGCGCAGCCAGGACTCGGGGAATTGCATCTCGTCGTACTCGTTCTAGTCGTTTATTGGAATTGGCTCAGGAAGCGCAGGTCGCCGTCGAAGAACAGGCGCAGGTCGTTGACCCCGTAGCGCAGCATCGTGAGCCGGTCCGGCCCCATCCCGAAGGCGAAGCCGATGTAGCGCTCGGGGTCCAGCCCCATGTTGCGCACCACGTTCGGGTGCACCTGGCCCGAACCCGCGACCTCCAGCCAGCGGCCGGCCAGCGGACCGCTCTGGAACTGGATGTCGATCTCGGCGCTCGGCTCGGTGAAGGGGAAGAAGCTCGGGCGGAAGCGCAGCACCAGGTCATCGCTCTCGAAGAAGGTGCGGCAGAAATCGGTGAAGACGACCTTCAGGTCCTTGAAGCTCACGTTCTCGCCCAGCCACAGGCCTTCGCACTGGTGGAACATCGGCGAGTGCGTGGCATCGCTGTCGACCCGGTAGGTGCGGCCCGGCGCGATCACGCGGATTTCGGGCGCCTTGACCGTGCCGGTGGTGTCGGCGGCCGCGGCCTCGAATTGCGCGGCGTACTTCTTGACATGCTGGTTCGCATAGCGCACCTGCATCGGGCTGGTGTGCGGACGCAGGTTGTAGGGCACGCCGTCCTCGCCGTCGATGTCGACGTAGAAGGTGTCCTGCATCGAGCGCGCCGGATGGTTCGGCGGGTTGTTGAGCGAGGTGAAGCTGTGCCAGTCGCTCTCGACCTCGGGGCCGTCGGCGACGTCGAAGCCCATGCTGGAGAAGATCGCCTCGATGCGCTCCAGCGTGCGGCTCACCGGATGCAGCCCGCCGCCCACGCGGCGGCGGCCGGGCAGGCTGACGTCGAGCGCCTCGGCGCGCAGCTGCACCGCGAGCTCATCGTCGGCCAGTTGCTGCCGGCGCGCGGTGAGCGCGGCCTCGATGGCCTGCTTGGCGACGTTGATGGCGGCGCCGCGCGTCTTCTTCTCGTCGACGCTGAGCGCGGCCATGCCCTTCATCAGCTCGGTGATGCGGCCGGCCTTGCCGAGAAACAGCGCCTTCGCGTTCTCGAGTTCGGCCGGGGCTTTCGCTTCGGCGAAGGCGGCGCGGGCGGTGTCGACCAGGGAGTCCAGCTCGTTCATGGAGAAATTCTTCGAGATCAAAAAAGAAATGCGAGGACTGCCGCGGGATGAAAAAAGGGCTGGAGCCCTTTCAAGCGCCAGCCCTTGACGTGGGCGCAAATCGCCGTCCGGGGACGGCGCTCTGCTGTGCAGGATCAAGCAGCCAGCTTGGCCTTGACCTGCTCCACGATGCCGGCAAAAGCGGCCTTGTCGTGCACAGCGATATCGGCCAGCATCTTGCGGTCGATCTCGATGCCCGCCTTGCGGATGCCGTTGGCGAACTGGCTGTAGGTCAGGCCCAGTTCACGGGAGGCGGCGTTGATACGCGCGATCCACAGTTGACGGAACACGCGCTTCTTGGTGCGGCGGTCACGGTAGGCGTATTGGCCCGCCTTCATCACCGCCTGCTTGGCGATGCGGAAGACATTGCCGCGGCGACCGCGGAAACCCTTGGCGAGTGCGAGAACCTTCTTGTGGCGGGCGCGAGCCGTTACACCACGTTTGACGCGAGGCATGTGTGTACTCCTTGTTCGTCTGGATTAAATGCCGCTGCCGGGCAACATGGCGGCCATCGAAACCATGTTGGTCTCGTGAACTGCCGTGGCACCGCGCAGGTGGCGCTTGTTCTTGGTGGTCTTCTTGGTCAGGATGTGACGCTTGAAGGCTTGACCGCGCTTGACGGTGCCACCGGGACGAACGCGGAAACGTTTTTTCGCGCTGCTCTTGGTCTTCATTTTGGGCATGTGAATGCTCCTTTAGTTTGTGCTCGTGAGGCGCCGCGGAAACTCCGCGGGCTTGTTGGCCCCGAGACACTTCTTCATCCCGCCGCCGCCTTCACCCGAAGGCAAAGGCCACAGCGAAATCCCTGCAACAACTTGCCGGCTTGCGCCGGACTCAGGCAGCCGCGGGCGCCGCCGTCGGCGCTGCCGCCGCATCGGCAGCCGGCTTGGCCGCCCCACCCGCCTTCTTGCGGCCCGGCGCGATCATCATGATCATCTGCCGGCCCTCGAGCTTCGGAAACTGCTCGACGACGATCAGGTCGGCGAGTTCGTCCCGAATGCGCTGCAACAGCGCCAGGCCGAGTTCCTGGTGGGTGATTTCACGACCGCGGAACCGCAGCGTGATCTTGCACTTGTCACCATCCTCAAGAAAGCGCCGGATGTTGCGCATCTTGATGTTGTAGTCACCATCGTCGGTACCCGGCCGGAACTTGATTTCCTTGACCTCGATGACCTTCTGCTTCGACTTCGCCTCGGCCGCCTTCTTCTGCTCGTGGTACTTGAACTTGCCGTACTCGATCAGGCGGCAGACGGGCGGATTGGCCGCCGCGACGACTTCGACCAGGTCGACGTCTTGTTCACCAGCCAGGCGCAAGGCCTCGGCGAGACTCACTACACCCAATGGCTCGTTCTCGGGCCCGATCAGGCGGACTTCCGGGGCCATGATTTCCCGGTTCAGGCGGTGTTGGCGTTCCTCGCGGTGGCGGCGGTCGCGGAATGCAGTAGCGATGGTCAGAATCCTTAAAACAATATGCTACAAAAAAATGTAGCGATTGCCTTCAAAGTCCGCGCCCACAAGCCCCCTGATCAAAAAATCAGCCCTTGAACTCGTTCAAATTCAAAGCTTGTGTTGGATGTCGTGGGCGATCTTTTGGGAGAACGCTTCCACCGACATGGCACCGAGGTCAAGATTGCCCCGGGCGCGCACTGCGACGGCACCTGCTTCCTTTTCCTTGTCGCCTACGACGAGGATGTAAGGCAGCTTTTGCAACGAATGCTTCCGTATTTTATACGTAATCTTCTCGTTGTGCAGGTCGAGCGCCACCCTAAGCCCTTGATTCTGCAGCGTTTTGGCAACTTCCCCGGCGTAATCGGCCTGGTTTTCGCTGATGTTGAGCACCGCGACCTGCACCGGAGCGAGCCAGGCAGGCAGTGCGCCGGCATGGTGTTCGATCAGCATCCCGATGAAGCGCTCGAGGCTGCCGACGATCGCGCGGTGCAGCATCACCGGGTGGGCGCGGCCGCTGGATTCCGTGACGTACTCGGCGCCCAGGCGCTCGGCCATGTTGAAGTCAACCTGCATCGTGCCGCACTGCCAGTGGCGGCCGATCGCGTCGCGCAGCGTGTATTCGATCTTGGGGCCGTAGAAGGCGCCCTCGCCCGGCGAGATGACGAATTCCACGCCCGAGCGCCGCAACGCCTCCATCAGCGCGTTCTCGGCCTTGTCCCACAGCTCGTCGGAGCCGATGCGGTTGTCGGGCCGCGTCGCGACCTTGTAGAGGATGTCCGTGAAGCCGAAATCGGCATACACCTTGAGCAGCTGCGCCGTGTAGGCCACGCATTCCTCGAGGATCTGGTCTTCCGTGCAGAACACGTGGCCATCGTCCTGCGTGAAGCCGCGCACCCGCATGATGCCGTGCAGGCCGCCGGATGGCTCGTTGCGGTGGCACTGGCCGAACTCGCCGTAGCGCAGCGGCAGGTCGCGGTAGCTGCGCAGGTCCGACTTGAAGATCAGCACGTGGCCCGGGCAGTTCATCGGCTTCAGGGCGTAGTCGCGCTTCTCCGACTCCGTCGTGAACATGTTCTCGCGGTAGTTCTGCCAGTGGCCCGTCTTCTCCCACAGGCTCTTGTCGAGGATCTGCGGACCCTTGACCTCCTGGTAGCCCGTCTCGCGGTAGATCTTGCGCATGTACTGCTCGACCTGCTGCCAGATCGACCAGCCCTTCGGGTGCCAGAACACCAGGCCCGGCGCGGCCTCGTCGATGTGGAACAGGTCGAGTTCCTTGCCGAGCCGGCGGTGGTCGCGCTTCTCGGCTTCCTCGATCCGCTTGATGTAGTCGTCGAGCTGCTTCTTGTCGGCCCAGGCCGTGCCGTAGATGCGCTGCAGCTGCTCGTTCTTGGCGTCGCCGCGCCAGTAGGCGCCGGCCAGCTTCGTGAGCTTGAAGACCTTCAGGAAGCGCGTGTTCGGCACGTGCGGGCCGCGGCACATGTCGACATATTCCTGGTGGTAGTAGAGGCCCATCGCCTGCTCGTCGGGCATGTCCTCGACCAGGCGCAGCTTGTAGTCCTCGCCGCGGGACTTGAAGACGTCGATCACCTCGTCGCGCGGCGTCATCTTCTTGACCACGTCGTAATCCTGCGCGATCAGCTCGCGCATCCGCTTCTCGATCGCCTCCATGTCCTCGGGCGTGAACGGGCGCTCGTATGAGATGTCGTAGTAGAAGCCTTCGTCGATCACCGGGCCGATCACCATCTTGGCCGTCGGGTAGAGCTGCTTCACCGCGTGGCCGACCAGGTGGGCCGTCGAGTGGCGGATGATCTCGAGGCCCTCGTCGTCCTTGGGCGTGATGATCTGCAGCTTCGCCGAGTGGTCGATGATGTCGCTGGCGTCGACCAGCCGGCCGTCGACCTTGCCGGCGACCGTCATCTTGGCCAGCCCGGGACCGATCGATTTGGCAACGTCGGCCACCGAAACCGGGCCGGGGAACTCGCGCTGCGAGTTGTCGGGAAGCGTGATCTGGATCATTGGAAAACCTCGTCGAGAAAAACAAAAAAGCGCGGTACGAGACCGCGCTTTGCTCTGGTTGATGGGCCGGGGATTTCCGGCGCGCGCGGCCTACCGGCCTTTTCCTTCGGGGAAAAGACCGCTCGTTGCGTGCGGTGTAGTTCGCGGTGTCATAACCAGGGTGCCTTTCTCGCTCTTGTGGGGTGCTGAGATGGAGCCGCAGATTCTATCCGCAGCGCCGTCAGCTCGCAGCGGCGGCGTTCTTGAGGCCCAGGACCTCGATCGGCTCGATGGACGGCGGCTTGGCGAACAGGTCCGGCGCCTTCGCCATCAGGGCTTGGGCGATCGGGCCGCTGAGGTGGGCCTGGCGGCCGGCTTCGTCCTCGAAGGCGTCGAAGACGCCGAAGACGCTGGGCGACAGGCGCAGCGCGAACCAGATGGGCGTGGTCTTCTCGTCGCGCGCCATGGCCAGGCCGGCTTCGAGGAACTGCTGGACCTCGGCTTCCTTGCCCGGCTTGGCTTCGAGGCGGGCGAACAGTGCGTACTTGATCATGAAAGTCTCCGGTGGATGCGGTTGCGCGAGATTGCGTCGACCGGCGTTCACTCTAGGCCCCGCCACGGATTCGCCCTATTGGCATTTTTGACATCTTTGCTATCGTTATTGCTATGAAGATCAACATCCTCGCACTCGATGGCGTGTTCGATACCGGGCTGGCGACGGTGCAGGACGTCTTCGGCACCGCCAACGAGCTGGCCGGCATGCTCGGCCTCGCGGTACCGCCGTTCGAGGTCGCACTGATCGGCATGCGGCGGAAGGTGCGCACCGCGCAGGGGCTCGGCGTGCCGGTGTTGCCGGCCGGCCAGGCAGGCACGCCCGACTGGACCGTGATCCCGGCGATCGGCGAGAAGATGCCCGACGGGCTCCAGGTGGCGCTGCAGCGGCGCGACATCGCCGACGCCACGGCCGCGCTGCGCGAGCAATCGGCGGGCGGAGTGCGGATCGCCGCCGCCTGCATCGGCACCTTCGTGCTCGCCGAATCGGGCCTGCTCGATGGCCAGGGCGCGACCACCACGTGGTGGCTGTCGAACCTGTTCCGCCAGCGCTATCCGGCGGTCCGGCTCGAAGAGTCCCGCATGCTGGTCAGCTCCRGCGCCTTCGTCACCGCGGGTGCCGCGCTGAGCCATGTCGACATGGCGCTGCTGCTGGTGCGACAGGCCAGCCCCGAGCTCGCCGCGCTGGTGGCGAAGTACCTGATCGTCGACTCGCGGCCTTCGCAGTCCGCCTACGTCATCACCGACCACCTGAGCCACTCGGACGCGACCGTCGAGCGCTTCGAGCGCTGGGCCCGCGGCCGTCTGGCGGAGGGCTTCTCGCTCGACGAGGCCGCCAGCGCCGCCGGCACCAGCAAGCGCACGCTGGCGCGCCGCATGCAGCAGGTGCTGGGCAAGACGCCGCTGTCGTACTTCCAGGACCTGCGGGTCGAGCGCGCCGTGCACCTGCTGAAGACCAGCGACAAGAGCCTGGAGCAGATCGCGACGCTGGTGGGCTATGCCGAGGGCGTCACCTTGCGCGCCTTGCTGCGCCAGCGGCTGGGCCGCGGGGTGCGCGATCTGCGCGTGGCGGACTAGTTTCTGAATCGAGCATTGGGGCGGGCCCACGCCGACGGTGTGCTCTGCTCCGCGAATGTCCCCCGCCCTTCGGGCTCCTCCTTTATTTCGCTGCGCAGAGCACACCATCGGCGTGAGCCGTCAAGCCGGTGGTTCATCCTCGGCAGCACCCCTCGGCACGCACCCCGGAGCTTCTGGATGAGACAAAAAACCCCGCGCGATCACTCACGCGGGGCTGTCAATCAGCGTCCGTCAGTTCTCAGTGGAACTGCTCTTCCTCGGTCGAACCGGTCAGCGCTTTGACGCTGGACGAGCCGCCCTGGATCACGGTGGTGACGTCGTCGAAGTAGCCGGCGCCGACTTCCTGCTGGTGCGACACGAAGGTGTAGCCCTTGTCGCGCGCCGCGAATTCGGGTTCTTGCACCATGTTCACGTAGTGCTTCATGCCTTCGCCGTTGGCGTAGGCGTGGGCGAACTGGAAAGTGTTGTACCAGTTGATGTGGATGCCCGCGAGCGTGATGAACTGGAACTTGTAGCCCAGCGCCGAGAGGTCTTCCTGGAACGAGGCGATCTGCTTGTCGTCGAGGTTCTTCTTCCAGTTGAAGGACGGCGAGCAGTTGTACGAGAGCAGCTTGCCCGGGCAGGCGGCATGCACGGCCTGCGCGAATTCGCGGGCGAAGCCGATGTCCGGCACGCCGGTTTCGCACCACACGAGGTCGGCATAGGGCGCGTAGGCGACGCCGCGGCTGATGGACTGCTCGAGGCCGTTCTTGACGCGGTAGAAGCCTTCTTGCGTGCGCTCGCCGGTCAGGAAGGGCTTGTCGTTCGCGTCGTGGTTGGAGGTGATGAGGTTCGCGGCCTCGGCATCGGTGCGCGCCAGCACGATGGTCGAAACACCCATCACGTCGGCCGCGAAGCGCGCCGAGATCAGCTTCTCGCAGGCTTCCTGCGTCGGCACCAGAACCTTGCCGCCCATGTGGCCGCACTTCTTCACCGCGGCCAGCTGGTCCTCGAAGTGCACGCCCGCGGCGCCCGCGGCGATCATGTTCTTCATCAGTTCGAAGGCATTCAGCACGCCGCCGAAGCCGGCTTCGGCATCGGCCACGATCGGCAGGAAGTAGTCGATGAATTCCTTGTCGCCCGGATTGACGCCGCGGCCCCACTGGATTTCGTCGGCGCGCTTGAAGGTGTTGTTGATGCGGCGGACCATGGTCGGCACCGAGTCGTAGGCGTAGAGCGACTGGTCCGGGTACATCGTTTCGGAGGTGTTGCCGTCGGCAGCGACCTGCCAGCCCGAGAGGTACACGGCTTCGAGGCCGGCCTTGGCCTGCTGCATCGCCTGACCGGCGCTGATGGCGCCGAAGGCATTCACGTAGCCTTTCTTGGCGTCGCCGTTGATCTTCTCCCACAGCTTCTCGGCACCGCGGCGTGCCAGCGTGTGCTCGATCGGCAGCGAGCCGCGCAGGCGCACCACGTCGGCGGCGCTGTAGCCGCGCTTGACGCCCTTCCAGCGCGGGTTGGTCGCCCAATCCTTTTCGAGGGCGGCAATCTGCTGTTCGCGGCTCAGTTGTTCTGTGAGGGTCTGGGGCATGGTCACTCCGAGGGTTGATTGAGAGGTGGGCGCTGTCGCGTCTTGGGCTTTACTGTAAGTCAGAGCCAGACTCTTATGTCTTATAGAAGACATATTTTTGCATGAGCAAAATCAACGACTTACAGACGTTTTTCTCAATGCAAAATTAATTTTCTCGTATTGAGAAAAAATATTGCAGCGCAGCACCAGACCTTTTCACAATGCGAAGCGAGCTTTTCACGCGTGAAACCCTGCGCACGAAAGGTGATTTCAGTCGCGCCGGAACCAGTCGCCGCTGGCGATCACCGACCGTCCTGCGACGCGATCGGGATGGATCTCGTAGACCAGGCAGGCCAGCGCCGCCCCGGCCGCGCGGACCTGGACCTCGCGCTTGATGTACTCGCCAGTGTCTCCGGATCCAACCTCTTCGAGCACATCCAGCTGCGCCTCGAGGGCCGGCGTGATGCGGTAGATCTCGCCCTGCACCCTGCCCTCGCCGCCCAGCACCGCGCCAGGATAGGCGCCCAGGTCGTAGAGCGTGCCGGCGATCACGCCGTCGGCGATGCGCTGCGGGGCGGGCGAGAAACGGGCGATGTCGTTGCTGCCGCCCGCGCGCAGGGTGCCGTAGACGAAGACATGGCGAGGTGTCGAGGGTGAATCAGGCATCATCGAATCATCCTCGGAACGACGCCTCGATTGAACACCGCATCCCACGCACCCGGCCGCCTGGTGGCCTATGGCTGCCTCGCCCTGAGCATGTCGCTGGTCGGCAGCTACGTCGCCCTCTCCAAGCCCCTGGTTGCCGCCTTTCCGGTGCTGTTGCTGGCATGGCTGCGCTTCGGCATCGCGGCGCTGGCGATGCCGCACTGGCTTCGGCGGCCGCCCGGAGAGGCACCGATGACCCGCCGCACCCGCGGGCTGGTCTTCCTCGAATCCTTCCTCGGCAACTTCCTGTTCTCGATCTGCATGCTGTTCGGCGTCAGCCTGACGAGTGCGGTGTCGGCCGGCGTGATCATGGCGTCGATCCCGGCGGTGGTGGCGATCGGCAGCCGGGTCTTCCTGCGCGAGGGCATCACGACGCGGGTCGCGCTGGCGATCGCCTGCGCCGCGCTGGGCATCGGCCTGCTCGCGCTGGCCCCGGCGCCGGCCGGCGCGCATGCCGGGCCCGCGGCCGGCGCCTCGATGCCCTGGCTGGGCAACCTGCTGGTGTTCTGCGCGGTGGTCTGCGAGGCCGCCTATGCGGTGATCGGCAAGTCGCTCACCGGACGGCTCGGACCCAAGCGCATCTCCTCGCTGATCAACCTCTGGGGCTTCGTTCTGTCGACGCCCTTCGGCATCTGGTTCGCGCTGCGCTTCGACTTCGGCGCTGTGTCGATCGGCCTCTGGAGCCTGCTGTTCGTCTATGCGCTGGCGGCGAGCATCTGGACCGTGTGGCTCTGGATGACCGGCCTGAAGAGCGTGCCGGCCTCGCAGGCCGGCGTGTTCACGGTGATGCTGCCGGTGAGCGCCGCGGTGGTCGGCGTGCTGGTCCTCGGCGAGCGCCTGAGCACCATGCAAGGGGTCGCGTTCGCGCTCGCGCTGCTCGGCGTCGTGCTCGCGACATGGCCCTCGCGCCGCAACTGAGGCCGCTCCGAGGAGAACGGCACCGCTTCTCCCCTCTGAAAAAACAACAGCTCCCAATGAAAAAGTCTCTTTTTCCCTTGGAAACGCGTTTCTTCTCCTTTAGCATCCGCAATGCCGATGGAGACACTGCTTTTCATTGGTGAAAGTGTCCAACCAAAAAAGGAATTCAACCATGGCAACTGCAAAGAAGGCTCCGGCCAAGAAAGCTCCCGCAAAGAAGGCCGCTCCGGCCAAGAAGGCGGCTGCACCGGCGAAGAAGGCTGCTCCTGCAAAGAAGGCAGCACCCGCCAAGAAGGCTGCTCCTGCAAAGAAGGCTGCTCCTGCGAAGAAGGCGGCTCCCGCCAAGAAGCGCACCCCGAACGCCGCGTTCATGAAGGCACTGACGCCCAGCCCGGCCCTCGCCGCCGTGGTCGGCTCGACGCCTCTGCCGCGCACCGCCGTGGTGAGCAAGCTGTGGGACTACATCAAGAAGAACAACCTTCAGGACAAGGCCAACAAGCGCAACATCAACGCCGACGCCAAGCTGAAGGAAATCTTCGGCAAGCCGCAAGTGTCGATGTTCGAACTGGCTTCGCTGATCGGCAAGCACGTCAAGTGAGCCCGTGGGCGCCTCGCGCGCCTGCCTCAAGAAAGCCGGCAGCCGCCGGCTTTTTTTTCGCCCCGGCGGCGTGTTCGCCCTAGCGGCCCGCGGCCTGCGCCTGTGCCGATCGGGTGATGGCGCTCAGGGTGCCGCGCGTGGTGATGACCTCGGGATCGAGCGGGATCTCGATCAGCGTCCCGGTATCGGCCGCCAGCGCGCGCAGCAGCGCCGCCTCGAACTGCGCGGTCGCGGTCACGCGTTCGGCCGCATAGCCGTAGGCCCGCGCCAGGGCGCAGAAGTCGGGGTTGCGCAGCGCGGTGCCGCTGACCTTGGTCGGGTACTCGCGCTCCTGGTGCATGCGGATGGTGCCGAACATGCCGTTGTTGAGCAGCACGATGATGCTCTTGCCGCCGTGCTGCGAGGCCGTGGCCAGCTCCTGGCCGTTCATGAGGAAGTCGCCGTCGCCCGCGATCGTGAAGGCGATGCGGCCGGTCGCGATGCTGGCCGCGATGCCCGCCGGCACGCCATAGCCCATCGCGCCGCTGGTGGGCGCGAGCTGCGTCTTGTGGCCCTTGGCCAGGCCGTGGTAGCGGAAGTAGCGATGCACCCAGCTGGCGAAGTTGCCCGCGCCGTTGGTGATCGCGGCATCTTCCGGCAGGTGCTTCTGCAGCAGCTTCACCACCGCCACCATGTCGACCTCGCCGCGCGGCGCGTCGGGCGGCAGGCCGGCCAGCGGCTGCGGTTCGAGGTTGGCGAGGTAGTCGGCCTGGGCAGCCGCGGCCCAGGCCTCCCAGGGCAGCTCCGGCGGCGGGCTCAGCACCTCGAGGCTGCGCGCAGCCGAGGCCATGCCGGCATTGATCGCCAGGTCGGCCTGGTAGACGCGGTTGAGCTCCTCCGCGCTGGCATGGATGTGCACCAGCGTCTGCTTCGCCTTCGGCGCTTCGAGCAGCGTGTAGCCGCCGGTGGTCATCTCGCCCAGGCGCGGGCCGATCGCGAGGATCAGGTCGCTCTGGCGAACGCGCTCGGCCAGCTTCGGATTGATCGCGATGCCGACATCGCCCGCGTACTGCGGGTGGTGGTTGTCGAAGGTGTCCTGGAAGCGGAAGGCGTTCGCCACCGGCAGCTTCCAGTTCTCGGCGAAGCGCTGCAGCGCCTGCGCCGCCTGCGGCGTCCAGCCGCCGCCGCCGGCGATGACCAGCGGACGCTCGGCCTTCAGCAGCAGCTCGCGCAGGGTGCGCAGCGCGCCGGGGTCGCTCCAGGCGGCCACCGGCTCGACCCGCCTGAGCGGCCGCGCGGCCGTCATGCTGCGCAGCATGTCCTCGGGCAGCACCAGCACCACCGGGCCGGGGCGGCCGTTCATGGCCGTGGCGAAGGCTCGCGCCACGTACTCGGGAATGCGGTCGGCGTCGTCGATGCGCTCCACGCGCTTGGCGAAGCCCTTGGTGCTGGGGCCGAAGAAGCTGGCGTAGTCGACCTCCTGGAAGGCCTCGCGATCGCGGAAGTCGCTGCCGACGTCGCCGACGAAAAGCACCATCGGGGTCGAATCCTGGAAGGCGTTGTGGACGCCGATCGAGGCATTGGTGGCGCCCGGTCCGCGCGTCACGAAGCACACGCCGGGCCGGTTGGTCAGCTTGCCGTGCGCCTCGGCCATGAAGGCCGCGCCGCCCTCCTGGCGGTTGACGATGAAGCGAATGCGATCGCCATAGGCATGGAAGCCGTCGAGCACCGCCAGGAAGCTCTCGCCGGGGACGCCGAAGGCCAGTTCGACGCCTTGCTCGACCAGGCACTCGACAATCAGGTGGCCGGCAGGTTGGGATGGACTCATGGAAGGGCGCCTCTTTCTGTCTGATCTGGATGCAACGGGGATGTGCCGGATTATCCGTTCGCCCCCTGCCCGCTTGCCTTAATTCCCCAATTGGTTAAATTCGCTGCATGAAAGCTTCCACCCCGGCCGCGGCCGAACCGCGCTCGCGCGATGCCGACCGCTCGCAGCTCGCGATCCTCGAGGCCGCCCGCGACGAGTTCTCACAGCGCGGACTGGCCGGCGCCCGCATGGACAGCATCGCCGAGCGCGCCGGCCTCAACAAGCGCCTGATCTACTACTACTTCGGCAGCAAGGACGACCTCTTCCTGGCGGTGCTCGAAGGCACCTACGCCGACATCCGCGAGGCCGAGCAGCGGCTGCACCTCGACGAGGTCGAGCCGGTCGAGGCGATCCGGCGGCTGGTCTCGTTCACCTGGCACTACTACCTCGAGCATCCCGAGTTCATCACGCTGCTCAACAGCGAGAACCTGCACCGGGCCGCGCATCTCAAGCGCTCCGAACGGATCCAGGAAATGAACTCCCCGCTGGTCGCCCTGCTCGACGGCGTGCTCGAGCGCGGCCGACGCGACAACCTGTTCCGGGCCGGCGTCGACCCGGTGCAGCTCTACATCTCGATCGCGTCGCTGTGCTATTTCTACCTGTCGAACAACGACACGCTGTCGGCGGTGTTCGGACGCGACCTGCGGGCGCCGAAGGCGATGGCGCAGCGCCTGTCGCACATGACCGACCTGGTGCTCGGCTACGTGCTGCGCTGATACGGGTATCTCCTAGTGGCTCGCCGGTTGACGGGCCGACGAGGGCGTTCCTAGAATTGCTAATTCACTTTTTGGTGAATTGAGTTGCGCGGCGCCGCCGTTCGATTCCAGGTCAACCCACCTCCTTTGTCGATGCTCCGCAATCTTCTGCTCGCGCCCGCGCTCCGGCCCTTCCTGCTCATCCTGATGCTGCTGGTGCTGTGGGATCTCGCGATCCGCGTCTTCGGCATCCCGGCCTACCTGGTCCCGCCGCCGCTGGAGGTGGTCAAGATGCTCGGCGCCGAATGGCCGCGCCTGCTGGCCGAGAGCTGGAAGACCACGCTCGCCACGCTGGGCGGCTTCGCGCTCACGATCGTCATCGGCATCCCGATCGCGATGGTGATCGCCTATTCGCGCCTGGTGGAGTCGTATGTCTATCCGCTGCTGGTGTTTTCGCAGAGCATTCCTAAGGTGGCGATCGCGCCGCTGTTCGTGGTGTGGTTCGGCTTCGGCATCTTCCCGAAGGTGATCTCGGCCTTCCTGCTGGGCTTCTTCCCGGTGGTGGTGTCGACCGTGATGGGCTTCAAGTCGGTCGAGCCCGACATGCTGGACCTGGCCCGCTCGATGGGCGCGAGCCGGCTCCAGACCTTCTTCAAGATCAGCCTGCCGCAGGCCCTGCCCGCGATCTTCAGCGGGCTCAAGGTCTCGGTCACGCTGGCGGTGGTGGGCGCCGTGGTCGGCGAGTTCGTCGGCTCCAACTCGGGCATCGGCTACGTGCTGCAGGTCGCCAACGGCAACTTCGACCTGCCGCTGATGTTCGCCGCGCTGGTGGTGCTGTCGAGCATCGGCGTGATCCTGTTCGTCGCCGTCGACGGGGTCGAGCGGCTGATGATTCCGTGGCACGCCTCGCAGCGCCACGTCCAGTGAGTTCCGTCGCAACAACATCCCAAAGGAGACAAGCATGAAGATGATGACTTCGCTGATCGCCGGCGCCGCAGCCGCCCTGGTGCTCGCCGTGACGCCCGCGCAGGCGCAGAACAAGCCGCAGGACAAGGTCACGCTGATGCTCAACTGGTACCTCTACAGCGAGCATGCGCCCTTCTTCCTCGGCAAGGAGCGCGGCTACTACGCCGATGAAGGCATCGACCTGGAAATTCAGGAGGGCCGCGGCTCGGCCGTGACCGCCCAGGCGGTCGCCGCCCGCTCGGCGACCTTCGGCTACATCGACGTCACGACCATGATCAAGGCCGCCGCCAAGGGGGCGCCGCTGAAGTCGACCGGCGTGCTGTTCCAGGTCAGCCCGATGTCGGTGATGGGCTTCAGCGAGAAGGGCATCAAGGCGCCGAAGGACATCGTCGGCAAGACCGTGGCGGTCACGCCGGGCGACTCGATGTCGCAGATGTGGCCGCTGTTCCTCAAGGTCAACAACATCCAGCCCGACCAGGTCAAGATCGTCTCGGGCGACGCCCAGACCAAGCTCAATGCCGTGACCACCGGCCAGGCCGATCTGCTGCTGGGCTACGTGATGGACCAGGCGATCAAGCTGCAGGACGCCACCGGCAAGCCGGTGACGCCGATCCGCTTCGCCGATTCGGGCGTCAACCAGATCAGCTCCGGCATCATCGCCAACAAGAACCTGCTGACCGAGAACCCCGACCTCGTGAAGCGCTTCATGCGGGCCTCCACGCGCGCAGCCGAAGCGGCCGAGAAAGACCCGGCCGCGGCGGTCGATGCGATGCTCAAGGCCAACCCCAAGGCCGGCGTGCGCGACACCCTGATCGTCGGGATGAAGCAGAGCGCGGCCCTCTATCACACCAAGGACACCGCCAACCAGCGGCCGTTCCGGGTGGCGATGAAGAACGTCAACGACTCGCTCGACCTGCTAGTGCAGTACGGCGGCATGGACGCGGCCACCCGCGGCAAGCCCGAAGACTACGTCACGCTCGACTTCCTGCCGACCAACTGACCTGCTTCCCATGGCCCTGGACACACTCATCGAAGCGCGCGGCGTCGCCAAGACCTACCAGAGCAAGGACGGCCCGGTCGAGTCGCTCAAGCCGCTCGACTTCTCGATCCGCGAGGGCGAGTTCGTCTCGGTGGTCGGTCCCTCGGGCTGCGGCAAGAGCACGCTGCTGAAGATGGTGGCCGGGCTGCTGCCGATCAGCGCCGGCACGCTGACCCTGGCCGGCAAGCCCATCACCGGGCCGCAGAAAGACGTCGGCATCGTGTTCCAGAGCGCGGTGCTGCTGGCCTGGCGCAGCATCGAGGACAACATCCTGCTGCAGGCCGAGATCCGCCGCCTGCCCAAGGCCGCGGCGCGCGCGCGGGCGCGCGCGCTGATGCAGATGGCGGGCCTCGCCGGCTTCGAGAACAAATACCCGTGGCAACTCTCGGGCGGCATGCAGCAGCGGGCCTCGATCTGCCGCGCCCTGCTGCACGATCCCTCGGTGCTGCTGATGGACGAGCCCTTCGGCGCGCTCGACGCCATGACGCGCGAGAAGATGAACCTCGAGCTGCAGCGCATCTGGTCGGCCTCGAAGAAGACGGTGCTGCTGATCACGCACAGCATCCCCGAGGCGATCTTCCTGTCGGACCGGGTGATCGTCATGAGCGAGCGCCCGGGCTCGATCGCCGCCATCTACGACATCGACCTGCCGCGGCCCCGGCCGCTCGACGTCATGGGCACCGAACGCTTCGCTGCCTACGCCCGGACCCTGCGCGCGCATTTCTTCGCGCAGGGCCAGCTCGACGCCCACTGACGGCTCGCCGTGACCGCTTCCGCCTCGCCCAGCGCGCCGGCCGTGCGCATCCTCGCCGTCGATTTCGGCGTCCGCGCAATGACCTTGCGCCTGCCGTTCAAGTTCGGCGCCGTCACGCTCACCCGCTGCCCGCAGGTGTTCGTGCGCGCCACCGTGGATTGCGGCGCGCAAGGCACGGCCCAGGGCTGGGCCGCGGAGCTGATGGTGCCGCGCTGGTTCGACAAGCGGCCAGGGCTGAGTCAGGCCGACAACGTCCGCCACCTCCAGCTGGCGCTGGAAGCCGCCGCGGCGGCCTACACCCGCGGCGCGCCGGCGACGGCCTTCGATCTGTTCGCCCGGCACTACGAGGCGCTGACGATGCAGGGCGAAGCCGCGGGGCTCACCGCGCTGGCCACCGGCTTCGGCCAGGCGGTGCTCGATCGCGCGGTGCTCGACGCGCTGTGCCGCGCCATGCAGGTGCCGGTGCATGTCGCGTTCCAGCGCAACCTGGTCGGCATCGGTGACACGCCACTGGCCGACGACCTGCGCGGCTGGAACTGGAACGGATGGCTGGCGCGCCTGGCGCCTGCCGCCCATCTCGAGGCCCGCCACACGATCGGCATGCTCGATGCGCTCGAAGGCGACACCGAGGATGCGGCCGGGCTGCCGGTCAGCCTGCCCGCGGTGGTGCGCCGCCACGGCCACCGCTATTTCAAGATCAAGCTGGGCGGCGACCCCGCCGCCGACCTGGCGCGGCTCGATGCGGTGCTGGAGGCGCTCGACGCCGCCGCGCCCGGCCATCGCTTCAGCCTCGACGGCAACGAGCAGTACGCCGACATGGCGGCGCTGCAGGCGCTGTGCGCCGGCCTGCGCACGCTGCCGCGGCTGGCCGCGCGGCCCGACGCGCTGCTCTACATCGAGCAGCCGCTGCCGCGCGAAGCCAGCCTGGACAGCGCGCTGGCAGGGCTCGGCGCCCCGGCCCCGCTGCTGCTCGACGAGGCGGACGGCACGCTCGACGCTTTTCCGATCGGCCGCGCGCACGGCTGGCGCGGCGTCTCGAGCAAGGGCTGCAAGGGCCTCTACAAGGCGGTGCTCAACCGCGCCCGTTGCGATCAGTGGAACCTGACGGCCCGCGACCCCAGCGACCGCTGCTTCATGTCGGCCGAAGACCTGACCTGCCAGGCCGGCCTGGCCGTGCAGCAGGACCTGGCGCTGGCATCGCTGCTGGGCCTGGTGCACTGCGAGCGCAACGGCCATCACTACGTCGACGGCTTCGGTGACGCCCCGGCCGCCGAGCAGCAGGCCTTCGCCGCGGCCCATGGCGACCTCTACGAAAGCGCCGGCGGACCGCCGCGGCTCGCGATCCACGGCGGCCGGATCGCGATCGGGTCGCTGGCGCAACCCGGTTTCGCGCATGGCGCCGACCCCGATTTCAACAGCCTGCAACCCCTCTCGCAAGCGCCTGCCCTCGTGTAGCCGCTCGCTTCACCCCCGCCACAAAGGAGACTCCATGCCCTTCACCCGACGCGCCGGCCTCGCAGCCTGCCTCGCCCTCGGCGCCGCCTTCGCCGCCACGGCCGCCGAAACGGCCTACCCGACCAAGCCGATCCGCGTGATCGTGCCGTTCGCGGCCGGCAGCACCACCGACATCATCGCCCGCGCCATCACCGACAAGATGAGCGCCAGCATGGGCCAGATGCTGGTGATCGACAACCGCGGCGGCGCCAGCGGCACCATCGGCCAGCAGGCCGTGGCCACGGCCGCGCCGGACGGCTACACGATCATGATCCACTCGTCGTCGCACACGGTGAGTCCCTCGACCTTCGCCAAGCTGCCCTTCGACACGGTCGCCGACTTCGCCGGCGTGACGCCGATCTCGACCCTGCCGAACGCGCTGGTGATCTCGCCGTCGAAGAACATCAAGACACTGAAGGAACTGGTCGCCGCCGCCAAGGCCAAGCCGGGCACGATCAACTTCGCTTCTGCCGGCCAGGGCAGCGCGACCCACCTGAACGCCGAGAAGTTCAAGCTGGCGGCGAAGATAGACGCCACCAACATCCCGTTCAAGGGCTCGGCCGACGCCGTGACCGAGGTGCTGTCGGGCCGGGTCGACTACTACTTCTCGCCGATCGCGCCGGTCATCGGCCAGATCCGCGAAGGCCACCTGCTGGCACTGGCGGTCGGCTCGCCGAAGCGCGCGGCCGCCCTGCCCGATGTGCCGACCACCGCCGAAGCCGGCGTGCCGGGCTCCGAGTTCAACTTCTGGATCGGCATGATGGCGCCCGCCAAGACGCCGCGCGAGGTTGTCAACCGGCTGCACGACGAGGTCGCGAAGGCCCTCGCCAGCCCCGAGGTCAAGGAGCGCTTCCTGAAGCTGGGCGCCGACGCCTGGACCCTCAAGCCCGAGCAGTTCGACGCCTACATCAAGGACGAGATCGCCAGCAACGCCACCCTGGTGAAGGCCGCCGGCCTGTCGCCAGCCCCCTAAGCCAACTTACAGCGGAGAACCCCATGGCACAACAACGACTCGGAATCATCATGCACGGCGTCACCGGACGCATGGGCATGAACCAGCACCTGATCCGCTCCATCGTCGCGATCCGCGCCCAGGGCGGCGTGACGCTCTCGAACGGCGACAAGGTCATGCCCGACCCGATCCTGATCGGCCGCAACGCCGAGAAGATCGAGGCCCTGGCCAAGGCCCACGGCATCGCGCGCTGGGGATGCGACCTCGACGCCGCGCTCGAGAACAAGGACGACACCATCTTCTTCGACGCCGGCACCACGCAGATGCGCCCGACCCTGCTGGCCAAGGCGATCCGCGCCGGCAAGCATGTCTACTGCGAGAAGCCGATCGCGACCAACCTCAACGAGGCGGTCGAGATCGCCCGCCTGGCCGAAGGCTCGGGCCTGAAGCACGGCGCGGTGCAGGACAAGCTGTTCCTGCCCGGCCTGCGCAAGCTCGACATGCTGCGGCGCGCCGGCTTCTTCGGCCGCATGCTGTCGGTGCGGCTGGAGTTCGGCTACTGGGTGTTCGAAGGCGACCTGCAGCCGATCCAGCGACCGTCGTGGAACTACCGCAAGGAAGACGGCGGCGGCATGATCCTCGACATGATGTGCCACTGGCGCTACGTGCTGGACAACCTGTTCGGCGAGGTGCAGTCGGTGTCGTGCATCGGTGCCACCCACATCCCGAAGCGCTGGGACGAAGACGGCAAGCCCTACGAGGCGACCGCCGACGATGCCGCCTACGCCACCTGCGAGCTCAAGGGCCACAACGGCGAGCCGGTGATCGCCCAGATCAACATGAGCTGGGTCACGCGCGTGCGCCGCGACGACCTCGTGACCTTCCATGTCGACGGCACCGACGGTTCGGCGGTCGCCGGCCTGTCGTCCTGCCGGGCGCAGTCGCGGGTCGCCACGCCGCGACCGGTCTGGAACCCGGACGAGAAGCAGATCATGAACTTCTTCGACCAGTGGCAGGAGATCCCGGACTCGCAGGTCTACGACAACGGCTTCAAGATCCAGTGGGAACATTTCATCCGCCACGTGGTCGAGAACGCCCCCTACAAGTGGACGCTGCCCGAAGGCGCCAAGGGCGTTCAGCTGGTCGAGACCGCGCTCGAAAGCTGGAAGGACCGGCGCTGGGTCGACGTGCCGGCGCTGAAGATCTGACGAGGACATCGCCATGACCCTCTCGCTCACCCTCCCCGTGGCCGGCGGCGCGCTGGCGCCGTACGCGCTGCGCGGCAGCGCGCCGGTGCGGCCGCCCGCGGGCGTCAAGTTCAACCGCATCGCCTATTCGGCGGCGCACGTGGTGGCCGACCCGCTGGCCGCCATCGACCCCTGGCTGCAAAGCGCGGTCGACTGGGACGCCACCATCGGCTATCGCCGCCACCTGTGGTCGCTGGGCCTGGGCGTGGCCGAGGCCATGGACACCGCGCAGCGCGGCATGGGCCTGGACTGGCCGACCTCGCTGGAGCTGATCCGCCGCTCGCTCGATGCAGCGAAGGACGTGCCGGGCGCGCTGGTGGCCTCGGGCTGCGGCACCGACCACCTGAACATCGACGAGGTCCGCAGCGTCGATGACGTGATCCGCGGCTACGAAGAGCAGATGGCGGCGATCGAGGCGCTGGGCGGCAAGCTGATCGTGATGGCCAGCCGCGCGCTGGCCCGGGTCGCGAAGAGCCCGGCCGACTACGAGCGGGTGTACGACCGCATCCTGCGCCAGGCCAAGCAGCCGGTGGTGCTGCACTGGCTGGGCGACATGTTCGACCCGGCGCTGGCGGGCTACTGGGGAACGAAGGACGTCGATGCCGCGATGGCCACCGCGCTAGGCATCATCGCAGCCCATCCGGACAAGGTCGACGGCATCAAGATCTCGCTGCTCGACAAGGACAAGGAGATCGCGATGCGCCGGCGGCTGCCGCCGGGCGTTCGCATGTACACCGGCGACGACTTCAACTATGCCGAGCTGATCGCGGGCGACGGCCACGGCAGCGAGAAGACCCACGGCCAGAGCGACGCGCTGCTGGGCATCTTCGACGCCATCGCGCCGGCCGCGAGCGCGGCACTGGGCGAACTGGCGCAGGGCAAGGTCGAGAAGTTCCACGCCATCCTCGGGCCCACAGTGCCGCTGTCGCGCCACATCTTCGCGGCGCCGACGCGCTTCTACAAGACCGGCGTGGTCTTCATGGCCTGGCTCAATGGCCACCAGAGCCACTTCACGATGGTCGGCGGCCAGCAGAGCACGCGTTCGCTGCAGCATTTCGCGGAACTGTTCCGGCTCGCCGATGCGGCCAACCTGCTGGAGCAGCCCGAACTGGCGGTGCGGCGCATGAAGACCTTGCTGGCGCTGCACGGCGTCGAGGGGTGAGGCCGGCCATGCGCGACTTCTCGCAGAACCACGACTGGCTGTCGATCAACACCGCGACGATCCGCAAGCAGCGCGGCGCCGAGGTGCCGCTGGACCGGATCATCGACCAGTGCGCCGAACACGGCATCCGTGCGATCAGCCCCTGGCGCGACCAGGTCGCCGCCGTCGGGCTGGCCAAAGTCGCAAGGCAGCTGAAGGCCCACGGCATCGGGCTCTCGGGCTACTGCCGCGGCGGCTTCTTCCCGGCGCCCGATGGGGCCGGCCTGCGGGCCGCGCTCGACGACAACCGCCGTGCCATCGACGAGGCGAAGACGCTCGACGCCCCCTGCCTGGTGCTGGTGGTCGGCGCCCTCCCCGGCGCGCTCGACGGCAAGGCCGCCTACAAGGACATCGGCCGCGCGCGCGGCGAGGTGCGCGACGGCATCGCGGCGTCGCTCGACTACGCGCGCCAGGTCGACATGCCGCTCGCGATCGAACCGCTGCACCCGATGCAGGCGGCCGACCGGGCCTGCATCAACACGCTGGAGCAGGCACTCGACCTGTGCGACGAACTCGACGCCGCACGCTCGGGCATGCTGGGCGTGGCGTTGGACATCTATCACGTGTGGTGGGATCCGAAGCTGCAGCAGCAGATCGCGCGGGCGGGCCGCGAACGCCTGCTGGCCTACCATGTCTGCGACTGGCTCACGCCGACGCGCGACTTGTTGTCGGACCGCGGGATGATGGGCGACGGCGTGGTCGAGCTGCGCAAGATCCGCGGCTGGGTCGAAGCGGCGGGCTTCGAGGGTTTCAGCGAGGTCGAGATCTTCTCGGCGCTGGACTGGTGGCAGCGCTCGGGCGAAGAGACGCTGGTCACCTGCATCGAGCGGCATCGCAGCGCGGTGTGAACGACTTCATCGATGATGCGCCCGCAAGGCGGCTTCATCGATCCGCACCAGCAGACGGCGCCGGATCAATCCGCTGACCGGACGGATCAGCCACCAGTACGGCGTGAAGCGACGTCGTGCACTGGCGTCGATGCAATGCACGCGGGTTTCGGTCATCAGTCGCGTGCGTCCGCCGGACAGCGCTTCGGTGCTGACATTCAGCACCAGCTTGGCCAGCCCGGGTTCGGAAAAGCCGGCGAACTGCTGCCTCGGGTGGGCCAGCGTGATGAGGCCGTAGTCGCGCTGCCAGAAGCGTCCCACCAGCCCGAAGGCGAGTTCGCGGTCGGCGTCGCGGCCCAGGATCATGAAGTCCTCGATGCCGAAGGCGGGGCGCCCGGCCAGGCCGCTTCGGGCGCCGAGCAGGCGGTCCGGTGCCTCGCGCAGGCGGATGAAGAAGCGCGCCAAAGGATCTTCGGCCACGCCTGGGAGAAGCACGGCGTTCAGCAGTGCCTTGGGCGTCGCGCGGGTGATCAATGCGTGCCGCTCGCGGAACTGAAAAACGGGCAGGAAGTCATCGATCAACGGCATCTACATTCCTTGTCTGCAGCAACGCCGCGAGCATCAGGGCCACGCCGCTCGCGGCCTCGGCTCCGATGGTGGCGTTGGCCGCGACCGAGTGCTCCGAACACAGCGCCAGTGTGTAGTGCGCCAGGCCGTCCAGGCCCATGGCGCCGTATGCGGCGATCAGCACCAAGCCCAAGGCGCGAAGGCCGCGCCGAACGAGGAGCAGCCCGCCAATGCCGAGGCAGGTGATCGCCAGCCATGCAAGGTACACATGCTCCTGCGTGAGCCGCTTCGGCATGTTGGGATAGAAGGCGATGAACTCGGCGTTGTGGGTGAAATGCGCCAGGCTGGCGATGAAGTACAGCACGGCGAGCACCCACAGGTGCGTCGGCAGCGGGTGTTGCGCGGGCATGGTCAGGCGCCCTCGGACCGGCCGATCGCGTTTCGCACCAGCGACGCCATCGCCAGTGCGTTGTCGCTGCCTTCGGCCATCAGACCTTTCACGGTGCCCCACCGGTCCTGCAGTTCCTCGTCCTGACTTGCCTTGCGCTTGCCGACGAGGTCGTCGATCGGAATCTCGATGCCGACGACGGCCCGGAGAAGCTTGTCGATGAATTCGCTCGGCGCGTCTGCCATCGTCCACGGCATGGTCCGTGCCGCCTCGTTGTCGGCCGTGAGGCGCGCCAGCAGATCGCGCAACCAGCCCGTATCGTGGATGGCTCGTGCGACACCATGCGCGTGCGCGACCTCGTAATTCCAGGTCGGGACGACCTTTCCGTGCTCGCGCTTGCCCGGGTACCAAGCCGGCGTGATGTAGGCGTCGGGACCCTGGAACATGACGATCGATTGCTTCGATGCATCAAGTTGGCGCCAGACCGGATTGGCTCGTGAAACGTGGCCAAGGAGGGTTCCGAATTTGCCGCGCGACCGATCCAGAAGAAACGGCAGATGGTTGGCAACGAGCCCGTCGGCACCTGGCACGACCCAGGCGCCGAGCGGATGGGCCTCGATCAATGCGTGGGCGGCATCGCTGCCGGGCAGTTCATGGTGTCTGGGAACGTACATGGGGAAATTTCGAGCGACGACCGGGACGCGCCTGCATGCGCGCAATGGTAGCCGTGGCGTCCAAGGCGAAGACTTGGAACCGTCTGAAATCACTGGCCGGCTTTCGGACCTTTCCCATGTCATCGCGTGGCCGCATCGATAGGATGCGGGGAACAAAATAGAAGCCGCTCTCCGATCGATCCGCCCATGCAAATACGTGAGCTCGCCCACTCCGACCTTCCCGCACTGCTCCATCTCTACAAACATCTCCACGACGCCGACGAGCCCCTTCCGGAACCCACGCGGATCGAAGCGGTCTGGCATGAAATCCAGGCGAACTGGGGCATTCGCTACTTCGGGGCGTTCGTCGAATCTCAACTGGTGTCCAGCTGCACGCTGGCCGTGATCCCGAACCTCACGCGCGGCGGCAGGCCCTACGGCGTCATCGAGAATGTCGTCACCCAGGCGGAGCACCGCGCCTGCGGGTTCGGCAAGGCCGTCCTGGCAGAGGCTCTGTCCGTCGCCTGGTCCCGAGGCTGCTACAAGGTCATGCTGATGACCGGCAGGAAGGACGAAGCCACATTCCAGTTCTATGAATCCGCCGGATTCGATCGACAGGCAAGGCAGGCCTTCATCGCCAAGCCCTCCTGGCTGTAAGCTGATTCGCCTCCCAACGACCGTTGAACACCATCCGGAGCGTTCGTCATGTCCCTTCTCGTCATCGGCCTCGTCCTGTTCCTCGGCATCCATTCCGTGTCGATCGTCGCGCCCGCCTGGCGCGATGCGCAGGTGGCGCGACGCGGCGAGCGGGCGTGGAAAGGCATGTACGCCCTGGCCTCGCTGGCCGGATTGCTGTTGCTCATTCATGGATACGGTCAGGCACGCCTGACCCCCGTGGTGCTCTACACGCCGCCTGCCGGGATGCGGCATCTCGCGCTGCTGCTGATGCTGCCGGTGTTTCCACTGCTCTTCGCCGCCTACCTGCCCGGGCGCATTCAACGCGCGGCGCGGCACCCCATGCTGCTGGCGGTGAAGCTCTGGGCCACCGCCCACCTGCTGGCCAACGGCACGCTGGCCGATGTGCTCCTGTTCGGCGCCTTTCTCGCCTGGGCCGTGGCTGACCGCATTTCCGTCAAGCGCCGCGCGGTGCCGCGCAGCGTGCCCGGTGCGCCGCCGAGCGCCGTGAACGACATCGTCGTGGTGGTCGGCGGCTTGGGCGTGTATGCCGCCTTCCTGTTCAAGGTCCACGGATGGCTCACGGGCATGCCGCTGCTCGGCTGACCCACCACCGCATGCCCACCGACCCCACGCTCGAACACCTGCGCCGCTACGCGGTGGCGCGCACCCTCTTCACGCCCACCACGCTGCCGGCCGCGATCCGGCGCCTGGGCTTCGTGCAGGCCGATCCGATCCGCGCCCCTGCGCGGGCCCAGGACCTGACCCTGCGCCATCGCGTCAAGGACTATCGCGCCGGCGACCTCGAAGGCCGCTACGCGCGGCTCGCGGTCGAGGAGGATTGCCTCGTGAACTACGGCTTCCTGCCGCGCGAGCACCTGGCGCTGATGCACCCGCGCGAGGCCGCCCGCCCTTGGGACGCCGAGACCCGGCGCAAGGCGGCCGAGGTGCTGGCCTTCGTGCGCGAGCGCGGGCCGGTGCATCCGCGCGCGGTCGAGCTGCAATTCGCGCACGGCCGCATGAAGAACTACTGGGGCGGCTCCAGCAATGCCAGCACGCATCTGCTCGACGACATGCACTACCGCGGCCTGCTGCGGGTCCAGCGGCGCGACGGCGGCACCCGCATCTACGAGGCGGTGACCCACCCGCCCGCCGACGACAGCCCGGCCGGCCGCGCCCGGCGCGCCGCCGCGCTGGTCGACCTGATCGTGCGCAAGTACGCGCCGCTGCCGGCCGCGAGCCTCACCTACCTGGTGCGGCTGCTTGGCTACGGCGCCCCGCACCTGTCGGCACAGACGCAAGCCGCGCTGGCGCTGGCGCGCGAGCAGCTAGCCAGCTGCCGCATCGACGGCACGACCTGGTACTGGCCGGCCGACGAGAACCCGCGCTCGCAGCGCCACACGCCGGACGATGAACTGCGCCTGCTCGCGCCCTTCGACCCGGTGGTCTGGGACCGCCGCCGCTTCACGCTGCTATGGGGCTGGACGTACAAGTTCGAGGCCTACACCCCGGCCGAGAAGCGGCAGTTCGGCTACTACGCCCTGCCGATGCTGTGGCGGGACCAGGTGATCGGCTGGGCCAACGTCCCGGCCCGCGACGGCCGGCTGCAACCCGCCTTCGGCTACGCCGCAGGCCAGCCGCAGGGCGCCGCGTTCCGTGCCGCGCTCGACGACGAGCTGCAGCGCATGGCGCAATTCCTGGCCGCCCGCTGATGCGCCGTGGCGCGGCCCTGCCCCGCGATGGGACTTGGCTCGTGGGCGACAGCGCGCCGCGGCCGACTTGCCTAGAATCCGGGCTGCTTCGACAACCGTCGAGGCAAGCGTTCTCAGGGCGGGGTGAAACTCCCCACCGGCGGTGATGGCAGCCCAGGCTGCACGAGCCCGCGAGCGCCTGCGGCGAGGCAACTCGCCGCAGGGTCAGCAGACCCGGTGCGATCCCGGGGCCGACGGTCACAGTCCGGATGAAAGAGAGCGCGACCCCGTGGCGGGGTCGGCGCCGTCGCGTGCCGGCCCCTGCCGCGGGTTCGTGCGCCCTGATTCAGGCAATCCTTGCAAAGGCAAACCATGAGTCAGATCAACGACCTTCCCCTCTCCGCCATTCCGGCCGCCGATGCACCGCGCGGCCAGCGCATCGCCTTCGTGCAGGCGCAGTGGCATTCGGACATCGTCCACCAGGCGCGCGACGCCTTCCTGGCCGAGATGAAGCGCCTCGGCGTGCCGGTCGACACCATCGACGTCTTCGACGTGCCGGGAGCCTTCGAGATCCCGCTGCATGCCAAGCGCCTGGCCGGCTCGGGCCGCTATGCGGCGATCGTCGGCTGCGCGCTGGTGGTGGATGGGGGCATCTACCGCCACGACTTCGTGGCCGCCACGGTCGTCGATTCGCTGATGAGGGTGCAGCTCGAGACCGGCGTGCCGGTGCTGTCGGCGGTGCTGACGCCGCACCACTTCCACGAGCACGTGGAGCACCGCAAGTACTTCCACCGGCATTTCGCGATCAAGGGCACCGAGGCCGCCGAGGCCTGCGTCAAGACCATCGAGGGCCTGCGCCGCGTCGAGGCACTGATCGCCGCCTGAGCGAGCGGCGGAGCGGCGTCAGGCCGAGGCCGGCACCAGCGCCTCGCGCCGCACCCGCCGGACATTGAAGGCGCTGGCGATCAGCACGCCCTGCACCACCGCCAGCCCGACGATCACGCTGACGTACTGGCCGTGGTCCATGAGGCGCCCGAAGATCAGCGGCGCCACCGCCTGGCCGATGTCGAGACCCGCGTAGACCACGCCGTAGACGCGGCCCGTCGCATTGGCCGGGGTCGAGCGCTTGACCAGCAGGTCGCGCGACGGCCCGGCGATGCCCGAGGCGAAGCCCATGGCGCCGAACATCACCGGCACCAGCACCGGCGCGAAGTCGGCCAGGGCCAGCACCAGCGCGAGCCCCGCCGCCACCCCGAAACCGCCACCGACGATGCGCTCGCAGCGCGTCGGGTCCGAAGCCAGGAAGCCGCCCACCACCATGCCGGCCGCACTGGCGACCATGTAGATCGTCAGGCACATCGCGATCAGCGCCACGGGCACGTCGTGCAGCCGTCCGGCCGCGGACGGCGCGAAGGTCTGCACCACGCTCAGGGCCATGGCATAGAAGAAGAAGAAGCCGAAGCACATCCAGACCGCCGGGATCTTCAGGAAGGCGAACTCGCCGCCCGCCGCCGGGCCGGCCGTGCCGGTCGCGTGCTGCACCGCCTTGACGTCGAGCGACAGCACGCTGCGGTTGAGCCACAGCACCAGCAGGACCACCACCGCCACGCCGCCGCCCGCCGCCAGCGCGACGCGCCAGCCGAAAGCCATCGCCAGCGGCACCATCATGGCCGGTGCCAGCGCCCAGCCCAGGCTGCCCGTGATGCCGTGCACGCTGTAGGCGTGGCCCAGGCGCGTCGGCGCCACCTTGCGGTTGAACAGGGTGTAGTCCACGGGATGGAACACGCCGTTGCCGACGCCCGCGACGACAGCCGCGCCGAGCAGCATCCAGTAGTTCTGCGCCAGCGCATAGCCAAAGGCCGCCAGCCCGAGCAGCCCCAGCCCGACGAACAGCACCGGCCGCGGGCCGAGCTTGTCGACGATGAAGCCCGAGGCGGCCTGCACCACGCAGGAGACCACGAAGAACGCGGTCAGCACCGCGCCGAGCTCGGTGTAGCTGACGTTGAAGGCGTCCTTCAGCCACGGGAACAGCGGCGCCAGCAGCAGCTGGCTGAAGTGGCTGACCGCATGCGCCAGGCCGACCAGGCCGATCAGCTTGACGTCGGAACGCACGGTGGGCGCGGCGGGGGAATGGGTGGCGGAAGACATGGATTGCTACAAGAAACTGGCTCGGGGGTCGATCCTAAGCTGGGCCGGAGCGGCAGAATGGCGATACCGAGACAAGATTTGTCGAATTCATGCCGCCCATCGCTGCCCCTTCCGCGACCGACCGCGCTCCCGGCTCCGCGCCCGCCAACAGCGTCGGGCCGCTCACGCCGCACCTCTACGCGCCCGATGCGCTGCGTCCGCTGCGGGCCAAGGAGCACTTCCTCAACGCCGACACGCAGGTCGAGCTGCACCAGCATCCCTGGCCGCAGCTGACCTTCTCGACCCGGGGCGTGATCCGCCTGAGCACCGAGGACGGCAGCTACATCGTGCCGCCCTCGCGCGCCCTCTGGGTACCAGCCGACATGCCGCACAGCATCTCGCTGATCGAGGATGCCGAGCTGCGCACCGTCTACCTCCACAGCTGGCTGGGCCCGGCCTGGGAGCGCTGCGAGGTGCTCGAGATCAGTCCGCTGCTGCGCGCGCTGATGCTGGCGCTGGACACCACGCCCGACGGGCTGCCGCCGGCCGACCCGCACGCCGCCCAGCGCGAGCGCTGGATCGCGCCGCTGCTGGTCGACGAGCTCGAGCGCGCCACCCAGATCCGCATCGACGTGCCGCTGCCCACCGACAAGCGCCTGCGCCAGCTGTGCGAGGCGCTGCTGCGCAATCCGGCCAACCGGGCCACGCTGGCCGAGCGGGCGCAGCAGATCGGCGCCAGCGAGCGCACCGTGGCGCGGCTGTTTCGCGACCAGCTCGGCATGAGCTGGCAGCAGTGGCGCCAGCAGGCGGTGCTGGCCCATGCGCTGCCGCTGCTGGCGCGCGGCATGGCGGTGAGCCTGGTGGCCTCGGCCAGCGGCTACGCCACCGACAGCGCCTTCTGCGCGATGTTCAAGGCCGCCACCGGGCAGTCCCCGACCGCCTTCCAGCACAAGAAGCGCGGCTGACGCCCGAGCCTCATCCCAGCAGGCGCAGCAGCTTCATCATGCGGCGGAACCTCTCGCCGTAGGGCGGGTAGATCATCGCGCCGGCCGACCAGCGCGACTGCACCAGCACCGCCTTCTGCTGGGTGAAGCGCAGGAAGCCGGCCTCGCCGTGGTAGGCGCCCCAGCCGCTTTCGCCGACGCCGCCGAACGGCAGGTTGTCGTGCACGATGTGCATCAGCGTGTCGTTGACCGTCACGCCGCCGCTCACGGTGCGCGCCAGCACGCGGTCGCGGGCCGCCGTGTCGGTGCCGAACCAATAGAGCGCCAGCGGCCGCGGACGGGCATTGATGTAGCGGATCGCCTCGTCGCCGTCGTCGCAGGGCAGCACCGGCAGGATGGGGCCGAAGATTTCCTCGCGCAGCAGCCGCAGCCCGGCGTCCGGACCGATGACGAGCGCCGGCGCCAGCTGGCGCGAGCCCGGCGGCCCGGCAGCGGCCGCCTGCTCGATGCGGGCGCCGCTGTCCTTCGCCTCCTGGAGCAGCGCACGCAGGCGCGCCAGGTGGCCCTCGCCCAGGATCGATGCGTAGTCTGGATTGCCGTCGAAGCGCGGGAACAACCGTGTCACCGCGCGCTGCCAGGCGGCCGCGAAGGCATCCTCGCGGCCGCGCGGCAGCAGCACATAGTCGGGTGCGATGCAGGTCTGGCCCGCATTGAGCAGCTTGCCGTGCGCGATCCGCAGCGCCGCCTCTTCGAGGTCGGCCGAGGCATCGACGATGCACGGCGACTTGCCGCCCAGCTCGAGCGTGGTCGGCGTCAGGTTGGCCGCCGCGGCCTGCGCCACCTTGCGGCCGACCGCGGTCGAGCCGGTGAAGAACAGGTGGTCGAAGGGCAGGCTCGCGAAGCGCGCGGCGACGTCCGCATCGCCCTGCACCACGGTGAATTCCTGCGGGGCGAAAGCCTGCGCGACCAACTCGGCCAGCAGCGCCGAGGTGCGCGGCGTGAGCTCGCTCGGCTTGAGCATCACGCGGTTGCCCGCCGCCAGCGCGGTCGCCGCCGGCCCGAGCGACAGCTGAAGCGGATAGTTCCAGGGCGAGATCACGCCGACCACGCCCAGCGGCTGGCGCTGGACGAAGGCCCGCGCGGGCTTCAGCTGCAGCGGCGTGCGCACGCGCACCGGCCGGCTCCAGGCTTCGAGGCGGTGCAGCAGCTGCTTGAGCAGGCTGCGCAGCACCAGCAGGTCGGCCACCTCGGTGAGCGCCGCGGAACGGACGCCGAAGTCGGCCTCGACCGCGGCCGAGATCGCTTCCCCGTGCTGGTCGAGCAGGCGCTGCACCCGCCGCACGCGATCGCGCCGCTCGGCGACCGACAGGTCGGCGGTCTCGCGGCTGGCCCGGTGCTGGGCATCGAAAAGGGATCGCAGTTCGGTCATGGAGGGAATCTACCTTGGCGCTTTCGTATCATCGGCGGGTGCATTCCCCAACACCCCGCGGACACCGCGCATGGCCCTGACCCGCGTCCAGCTCGAGCGCTGGCTCCCTTTCCTGACCTGGCCACGCCCCGACCGGGCCCTCCTCGTCAACGAGGCCGCGGCCGGCGTCACCGTCGCGCTGATGGTCATCCCGCAGGGCGTGGCGTACGCGGCGCTGGCGGGCATGCCGCTGGTGACCGGCGTCTACGCCGCGCTGCTGCCGGCCTTGGTCGCGCTGCTCTTCAGCTCCTCGGCCCGGCTGTCGGTCGGACCCACCGCGCTGACCAGCCTGCTGGTCGGCGCCTCGCTGGCGCCGCTGGCGATCCCGGGCAGCGCCGAATGGGTGGCCTACGCGGTCTGGCTCACGCTGCTGTCGGGACTGATGCAGGTCACGCTGGGCGCGGCCCGCTTCGGCTGGCTGCTGCGGATGGTCAATTCGCCGGTGCTGATGGGCTTCACGCAGGGCGCGGCGGTGCTGATCACGCTGTCGCAGCTGCCGGCCCTGCTGGGCTACACCGGCCGCTCGGTGGTCCAGCTGATGCACGGCCCGCTGCCCGACCTGGTCGCGATCGCCTTCGGGCTCGGCGGCATGGCGATGCTGTGGCTCGGCAAGCGGCTGGCGCCCAAGTTCCCGACCACCATGGCGCTGGTCGCGGCCGCCGCGGCGATCAGTGCCGCGGTCGGCTATGCGCTGAACGGCGGCGCGGTGATCGGCAAGCTGCCCGCGGGCCTGCCGCACTTCTACTGGCCGGGCGGCCTCACCGTCAACGAGCTCGGCAACCTCCTGCTGCCGGCCTTCCTAGTCACGCTGGTGAGCTTCCTGGAGACCGCATCGAGCGCCAAGGTCGACAACGCCCGCGCCGGCAAGCTCTGGAACGAGAACCAGGACCTGATCGGCCAGGGGCTGGGCAAGATCGCCTCGGGCCTGACGGGATCGTTCCCGACCAGCTCCTCGTTCTCGCGCTCGGCCATCACGCTGTATGCCGGCGCCAAGACCCAGTGGGCGACGCTGTTCAGCGTGGCTGTGGTGGCGGCCGCGCTGCTGTGGGCCATGCCGCTGCTCTACCACGTGCCGCAGGCGGTGCTGGCCGCGATCGTCGCCACCGCCACCATCGGCTTGCTGCGGCCTTCGGCCTTCGTGGCCCTGTGGCGGATCTCGCGCATCGAGGCCGCGATCGCGCTCGGCACCTTCGCGCTGACCATCGCCACCGCGCCGTCGATCTACTGGGGCGTGCTGGGCGGCCTGCTGGCGGCGCTGGCGCACTACATGTACCGCCACCTGCACCCGCGCATCATCGAGGTCGGCCTGCACCCGGACGGCAGCCTGCGCGACCGCCACCTGTGGCACCTGCCACCACTGGCGCCCGACCTGTACGCGCTGCGCATGGACGCCGAACTCGACTTCGCATCCGCCAGCACGCTGGAGCGCGCCATCACGGTGGCGCTGGCCCAGCGGCCCGGGCTGACCGACGTCTGCCTGTTCGCCTACCCGATCAACCGGATCGACATCACCGGCGCCGAGGTGTTCGGCAGCATCCGCCGCCTGCTGGAGTCGCAGGGCGTGCGGCTGCACATCTCGGGCCTGAAGCTGCCGGCGCAGCAGGTGCTCGAACGCGCCGGGCTGCTGGCGCCGGGGCCGATGCTGTTCAGCTACCGCACGGATGCGGAGGCGCTGGCGGCGCTGAGCCGGGTGCCAGCGCCGCAGCCCGCGGCCGAGATCACCGCCAGTTGACCTCCGGTCTGGGTACGGCTACGGGCAGCAGGCGCAGGCGCCGCCGTGCCTGAGCCGCCGGTAACCCGCGTCCTCGGCCGGTGCGGCGCGGCGGCGCTGTGGTCCCGCAGCAGGCACAGTGAGCGCGCGCCGCGACGGGGCCCCGCATGCCGGGCACGGCGCCGGCTGGTCGAACTGGGCCAGCGCCCGACGCGCGACGAAGGGGCCGCAGCGCTCGCAGGCGTAGTCGTAGCTGGGCATGGCCGCCGTGCTACCAGCCGCCCGATTCGCCGCGCGCCACGTAGCGGCCGCTGCCGGTCTTGCCGAGCCATCGGTCGCCGTCGACGATCAGTTCGCCGCGCAGCAGCACCTTGTGGACCCGTCCAGTGACGCCCTTGCCCTCGAACAGCGTGAAGTCGCAGTTGCCGTGCTGCGTGGCTGCCGAGATGACGTGCTGCGCTTCGGGGTCGAACAGCACCAGGTCGGCATCGCTGCCGACCGCGATGGTGCCCTTCTGCGGGAACAGGCCGAAGAGTTTCGACGGTGCCGTGGAAGTCAGCTCGACGAAGCGGTTGAGCGAGATCCGGCCGGCACGGACGCCACCGTCGTAGAGGGTCGCCATGCGCGTCTCGACGCCTGGCACGCCGTTGGGAATCTTCGAGAAATCGTTGCGGCCGTAGGGCTTCTGGTTGATGCGCCCCAGGTGCCCTTCCTTCATGCAGAAAGGGCAGTGGTCGGTCGACACCAGCTGCAGGTCGTCGGTGCGCAGCGCGGTCCACAGCGCCTGCTGCGACTCCTTGGAGCGCAGCGGCGGGCTCATCACGTAGCGCGCCAGGTCGAAGTCCTCGCTGTCGTAGGCGCTGTCGTCGAAGAACAGGTAGTGCGGGCAGGTTTCGGCGAACACCGGCACACCCATGTCGCGGGCCTCGATCACATGCTTGAGCGCCTCCTTGGCGGAAAGGTGGACGAAGTACACGGGGGCCTCCGCGAGCTCCGCCAGCTTGATGCCGCGGTGCGTGGCCTCGCCTTCCATGATCGCCGGCCGCGTCAGCGCGTGGTACTTGGGCGCCGTGTGGCCCTGCGCCAGCGCCTCCTTGATGAGGAGCTCGATGATGGTGCCGTTCTCGGCATGCAGCGCGATCATGCCGCCATGCTGGCCGACCATCCGCATGGCCTGGAAGATGGCCGCGTCGTCGACCATCACCGAGCCCGGATAGGCCATGAACATCTTGAAGCTCGATACGCCCTCGTGCCGTATCGCATGCTGCATGTCGACCAGAGTCTGCTCGTCGACGCCGGTCACGATGACGTGGAAGCCGTAGTCGATGCAGGCGCCGTCGGCCCCCTTGGCGCGGGCCCGCTCGATCGCTTCGAGCACGCTCACCTCCTTGCGCTGGAAAGCGAAGTCGACGATCGTCGTCGTGCCGCCGAAGGCCGCCGAGCGCGTGCCCGACTCGAAGCTGTCGCAGGTGGTCGAGTCGCCGAAGGTGTTGTCCATGTGCGTATGGCAGTCCACGCCGCCAGGCAGCACCAGCATGCCGGCGGCATCGATGACCTCGACGTCGGCGCCGGCGGGGAGCGCACGGCCGATGGCGACGATGCGGCCGTCGTCGATCAGCAGGTCGGCCGTGTAGTCGTCGACGGCCGTGACGATGCGGCCGTTGCGGATCAGCTTCTGGGTCATGGGCAAGCTCCTGGTCGGGTTCGGTTCATGCGGGCACGCCGGCCTCGGCCAGCGCAGCTTCCAATGCAGCAATTTCCGCGCGCGGCAGCGGGCCGATCGGCGGGCGCATGGCGTCGCTCGGAAATCGGCCGAGCAACTTGAGGCACGTCTTGAGCCGCGCCGTCGCGTAGCCGCCGGGGGCCGTCCCGTAGATCGCCTTGGCGAGCGGATAGATGCGATCGTTGAGACGGCGCGCCTCGGCGAGGTCGCCACGTCGGATCGCCCGGTCGAGGTCGATCACCAGCTCGGGCACGACCGCGGCCAGGCTCACCAGGCTGCCCTCGCTGCCGATCGCGAAGCAGGTCAGCAGGTGCTCGTCCCCCGAAGCCATCATCGCGACCTGCGGGGCGACGCGCTTCACCAGCCTGCGGTTGGCTTCGTAGGCGGCGGCTTCCCAGCTGCCTTCCTTGATGCCGACCACGTTCGGCAGCTGCGCGAGCTCGGCCAGGACCTCGGGGCGATAGGCCATCGTGCCGGCGTTGACGCCGGCCTGGTAGAGCATCAACGGCATCTGCGCGTTGGCGTTGGCGATCGCATGGTGCGTCACAGCCATGCGCGAATCCTGCGACAGGGCCCACGAGAACGGCGGGAACACCAGCACCGCATCGGCCCCGGYCGCCTTGGCGTCATCGACATGGCGCTGCGCCTCGACGCTGTCCTCGGCATTGATGCCGCAGACCAGCAGCGATCGCTGGCCGCACACTTCGAACGCGATCTCGGTTACCCGCCGCTTTTCATCGCGCGAGAGCGAGAAGTTCTCGCCGGCATGGCCGTTGATCAGCAGGCCCTTCATGCCGGGCACGAAGGCATTGGCCTCCAGGTGCCGCGCCAGCGTGGCCTCGTCGATGCGGCCGTCGTCGAGCAACGGGCACAGGGTGGCGGCATAGATGCCTTGGAAAGCGTCGGGTTGTCGAGGAATCATGGGAAGTGGAATCAAGCGCCGGGCATCGGCATGCCCAGCAGGCGGGAGGGATCGAAAAGTGGCAACTCGGGCTGCTGTCCGAGGATGTGCTGGGCCATGATCCGGCCCATGAACGGGCCGCTCGTGTAGCCCGAATGCGCGCTGCCGACCACGTAGGCCCGCGGTACGCCTGGAACATCGCCGATGATCGGCATCGCATCGGCGGTTTCGGCTTCGAGGCCGAGCCAGATGCGCGCGATGCGCGCCTCGGCGAGCGCCGGCACCGCATAGGCAGCCAGTCGCATGTTGCCGACCAGGTTCTGCGGCCGCGCTTCGAGGCCGCCGCGCTCGCGGTCGCCCTCGCCTTGCCAGCCGCCGCCGATCAGCACCGTGCCGTTGGCGAACTGCTTCAGCGACAGCAGGCCGTTGGCGACGCTCAGCACGGTGCGCATCACGGGCCGGATTCGCTCGGTGACGATCAGCTGGTTGATCAGCACCTTGATCGGGATCCGGACCCCCAGCCAGGCCAGCATGTTCTCGATCCACACGCCGCCGGCCAGAACGATGCGCGCCGCTCGCAGCGGCGCCCGGCCGCTGTCGTCACCGAATCGAACGACATGGCCGGCGTCGCCGGAATCGATCGACGCAACGGCTGCGTTCTCGATCACGTCGACGCCGGCCCGGACCAGCGCATGGCGGAAGGCGCGGCCCGTCAGGTAGGCGCTGGCGAAGCCGTCGATCTCGCAGTAGCCGGCCTTCAGCAGGCTCGGATGCACGCCGGGCTCGATCTCCCGCGCCCGGGCCGGCGTGATGACCTCGATCGGCGCACCGAAGGCGCGGCGCGCCTGGGCCCGCAGCTCGACCAGTTCGCATTCGGCCTCGGTGAAGGCCAGCGTGAGGCCCGGCACGCGGGTCGCGAGCACGCCCATGCCCAGCCACTTCTCGGCGTCCATCCACATCTGCCAGGCACGCATCGCGTAAGGCACCAGCGCCGCGCGGGTCATGTGCAGGGTCAGCGTGCCGGCATTGACGCCCGAGGCCTCGCGGCACAAGGGTCCGCGATCGACCACCGCGACCCGCATGCCGCCCTGCGCGAGATGCAGGGCGGTCGAGCAGCCCATGACGCCGCCGCCGATCACGACCGCGTCATAGGCGCCAGGGGAATGCGAGGTCGCGCTCACAGTGGTGCCGCCTTCGGAATCGGGATGTCGGCATAGGTGTAGTCGCCGGCGACTTCGGCGAGCGAGACCGGCCGCAGCGGCGCCCGGCCGGTGAAGCAGCCTGCGGCTTCGCGGCCGCCCACGTGAGCGGCCAGCAACGCGCCCGCGACGTCGCCGCAGGTGCGTCCCTGGCACGGCCCCATGCCGCAGCGCGTCCAGGCCTTGAGTTGATTCATGTCCCGCGCGCCGTCGCGTGCCGCGGCGTCGATCTCGGAGCGCGTCACGTCTTCGCAGCGGCAGACCACGGTGGCTGCCGGGATGGCGGCGACGGCGCCATCCCTCAATGCCATCAAGCCCGCCATCGCGCGGCCGAAACGGGCGGGCCTGCGCCATTCGGCAAACAGGCGATCGCGTGCCCGCGCATGGTCTTGCGCCGACAGTCGACCGAGGTCGAAGGCACAAGCCACCGCCGCCAGTTCGCCGTGGGCGCCGGCCGCTGCGGCGCCGCCGATGCCTGCACCGTCGCCGGCCACGTACAGCCCGGCCACCGAAGTGCGCCCTTCGGCATCCGCGTCCGCGATCCAGCCTCCGTGCGAGGCCTCGTAGCGATGGCGCGCACGCAACAGCCGCGTGACATCGGTGCCGGGCACCAGGCCGTGACCGACCGCCAGCGCATCGGCTTCGAAATCGGACGAAGATGCGCTCGCGATCGGCGCACCGCTGGCATCGACCTGCCGAGCCCGGATCCTGAAGCCATCGCCCAGGACCTCCGCCGACGCGATCCCATGGCGATAGAGCAGCGGCACGCCGGCCTTGCGAAGGGCGAGCTGCCATCGGGCACCATGCCAGAGCAGATCCGGACGCGCGGCGAGCGAGGGCAAGGTCCGGAGCCAATCGGCCCGGCTGGCCAGGTCCAGCACCGCGGCCACTTCGCCGCCGGCCTTGAGGATGCCGTTCGCGACCGCCAGCAGCAATGGACCGCTGCCGGCGACCAGCGTGCGACGACCTGGCAGCATGTTCTGCGACTTGAGCAGGACGGTGGCCGCAGCCAGGCCGATGACGCCGGGCAAGGTCCAGCCCGGAAAAGGAATGACGCGCTCGGTCGTGCCGGTGGCGACGAGCAAGGCGCGCGGCTGCCAGCTGCACACGCCGTCGGGTCCGATCAGGTCGGTGCGAAGACTGCGGCCCACGTTCCAGACCTTGTGGCCGAACAGGCAGCGCACGCCGGCGCCACGCAGTTCGGCCCGCAGGGCATCCCCTTGAACGGCCTCGGTGGAGGGTTGAACCCCGGCCGCCCGCGCGAAACCCGGAGGCAGCGGACGCCACACCTGTCCGCCCGCATCCGGGTTTTCGTCGACCAGCAGCACGCCGAGGCCGCAGGCCTGCGCGCGCAGCGCCGCGCGCGCGCCGGCCGGACCCGCCCCGATCACCAGCAGGTCGACCGCACCGGGCTGCGCTTCAACCAAGGCGCTGCTCCCGGAAGTCGAGCGTTTCAATCTCCAGGCCAGGCGTCACCGGCACCTGGCAGGCGGGCAGCTTGCGACTGCCGACCCACACCAGGCACTCCTGGCAGGAGCCCATGAGGCAGAACATGCCGCGCGGCGCGCCATCGCGCGGACTGCGCCGGAGTTCGCGCCGCCCGGCCGCGAACAGGGCCGCCGCAACGCTTTCACCCTCGAAGGCATCGACGCTGCAGCCGTCGGCCAGGAAGCGCAGCGCAGGGCCGCGCCGCACGGACTGGTCGGCGCGCAGCACCGGCGCTGCAGAAGATGGACTTGGTGTCATGAGGAAGAAGTCTTGGGAGCCATCGAACAGGGAGCGCATGCTCGAACTGGACCGCTCCGAGTTTATTGTATACATTTCATATATAGAAGTTATATTTTTTGCCGACAAACTGTAAACTGGCATTCGTCTTGCGTTCGTTGTCCCCCGCACTCGGGCCGCATCGGCAGCCCGGTTCCACCTTCAACCTCTAGGAGTTCTTCTCGATGAAGCAAACAAGGAACGCCATCCGCCGCAGCCTGCTGGTGGCCGGATCGCTCGCACTGGGCTCGACGCTGCTGGGCCTCTCGGCCGCGGCGACGGCGCGCACGCTCGATGAAATCGTGGCCAGCAAGAAGATCGTGATCGGCGTCAACCCGACCCTGCCCCCGCTCGGCATCTTCAACGACAAGAACGAGATCGACGGCTTCGATGTCGACATCGCCCGCAAGCTCGGCGAACTGCTCGGCGTCAAGACCGAGATCCTGCAGGTCGGCTCGCCCGACCGCATCCCCTTCGTGAGCAGCGGCAAGATCGACGCCGTGCTCGGCGCCATGACGATCACGGCCGAGCGCCAGAAGGTGATCGACTTCACCGTCCCGCTGCACACCGAGGTGCTGGGCGTGCTGACCACCAAGGCCAAGCCCTACAAGGACTGGATGGAGCTCAACGACCCGGCGGTGAAGCTGGTCGAAGTGCGCGGCGCCACGCCCGTGAAGCTGGTGCAGGAGAAGCTGCCCAAGGCCCAGTTGCTGCTGCTCGACAACTACCCGGACGCGGTGCGCGCCATCGCCCAGGGCCGGGCCGACGCGATGATCGACGTGATGGACTTCATGACCGAGCACACCGCCAAGCACAAGGTCGACTGGCGCATCGTCGATGCGCCGATCGAGGTCTATTTCTGCGCCATCGGCGTGCAGAAGGGCAACGATGCGCTGCGCGAGAAGCTCAACGGCGCCATCAAGGACATGCACAAGAGCGGTTTCGTGGACGAACGCTGGAAGAAGTGGTTCGGCGGCCCGATGCTGCACGACCCGCGCTCCGCACCGAGCTACAAGTAAGGTCGCGGCCGACGGTTCCGGCGCCGCCGGCAGCCAGCCTGCCGGCGGCGCCGATCATTCAAGCCCTCGACTCCCCATGCAATTCGACTTCACACCGGTTCTCGAACGACTGCCCTACCTGGTCGGCGGCGCCTGGCTGAGCCTGCAGATCGCCTTCCTGGCGTTCGCCCTGGGCATGCTGCTCGGCTTGGCGGGCGCCTCGGTGCGCGCCTACGGCCCGCGCTGGGCGCGCCGCCTGGTCGGCGCCTATGTGGTGTTCTTCACCAACACGCCGCAGCTGATCCAGATCTTCTTCATCTTCTTCGCGCTGCCCGACGCCGGCATCGTGCTGTCGCCCTACCAGGCGGTGCTGATCGGCATGACGCTCAATGCCGGTGCATACCTCACCGAGATCCAGCGCGCGGGCTTCGAATCGGTGCGCCGGCCCGAACTCGAGGCGGCCGAGACGCTGGGCTTCTCGCGCATCCAGACCATTCGCTACGTGATCCTGCCGCACATCGTGCGCGTGCTGTTCCCGCCGCTCTCCAACCAGTACATCCTGATGACGCTCGGTACCTCGATGGCGGCCGTGTTCGGCGTCGAGGAGCTCACCGGGCGGGCCTACAACATCAACTCGGAGACCTTCCGCTCGATCGAGGTGTTCTCGGTTGCCGCGATGCTCTACATCGCGATCACGCTGATCGCCACCCTGTCGCTCGCCTTCGTCGGGAAGCGCTTCTTCCGCGCCAAGATGAGGTGGTTCTGATGCTCGAACAGATCATCCAGGAGCTGCCGCGCTTTTTCAGCTACTACAACCTGGTCTTCTTCGCCAAGGCGCTGGGCGTCACCTTCGCCCTGTCGGCCATCGGCTGCATCGTCGGCTTCTCGCTCGGCTTCCTGCTGGCGGCGGTGCGGCTCGGCCGCCGGCCTGCGGGCCGGCCGCTGCGCGTGGCGGCCACGGTCTTCATCGAGCTGTTCAGGCGCATCCCGTTCCTGGTCACGCTGATGCTGGCTTTCTTCATCTTCCAGGGGCTCGACGCCGACCTCGCAATGTTCACCGTGGCCCTGATCAGCGTCTGCCTGATCGCCACCGCCTTCATCGCCGAGATCGTGCGCAGCGGTCTCGAATCGGTGCACCAGAACCAATGGGACGCCGCCGAGACGATGAACTTCAGCTACCTCCAGACGCTGCGCCTCGTGATCGTGCCGCAGGCCTGGAAGATCATCCTGCCGCCGGTCTTCGGCTTTTTCGTCCTGTTCATCAAGGACACCGCGCTCGCTTCCCAGATCGGCGTGGTCGAGCTGGCCTTCGCCGGCAAGACGATGAACAACAAGGGCTTCTCGGCCACACTGGTCTACGGCACGGTGCTGGCTCTTTATTTCATGCTGTCCTATCCGCTGGCCCGGTTCGGCAAACACCTGGAGAACAAGCTTGCCCCAACTCGAAATCGTTGACCTCAAGGCCAACTACGGCACCCACACCGTACTCGAGCGCATCAACCTGTCGGTCGACAAGGGCGAGATCGTCAGTCTCATCGGCCCCTCGGGCTCGGGCAAGAGCACCTTGCTGCGCGTGCTGATGGGCCTGCTGCCGCCCATTGCCGGCCAGGTGCGCATCGACGGCCAGGCGCTCGACTACAACGACCGCGAACAGCTGCGCCGGATCCGCTCGCAGATGGCGATCGTGTTCCAGCAGTACAACCTGTTCCAGAACATGAGCGTGCTCGACAACGTGACGGTCGCGCCGATCAAGGTCAAGGGGCGGCCGCGCAAGCAGGTCGAGGCGTATGCGATCCAACTGCTCGAGAAGGTCGGCATGGGCGCGAAGCTCAAGTCCTATCCCGACCAGCTTTCGGGCGGCCAGCAGCAGCGCGTGGCGATCGCACGGGCGCTGGCCCTGCAGCCCGGCATCCTGCTGCTCGACGAGGTCACCGCGGCACTCGACCCCGAGCTCGTCAATGAAGTGCTGGACACGGTGCGATTGCTGGCCGCCGAGGGCATGACGATGTTCATCGTCTCGCACGAAATGGGCTTCGTGCGCGAGGTGTCGAGCAAGGTCGTGTTCATGGACGGCGGGCAGGTGGTCGAGATCGGCGGTCCGAAGCAGATCTTCGACCAGCCGCGCGAGGCCCGCACGCGCGAGTTCGTCGGCAAGATCCTGCGCCACTGAGGCGCCGCCGGCCGGCCTACTGCGCGAATTCGGTCACCAGCCCGTTGCTGAGCCTCGACAAGGTGTAGCGGGCCAGGTTGCGCAGGTGCGCGACCACCGCATCCTCGGCCGCCTTCTCGTTGCCGGCGATGTAGGCGTCGAGGATGGCCAGGTGCTCGGTGCGGTCGTCCTCGATGCGGCTGAACGGGTCGACCACCTCGAACAGACGGCACAGCACGCGCAGATGCGCGATGGTGTCGGCCAGCATCGCGTTGCCCGAGGCGCGCGCGAACAGGCCATGGATCTGGTCATCGGCCTGCCAGTGGCTCGAGCCCTGCTGGCTCGAATCCAAGCCCAGGATGGCGCTGCGCAAGGCCTGTACCTGGTCCGGCGGCACGCGTCCCATTGCCAGCGAGACGGCCTGCGATTCGAGCCGCTCGCGCACCTGCAGGCACTGGAAGTAATGCGACGCCGTGATCCGCCGCACCGCGTAGGAGCGGGCATTGGCGCGCACCAGCAGTCCTTCGCCCTCCAGCCGGAGCAAGGCCTCGCGCAGCGGCGTGCGAGACATCTGGAGTCGCTCGGCGAGCCGTCCCTCGACCAGCACTTCGCCGCCGATCAGCTCTCGCTGCAGGATCAGCCGACGCACGACGGCATAGGCCCGGTCGGTCAGGTTCGTCGAGGCCTCGCCGGCAGGGACGGGCGCGGATTTCGCGGGCGGCGCTTCCGACGGCGCGGGCTTGCGAGATCGCACGGTCTTGACCGGTGCCGCCGTCTTCCTGGCCTTCGCATGCGCCGGTGGCTTGGACGCGACTTTGGACTTCATATGATTTGTCTACAAACTGTGTGCAATCGAACCGGGAACCACAGCATACGGGGTTCTCCGCCCCCGTGCCACTGGGTGCTCAGTCCTTGACCGGCCCGCGCAAGCTCTTGATCTCCGAGCGCTGGCTCTTGCCCGCCAGCCGTCGCTGCTTCGAGCCGTAGCTCGGCTTGGTGGCGCGCCGCACGCGCGGCGCCACGGCGACGCCGTCGACCAGTTCCTGCAGCCGCGCCAGCGCATCGGCGCGGTTCATGTCCTGGCTGCGGTGCTTCTGCGCCTTCAGCACCAGCACGCCTTCCTGCGTGATGCGGCTGTCGCGCAGGGCCAGCAGCCGTTCCTTGACGTCTTCAGGCAGCGAACTGGCGGGAATGTCGAAGCGCAGATGCACCGCGCTCGAGACCTTGTTGACGTTCTGGCCGCCAGCGCCCTGCGCGCGGATGGCGCTGAACTCGACTTCGAGCGGTTCGACGAGGACGGGCGGGCGCGGCGTGGACATCCGCTATTTTGACCGGCCCCGGGGTGTCAGTCGTCGCGCGACACCGGCCGCGCCTGCACGTCGGTGACCACACCCGGATCGCGCAGGCGCACCGGGGCATCGGCCGCCTGCCCCTGGGCCCGGGCGCCCGCGACGTCGGCCGCCGTCGGCTCGGCCGGCCGGCCCGCGGCGCGAAAACGGTCGAAGCCGCCGCGCGGGTCGAAGCGCATGACCCACGGCTGCACCGGCTTGCCGGTGAGCCGCGCCCAGGCGTAGCGCAGCCCCCAGACGGCCGCCAGCAGCAGCACGGCGACCGCCAGGCTGGCCGCGAAGACCAGGCCCAGCATGAACAAGACCAGACGGAGAAAGAAGTTCAGCATCGTGCTTAGGCTACCGCTCCGGCGCTGGGTTCCCGGTCATTGCTGAACGTGAACTGCCCCGGCGCCCGGATCGGATCGGTCCCGACGCTGATCGTGTCCTTGGGCCCGAAGCTGCCGTCGAGCAGCAGCTTCGACAACGGATTCTCGATCCGCTGCTGGATCGCCCGCTTCAGCGGCCGGGCACCGAACACCGGGTCGAAACCGACCTTTGCGATCTCGGCCAGCGCCGCCGGCGACACCTCCAGCCCCAGATCCATCTTGGCCAGGCGGTCCTTCAGCACCTTGAGCTGGATCGCCGCGATCGCCTCGATGTTCTTGGCGTCGAGCGCGTGGAACACCACGGTCTCGTCGATGCGGTTCAGGAACTCGGGCCTGAAGTAGTTCTTGAGCTCGTCCCAGACCGCTTCCTTGATCTCCTCGGTCGGCTTGCCGACCATCGACTGGATGATCGGCGAGCCGATGTTGCTGGTCATCACGATCACCGTGTTCTTGAAGTTCACGGTGCGGCCCTGGCCATCGGTCAGGCGGCCGTCGTCCAGCACCTGCAGCAGCACGTTGAAGACGTCCGGATGGGCCTTCTCGACCTCGTCGAGCAGGAGCACGCTGTAGGGCTTGCGGCGCACCGCCTCGGTCAGGTAGCCGCCTTCTTCGTAGCCCACGTAGCCCGGTGGCGCGCCGATCAGGCGGGCGACCGAATGCTTCTCCATGAACTCGCTCATGTCGACGCGAATCAGGTGGTCTTCACTGTCGAACAGGAAGCCGGCGAGTGCCTTGCACAGCTCGGTCTTGCCCACGCCCGTGGGGCCGAGGAACAGGAACGAGCCGGTCGGGCGGTTCGGGTCCGACAGGCCCGAGCGCGAACGGCGGATCGCGTTGGCGACCGCACCGATGGCCTCGTCCTGGCCGACCACGCGCTCATGCAGCTTGCCTTCCATCATGAGCAGCTTGTCGCGCTCGCCCTGCATCAGCTTGGACACCGGGATGCCGGTGGCGCGTGCGACCACCTCGGCGATCTCCTCGGCGCCGACCTGCGTGCGCAGCAACGTAGGCGCGCTCGACTTGCCCTTGCTGGCCTCGGTGTCCTGCGCTTCCTTGAGCCGCTTCTCGAGGCCCGGCAGCTTCCCGTACTGCAGCTCCGCGACCTTGTTGAAGTCGCCCTTGCTGGTGAATTCGGCGATCTGGAACTTGATCTTGTCGATCTCTTCGCGGATCTGCGCGCTGCCCTGGGCCTGGGCCTTCTCGGCCTGCCAGACCTCGTCGAGGTCGGCAATCTCCTTCTGCAGCTTCGCGATGTCGTCCTCGATCAGGCCGAAGCGCTTCTGCGAGGCCTCGTCTTTCTCGCGGCGCACGGCTTCGCGCTCGATCTGCAGCTGGATCAGGCGGCGGTCGAGCCGGTCCATGACCTCGGGCTTGGAGTCCATCTCGATCTTGATCTTGGCCGCCGCCTCGTCGATCAGGTCGATCGCCTTGTCGGGCAGGAAGCGGTCGGTGATGTAGCGGTCGGACAGCTCGGCCGCGGCGACGATCGCCGGGTCGGTGATGTCGACGCCGTGGTGGACTTCGTACTTTTCCTTCAGGCCGCGCAGGATCGCGACCGTGGCCTCGACGCTCGGCTCGCCCACGAGGATCTTCTGGAAGCGGCGCTCCAGCGCGGCGTCCTTCTCGATGTACTTGCGGTATTCGTCGAGCGTGGTGGCGCCGACGCAGTGCAGCTCGCCGCGCGCCAGGGCGGGCTTGAGCATGTTGCCGGCGTCCATCGCGCCTTCGGCCTTGCCGGCGCCGACCATGGTGTGCAGTTCGTCGATGAAGACGATGGTCTGGCCTTCGTCCTTGGCGAGCTCGTTGAGCACGGTCTTGAGCCGCTCCTCGAATTCGCCGCGGAACTTGGCACCGGCCAGCAGCGCCGCCATGTCGAGCGACAGCACGCGCTTGCCCTTGAGCGAATCGGGCACCTCGCCGGCGACGATGCGCTGGGCCAGGCCCTCGACGATCGCCGTCTTGCCGACACCCGGCTCGCCGATCAGCACCGGGTTGTTCTTGGTGCGGCGCTGCAGCACCTGGATCGCGCGGCGGATTTCCTCGTCGCGGCCGATCACGGGGTCGAGCTTGCCCAGGCGGGCGCGCTCGGTGAGGTCGAGGCAGTATTTCTTGAGGGCCTCGCGCTGGCCTTCGGCGTCGGCGCTGTTGACGCCCTGGCCGCCGCGCACCGCATCGATCGCGGCCTCGAGCGACTTGCGCGTCACGCCATTGCTGCGCGCGAGGTTGCCGATGTCGGCCTTGCTGTCGGCCAGCGCGAGCAGGAACAGTTCGCTGGCAATGAACTGGTCGTTGCGCTTGATCGATTCCTTCTCGGTCGCCTGCAGCAGCTTGCCGAGTTCGGGGCCGACCTGCACCTGGTCATGGCCCTCGACCTTCGGCAGCTTCTTGATCGCCGCCTCGGCGGCCTGCAGCAGGCCCGGCACATTGGCGCCGGCGCGCTCGAGCAGCGCACGCGGGCCGTCGTCCTGGCGCAGCATCGCGACCAGCAAGTGGGCCGGTTCGATATAAGCGTTGTCGTTGCCCAGCGCGAGCGACTGCGAGTCGGCGAGGGCTTCCTGGAACTTGGTGGTGAGTTTGTCTTGTCGCATGGCTTGATTCCTGCATTCAAAATAGGGCCGTTCCGTGGCGAGTTCAAGACCGTCCGGACTTTTTTCTACCCGCAATCATTGGAGTCGATAGATGCTGAAGTCAACATGGAGTGGCGCCACGCGCCTCATGCGCGGCCTTTTCGCGGCTGGCCTGCTGGCCGCTGGAGGCGTGGCGCTGGCCCAGCCGGCCGGCACGCCGATCCGGCTGCTGGTCGGCTTTCCGGCCGGCGGCGGCACTGACGTGATCGCCCGCACGCTGGCCGAGAAGCTCAAGGACGAATTGGGCACCTCCGTGGTGGTCGACAACCGCGCCGGCGCCGGCGGCCAGATCGCCGCCCAGGCGCTGAAGGCCGCGCCGGCCGACGGCCACACGCTGTTCCTCTCGCACGACCATTCGATCTCGATCCTGCCGCTGGTGGTGAAGAACCCGGGCTTCGATGCGGCGCGCGATTTCGTGCCGGTGGCCGGCTTCGCGACCTTCGCCAATGCGCTCGCGGTGTCGGGCGGCACGCCCGCCAAGTCGGTCAACGACTACGTGGCCTGGGTCAGGAAGGAGCGCGGCGGCAAGGACACGATCGGCGTTCCGGCGCCGGCCTCGATCCCCGAGTTCCTGGTCAAGCTGATCGGCGCCAAGTACAAGATCGACGTCCAGGCTGCACCCTACCGCGGCAGCGCACCGATGCTGGCCGACATGCTCGGCAACCAGATCTCGGCCGGCATCGGCTCGGTTCCCGACTTCATCGAGAACCAGAAGGCCGGCAAGATCCGCGTCGTCGCCGTGATCGGCGACAAGCGCCAAGCCGTGCTGCCGCAGGTGCCGACTTTCGCCGAACTGGGCCTGGCGGGCCTGGAAGACCTGCCCTACTACGGCATCTTCGCGCCGGTCGGCACGCCGCAGCCCGTGATCGACCGCTTCGGTATCGCGCTGGCCAAGGTGCTCAAGATGCCGGATGTGCGCGAGCGTCTGACTGCGATGGGCCTCACGGTCGAATTCATGCCGCAGGGCCAGTTCGCCGGCCGCGTGCGCAGCTACACCCAGACCTGGGCGCAGATCATCAAGAACAGCGGCTTCCAGCCCCAGTGAGGCTCAGGCGGCATTGCCGGAGGCGATGCCCCAGCGGGCCACGGCCTCGTCGTCCGTCGCGCGCGCATCGACCCAGCGGGCGCCCTCGGGCGTCTCTTCCTTCTTCCAGAACGGCGCCTGGGTCTTCAGGTAGTCCATCAGGAACTCGCAGGCCAGGAAGCTCTGGCCGCGGTGCGCCGAGGTCACGGCGACCATCATGATCTGGTCCTGCGGCTGCAGCAGGCCGACGCGGTGGATCACGCGGGCGCCGAGGATGTCGAAGCGCTTGCGGGCCTCGTCGATCATGGCCTCGATCGCCTTCTCGGTCATGCCCGGGTAGTGCTCGAGTTCCATCGAGGCCACGGCGCTGCCGTCGTTGCGGTCGCGCACCGTGCCGATGAAGCAGCACACTGCGCCGACCCCGGCGTCGCCGGCACGCAACGCGGCGACCTCCTGCTGCAGGTCGAAGTCCTCTGTCTGGATCGAAACACGGGCGGTGCTCACTGGCCAAACTCCTGCTCGACATCCAGACATCTGGGGGTTGGAACCGGATGTCTCATGCGCGGATTGTGGCACCGCGCCGCCAGCCCGCGAGCGCGAAAAACACGTCGGCGGGCTAGTCGAAGCTCACTTGGTTGGCGATCAGCACGTCGTTGACGACCTGAGTGCCAAGCACGGTGACGTTGACGCCGTTCGACAGGCCGGCTGACGTTCCGTTCATGAACACCACACCGGGCGAACTCGCGTCGACCAACTGTCCGCGCACGCGGAAACGGGCGGCAGACGTGTAGTTGCCTACCGAACCGATCAATGTGTAGGAAGGCAAGGAACCCGCGCCGGGAATGTGCCTGATCTTGAGTTGCGTTGCGATGAGCACCCCGTTCACGAGCGTTCCGCTCACCTCCACCTTGACCCCGTTGCCGATCGTGGAAGCGCGGCCGCCGGTGACGGTGGCCGCGGACGCGTCGACGGTAGAACCCAGGACCTGGAACGCGCCGAGCGTGGCGAAGTTGGTGATCAGGCCCTCGAGCTGTACCTGTGTACCCGTCGTCTTGGGGACCTGGTACCAGCTCTCCAGCTGGGTCGCGATGAGCAGGCCGCCCGACGGCTGGGCCGCGGCGCGAACCCGCACGATGGCGCCGTTCGCCAAGGTGGTCGCATCCACGCCGCCGGCGAAGCCGGCATTGCCGTACGCGACGGTGAGACCGCCCAGCACCAAGGTGCGGCCGAGCGGATCCAATTGCTGCACAGCGCCAGTGACGACCGGCGCCGCATTGGCTGCCGTGCGCTCGACACGCGTGGCGCGCAGGACGCCAGGGTCCGCCGGCAGACCCCAGACCTGCACCGGCGTGCCAACCACCAGGTCGGCCAGCCCCGTCACGTTGCCCCACACCGTGGCGTCGTCGAGCGTGACCCTGGCGCCCATGACCTTGAAGCTTCCGCCGACCAGGTCGACCGATTCGACCGGACCCCGCAGTTCCAGCGCGGACGTCACCTGGCGGGCCACGCCATTGACCTTCGAAGCGTCGATCGTGCCCGTGACCTCGACGGACATACCGATCTGGAGCGACCCGGCATCCGGAAGGTTCACGGTCGCAGTGTCGACGTTGTAGCGAACGCTGTTCACGATGATGCTGCCCATGCCGTCGACGGAACCGACGCTGGTCGCATCCGCGGTGCTGACGCCCGTTCCGCCCGACCCCACGCCGGAGGTGTCGCCGCTCGAGGCCGTACTCGTACCGGCGATACCGCCCGCGGCGGTCGATGTGCCTCCCGTCGCGTCGCCGCCCGCATCGCCGGCCGGCGCGCTGGCGGCGGCGCCGGCCGCCGCAGCGGCCGTCGCCCCGGCCGGGATGCCGCTGATCGCCGACACGCCGCTGCTGCCGCCTCCACCACAGGAAAGGAGCAGCAAGGTCAGAAGGAGCCAGAGGCTCGCGAGCCACGGTCTGGAATTCACGATTGGCTAACCCTGGCGCCAGCGTCTGCGGCGGCGTCTTCGTAGTAGGTGTAGATGCCGACGCGGATGCGGCCTGAACCCGCATCGCCCGCCGCGCCGACTGCGCGAAACATTTCGTGGGTCAGTTCATGATGCAACGCGCTCCAGCGCTGGCGCACGAGCATGTGGATGTCTTCGCAATCCTGCATCGTCAGGCCATTCGCATACACGGAGCGCTCAAGCAGGGAAGGCTGTTGCCCAAGTATGTTGGCGACGCCGGCGGACAAATGATCACGCGAATTGTCGCCAAAAAACGCAAGCATGGATTGGAGGTCCTGCGCAGGAACGAAGGCTTCGGCTGCGAGCTCGACATATCCACCCTCCTCCTTCGCCATACCCAACCGCACCAGTTCGTCCAGGATGGCGCGATGGTGCAGATCGCCACGGCTTGCCCGTCTCGCTAGATTTTCGAATGATGGCGCCTGGTCGCGACCGGTGATCGGCAAACGCCGGAGAGCAGCGTCGCCTGCGAAACCCTGCAGCCAGAGCGTGAACGTCTTCGCAGCGGTGGATGCCTCGGTACCGGGTAGCACGCCGTTCGTCTCCCGCACCTTGGCGGTGACTGCCTTGCGATTGAGCCCCGTCGACACTGACAGCTGGCTGATGTTCGGCTCCCTGACGCCCTGGCTGCGCCATAGGCGACGCGCCTCGTCCAGGAAGAGATCTCGCAAGAGTTCCTCCAGGTGAGAGTGCTTCAACCCCACTGCCAACGCCAGCTTGACCACCGGCCGCATGACGCGCGCGCACGCGGCCCGGGTCCAGGCAAGTCGGTTATCCATGGCGATGTGGCATGTCTGCTCGCCGAGTGCTGTCGTGCGACCTTACGTGTAACTAATGGTCACAGATTAGACCATGAAATCCCGCCCCACCAGCGCCGGAACGCTCTCACCGGAGGGTCTCGCTGAACAGCTTTTCATTTGGGGCTTTGCCCCCAATCCGTGATGAAAGTCCGCTTGTCAGACAGGTCCTACGACCATATGTGATAAGTTCCCATTTACAATTGTTCGCATTCAGACACATGTCGCGGTCCAACGTGAGGCGGGCGAAACGGAGAGAGCATGCGCAGGCGAAATGGATTCACGTTGATCGAGGTGCTCATCACGGTGGCGATGGTCGCCATCCTGGCCGCCATCGCGTTGCCGTCCTATACGAAATACATCATCCGTTCCAAGCGTTCGGCGGCGCAGTCGCAGATGATGGACATCGCCAACCGCCAGCAGCAATTCCTGCTGGCCAATCGCAGCTACGCCGATGCGGCCACGCTGGCAAACAGTGGCTACGCGCTGCCTGCGGATGTCAGCGCGAACTATGGCTACGGCATCACGCTGTCGACCACCGCCGTGCCGGGCTTCACGCTGACGTTCACGCCCACCGGCGCTCAGGCCAGCGACGGCACGCTCACTCTCACCAGCGAAGGCGTGAAGTCGCCGGCCGACAAATGGTGACCGGCCTCCCCCATGTCCCGCCTCGTCGCGCACAGCGTGGCGCGACCCTCATCGAGGTGCTGGTCACGCTGCTGATTGTCGCCTTCGGCCTCTTCGGCCTGGTGGGGCTGCATGCACGGATGCAGACCACCGAGATGGAGGCCTACCAGCGTTCGCAGGCGCTGACCTTGCTCGACGACATGGCCAGCCGTATCACCACCAATCGGCGTGCGGCCCTGAGCTACGTCACGGGCAGCCCGCTGGGCGCAGGCGCAGCCTGCCCGAGCGCCACCGGGACCCGACAGCAGATCGACGCGGCCGAATGGTGCAACGCGCTGCTGGGCGCGGGTGAAACCTCGGGCACCAGCAAGGTCGGCGCCGTGATCGGCGGGCGCGGCTGCGTCGAGAGCCTGGGCAACGACGAGTACCTGGTCACCGTGGCCTGGCAAGGCCTCGTGCCCCTCGCGGCACCTTCGGCCGGCGTCGCCTGCGGAAAGAACCAGTACGACGACGCGAACACCCGTTGCAAGAACGACCTGTGCCGCCGCACCGTCACCACGCTGGTACGCATCGGAAAGCTCTCGTGATGCGCGGCAGCCATACCCTTGTCATCCGCTCGCACGCACGGTCGCGCCGCGTCCAGCGCGGCTTGACGCTGATCGAATTGATGGTGTCGATCACCATCACGTTGATCGTCGTGGCCGCGCTGATAGCGCTGTTCCTCAACGTGAGCAACGCGCAGCGTGAGATGGCCAAGATCAACCAGCAAATCGAAAGCGGCCGCGTCAGCATGTTCGTGCTGGAAAACGAAATCGCGCATGCCGGCTTCTGGGAAAACTACATGCCCCAGTTCGATGACCTGACCCTGACCACCATCCCGGCCAACGTGCCGACCGGCGCACCGCCCGATCCCTGCCTGGCCTACACGCCCGCAAACTGGACTCCCGGCTACATGCGCAGCCTGCTCGACGTGGCGGTGCAGGTCTACGATGCGGTGCCCGCCGGTTGCGCCGCGGTGCTGAAGAACAAGAAGGCCAACACCGACGTGCTGGTGGTGCGCCATGCCGAGACTTGCCTGCCGTCGCCCACCTGCGGTGTCGACACCCCGGGCGCGCTGTATTTCCAGTCGTCGACCTGCGGCACGCAAAAGCCTTCCGACTTCGATCTTTCGACGGCAGGCTTCGCCACGATGCTGGCGCGAAACTGCACCACGCCGTCGCCCAAGCGCAAGTTCGTCTCCGACATCTACTACGTGCGCGACTACGCCGACACCGTGGGCGACGGCATTCCGACACTCGCGCGCTCGCGCTTCGACCTCTCAGGCGGCGCTCTGGGACAGCAGCCGCCCGTGGCGCTGATCGAAGGAATCGAAGGCTTTCGCGTCGAACTGGGACTGGACACCCTGAGTTCCACCGGCGCGGCGGTCGACTACACCAAGGCCACCAGTTGGGCCGACGCCAGCAACAGGAGCACGCCGACCGACCGCGGCGACGGCAGCCCCGACGGCGCATTCGTGCACTGCAGCGCTGCTGCGCCTTGCACGGCCGATCAGCTCATCAACGCAGTGGCCGTCAAAATCTACGTGCTGGCGCGCAGCATCGAGCAAACACCCAGCCATACCGATTCGCGCAGCTATACCCTCGGCGGCGCGACGCTGGGCCCCTTCAACGACCACTACAAGCGGCACGCCTTCTCCAGCAGCGTCCGCCTGAACAACGTCGCTGGCCGGAGAGACACACCGTGAGGCGAGTGGTCCGAGCAGCCCGCATCCGGGGTCAGCGCGGCGCAGCGCTGATCGTCGGATTGATCATGCTGGTGCTGATCACGCTCACGGTGGTCGCCGCCTTCTCGCTCACCAACGCCAACCTCAAGGCGGTGGGCAACGTCCAGGTGCGCAACGAGGCAGTCGCCGCTGGCAACCGCGCGATCGAGGAGGTGATGACCTCGCTGCTGCCGCCCGCCGCCGATGGCACGCCCTCGCTCGTGACGCCGGTCGCCACAGTGAGCAACGTGGACATCAACAACGACGGCAACACCGACTACACGGTGCAGGTGGCAGCCCCCACGTGCGTGCGCGCGATCCAGGTGTCCGGCTCCGGCGGCAGCGCAAGCGGTCCCGGCGGCATCAGCGGGGGCGGCTCCTCCAGCGGCTCGGGCCTGTCCGGCGTGCCCAACGCCTACAACTCGGTCTGGGACATCAGCACCTCCATCGCCGACCTCGCCACAGGCGTGAACACCGCCGTGCGCGCCGGCGTGCGCGTGCTGCTCAACCAGGCGCAGTACGACGCCTTCTGCCACTAGCACTTCACACACCACCGCAGCTTCGCACCATGAAAAAAAATCTCATCAAGGCAATTTGCGCTTCGGTGCTGCTGCTGCTGCAGATGGGTCCGGCGCAGGCCGACGACATCGACCTCTTCACCGGCTTCAACCAGTCCACGACGGATATTCCGAACGTGCTGTTCGTCCTCGACAACACAGCCAATTGGAACCAGCCCTTCACGGCGGAGATGGCCGCGCTGCAGACCGCCTTCAACAGTCTGCCGGCCAACAAGTTCCGCGTCGGAGTGATGATGTTCACGGAGACGGGAAAGGGTGACAGCAATTCCGACGGCGCCTACCTGCGCGCCGCCATCCGGACCCTGGACGGTACGTCGCAACCCAAGTACAGCGCCCTGATCAAGAGCCTCGACGTGACGAACGACAAGTCCAACGGCGGCAAGGCCGGGAAGACCATGGTCGAGGTCTACCGCTATCTCACCGGTGGTGCCCCCTACGCGGGCAACAACAAGGCAAAGACGGACTTCAAGACCAACACGGGTGTCAGCACGGCGTCCGACGCCCTCTACGCGCTGGCCGGCAATGCGCTGGGTTCGAAAGCCGGCTCGCCCTACCTGGCGCCCACATCGGCCGGGTGTGCCGGGACCTTCATCATCTACCTGAGCAACGGCCCGGTGCAGGACAACACGAGCGACACCAAGGCGGCCACCAGCGAACTCAAGGCGGCCGGCGCTGGCTTCACGCCCAAGTTGCCCCTGACCGACTGGACCACGCCGATCGTGCTCAGCCCCAGCGGCTCACAGGACAACGTGGCCGACGAATGGGCGCGCTTTTTGTTCCAGAGCATGGGCGTGAAGACCTTCACCCTCGACGTCCTTCCCGGCACGACCGGCCAAGGCCCGGGCTGGTCCGCGATGCTGCAGAGCATGGCCACCGTGAGCCAGGGCACCTACTTCAATCTCACCAACAGTGCCACGCTGGAAAAGGACCTGACCGATGCGTTCGGCGACATCTTCAGCCGCATCCAGTCGGTCAACAGCGCCTTCGCCTCGGTGAGCCTGCCGATGAGCGTGAACACGCAAGGGACCTACCTGAACCAGATCTTCATCGGCATGTTCCGGCCTGACGCCGCAGCCCAGCCGCGCTGGAACGGCAACATCAAGCAATACAAGCTGGGACTGGATGCCGGCAACAACCTGATCCTGCAGGATGCGGCCGACAAGAACGCCGTCAATTCGCAGACCGGTTTCATCACCCCCTGCGCGCGCAGCTTCTGGACCTCTTCGGCGGCGGACAGCTATTGGGCCCAAACACCCTCGGGTGACTGCCTCAACGCCGAAAGCTCCAACAGCCCGGACGGCAACGTCGTGGAAAAAGGCGCGCAAGGCTACCTGCTTCGCAACATGCCGGTGGCCAGTCGCAATCTGCTGACCTGCTCGAGCAGCGGCTGCACCGCCCTGGCCAACTTCGACGACGCGAACACCGCGATCACCCAGACCCTGCTCGGCGTGGCGTCGACCACGGCCCGCACCAACCTGATCAATTGGGCGCGCGGCCTGAACAACAGCACCGTGACCGGCGACGCCGACAAGCTGCTGACCAATGTGGCGGCCACCGCCATGCGGCCCTCGGTGCATGGCGACGTCGTGCATTCACGGCCGGTGGCGCTCAACTACGGCACCGATGCTTCGCCCCAGGTGGTGGTGTTCTACGGCGGCAATGACGGCGTGCTGCGTGCCGTCAACGGCAACCGCACTGCGGCCATCAACGGCAATGCCGCCGGCAGCGAGCTGTGGTCCTTCATGCCGCCGGAGTTCTATGGCAGCCTGGGTCGCCTGTACGGCAACAGCCCCCAGATCAGCTACCCCGGCCTGGTGACCGTCGCGAGTGCCCCCGCCCCGCAACCCAAGGCCTATGGCATGGACGGCCCCGTGGCGGGCTACCAAAGCCCGGGCGGCAATTCGATCTGGGTCTACGCCGGCATGCGGCGCGGCGGCCGCTCGATCTATGCCTTCGACGCCTCGAACATGACCAAGCCGACGCTCAAGTGGCGCCTGGGCTGCCCGAATGCATCCGACGACACGGGCTGCAGCACGGGCGCGTCCGGTATCGGCCAGACCTGGTCGGTTCCCAAGGTGCTGACCGCGCCGAACTACGGCGGCGGCACCAGCCCCCTGCTGCTGGTCGGCGGCGGCTACGACAAATGCGAGGACGCCGACCCCAGCAGCTGCACCGGCACCAGCAAGGGCAATCAGATCTACGTGGTCGATGCGGACACCGGCAGCATACTCAAGACGTTCTCAACGAGCCGCGGGGTGACCGGCGAGATCACGGTGCTGAACGACAGCACTGGCAAGGCCAAGATCGCCTATGCGGCCGACCTGGGCGGCAACGTCTACCGCATCGACGGCATGGCCACCTCGGCGCCCGGTGCATGGACCCTCACCCGGGTGGCCTCGCTGGGCTGCGACACTGTGACGACCTGCAGCCCCAGCCGCAAGTTCATGTTCAGCCCCGACGTCGTCGAGGACAGCAGCGGCGCGAACGTGCTGCTGATCGGCTCCGGCGACCGCGAGAAGCCGCTGCGCAGCTACACGGGCGCACTCAGTGTGGTCAATCATTTCTACATGCTGGTGGACAAGCCGTCGGACAGCACCTGGCTGAGCAACGAGAGCGCCAATTGCGGCGTCGGCAACGGGTTCATGTGCCAGGCGTCGCTTCTCGCGATCAATGGCACCACCAACCCCGACCCGGCGGCGCTGGCCAGCAAGAAGGGCTGGTACTTGGCGCTGGCGGCAGGCGAGCAGGTCGTGACCTCGTCCGTCACGGCCTACGGCACGACGACCTTCAGCACCCATATTCCGAGCGACCCGAACCATATCCAGTCGTGCAAGGCCGACCTTGGCACGGCCAACGTCTACAACCTCGCCTACGCCAATGCGGAAGGCACCGGTACCGGACGCTTCCAGAACGTGGTGGGCGGCGGCCTGTCGCCCTCGCCCGTGGTGCACCGGGTCTTGCTGGACGACGGCAGCCAGCGCGACGTGGTGGTCGGCGGCAGCCCGGTTTCGCCCCTGGCCCCGACCGGCGCCGTGCCTCAGGCAGGCTTCAAGCAGCCGAAGGGCCGGGTCTACTGGTTCATCCAGCGATAGGGTGAATACGATGGCCGTGCTGCGCCTTTCCAAGCATCGGATGTCGTGCCCGCGTGTGCGAGGTCGGGGCTTCACGCTGATCGAACTGCTCGTCACCATCACGGTGCTGGCGGTCCTGGCTGCGGTCGCGGTGCCCGCCTTCGACGGTGTGACTCTGAGCACCCGGCTGAGCTCCTATTCCAACTCGCTGGTCGCGGCCAGCCAGCTCGCGCGCAGCGAAGCGATCAAGCGCAACGCATCGGTCACCCTGTGCGCCTCGGCCGACGGCCTCACCTGCGCCACCAACGGCCAATGGGAAGCGGGCTGGATCGTGCTCAGCGGCACGACCGTGCTGCGCCAGCAGCCGGCGGCCGTGAACGGCTATCACATCCGCGAGGCCGGTGGCGCGTCCGCCCTGAACTACGAGGCCACGGGCCTGGGCGCCACCCAGGCCAGCATCACGGCCTGCCGCGCCAGCCCGACGCTGGGCGGCCAGGGACGCCTGGTCAAGATCAGCGCGACGGGACGAACCTCGATCACGACGACGACTCCCGCGGCTTGCGCCTGAGGCCACTGCCTCGACTTGGAGGCGTGCCGGATCGAGGCGCTGCGATACACTCGCGCGATGCCTTCCAGCGCCCTCCAACGCCTGCCCGCTTCTCGCGAAGCAACGGCCAGCGTGCGCCTGCAAGGCAAAGCCAAAAAACCCGAGCTCGTCTGACCGGAGCACAGGTTCCGTCGTCGGATGAGCGACGGAACTGCAAGGCCTCGGGCCGAAGTGGGTGGCGTGCGCGCATTCGACGGTGGTTTCCTCCATCGGTCGATTCCTGAAAGGACCACTGCGTGCAAGACGCTCATCACTCCCCTTCCCCCGACTTCTCGGGTCTCTGGATCCCGCTCGTGACCCCGTTCCGGGACCACGCGGTCGACCATGCCGCGCTCGCCGCGCTGGCCGAAAAGCTGGCCGCCACCGGCATCGCCGGCTTCGTGGTCTGCGGCTCGACCGGCGAGGCCGCCGCGCTCGACGAGGACGAGCAGATGGCGGTGCTGGCGACGGTCGCCGCGGCCGCCCCCTCGCTGCCCCGCGTCATGGGCCTGTCGGGCTACCACCTCGGCAAGACGCTGGCCTGGGTCCGGAAGCTGTCTGGCTGCGGCCTGGCCGGCCTGCTGGTGCCGGCGCCGAGCTACATCCGCCCTTCGCAAGCCGGCCTGGAAGAGTGGTTCGGGGCCATCGCCGACGCCAGCGCGGTCCCGCTGCTGGTCTACGACATTCCGTACCGCACCGGCGTCGCGATCGAGCGTGAGACCCTGCTGGCGCTGGCGGCCCACCCGCGGATCCGCGGCATCAAGGACTGCGGCGGCGACATGGCCAAGACCCGGGCCCTGATCGCCGACGGCCGCCTGCAGGTGCTGGCCGGCGAGGACGCGCAACTCTTCGCCACGGTGGCCGAAGGCGGTGCCGGCGCGATCGCCGCCAGTGCGCATCTGCAGACCGAGCGCTTCGTGAAGGTGCTGCGCCTGCTGGACGAGGGGCGGCTGGCCGAGGCACGGGCCGAATGGCAGCCGCTGCTGCCCCTGATCGAAGCCATGTTCTCCGATGCCAACCCGGGTCCGCTGAAGGCGGCGCTCGCCGCCCGGGGCTTGATGCAGGACGAGCTGCGCCCGCCGATGACCCGCGTTCCGCCCGAGCGGCGCCAGCGCCTGCTCGACACGCTGCAGGGGCTCAGCCGCCCGTGACCGGCGGGAAGAAAGCGACCTCGCTGCCCTCGCGCAGCGCTGCGCTCTCGCTGCTCATGATCTGGTCGAGCGCCATGCGCACGGCCCGGCCCCGGGCCAGCGCGCTGGCATGTGGTTCGCCACGCGCGATCAGTTCGTCGCGCAGGGCGCCGAGGTCGGCCGCGCGGGTGTCGACGGTCTCGCTGCCGGTTCCCAGCGCCTCGCGCACCGAAGCAAAGTAACGGACCTTGACTTGCATGGTCAGCCGAGCAGCGAGGCGAAGGGAATGAACTGCACCGTGTCGCCGGCCTTGAAGGGCTGGCCCGCCGGCGTGTCGATCACGCCGTCGCCCCAGACCATGGAGGTCAGCACGCCGGAGCTCTGGTTGCCGAACACGTCGAGCCCGCCCGCCGCATTGCGCCGGGCGCGCAGGAACTCGCGCCGCCGGTCGGCCCTCGGCCAGTCGAAATCGGCACGCACCGCGATCGGCTCGGGCGCCACGCGCGTCGCGCCCTGCAGGGTCAGCAGGAAGGGCCGCACCAGCAGCAGGAAAGTCAGGAAGCTCGAGACCGGATTGCCGGGCAGCCCCGTCAGGTGCGTGTCGCCGATGCGGCCATAGGCGAAGGGCTTGCCCGGCTTCATCGACAGCGACCAGAGATCGAGCTGGCCGAGATGCTGCACCGCGGCCTTGATATGGTCTTCCTCGCCGACCGAGACGCCGCCGGTGGTGATGATCAGGTCGTTGCCGAGCGATGCGGCGGCCAGCGCCTCGATGGTCGTCTCGCGCCGGTCCGGCACGATGCCCAGGTCGTTGACCTCGCACCCGAGCCGCACCAGCAGGGCCCGCATGAAGAATCGGTTCGAGTTGTAGATCGAGCCCGGCTTCATCGCCTCGGGCGCCACCTCGCCCGGCATCACGAGCTCGTCGCCGGTCGACAGCAAGGCCACGCGCGGGCGCCTCGACACCTGCAGCCGGTCGAGCCCGACGCTGGCCGCCAGGCCGAGTCCGGCCGGCGTCAGCCGCTCGCCGCGGGCAAGGACCACGTCGCCCGCCGCGACGTCTTCGCCGGCGCGGCGGATCCACTGGCCGGCAGCCGGCGCGAGCTCGATGCGCACGCGGCCCAGGCCGCCCTCCTCGGCCAGCGCAGCCGTGTCTTCCTGCATCACGACGGCATCGGCGCCCTCGGGGATCTGGGCGCCGGTGAAGATGCGCGCCGCGGTGCCGGCGGCGAGCGGCGTGCCGACACTGCCGGCCGGAATCCGCTGCGCCACCCGCAGCACGGTGCCCGCAGTCGCGCAATCGGCGCTGCGCACCGCGTAGCCGTCCATCGAGCTGTTGTCGCGCGGCGGCACGGTCAGGCCCGACACCACGTCCTGCGCCAGCACCCGGCCGTCGGCCTCGAAGGTCGACACGCTCTCGCTGCCCAGGCGGGGCGTGGCGGCGGCGAGCAATCGCGCCAGCGCCTCATCGAGCGGCATCAGGGGGGGACGGTTCGAAGCGCTAGCCATGGTGGTCTACCTTGTAGTCGAAACGCTCGGCATGCCGCAGCAGCCAGTCGCCGATGCCATCGACGTCGTCGAGGTCAAAGATCGGCAGCTCGGTGGGCCGGGGCAGGCGCGCGGGATCGTCGGTCGCGATGCCGACGACGAAGGCGTCCTCGAGGTAGCGTGCCGGGCGCGGCGCCTCACCCTCGGCGGGCGCGCGAAAGACCTCGATCTTGAACAGGTCGCTGTGCTTGAAGCCCTCGACCAGCACCCAGTCGACCCCGTGGTCGAGTTCCGCGATGAGCGCGTGCACGCCGAGCTCGGTCGGGCGCTCGAACTCGCGCATCAGCGCCAGCCGCTTGTCGGAGGCCACCACGACCTCGAAGGCACCGGCCTCGCGATGGCGGAAGGTGTCCTTGCCCGGATGGTCGATGTCGAACTTGTGGTGCGCATGCTTGACCACCGACACGCGCTGGCCCAGCAGCCTGAGCACCGGGATCAAGCGCTCGACCAGCGTGGTCTTGCCGGCGCCGGAGTAGCCGGCGAAGCCGATGACTTTCATGCGCCGTCGGCCCGCTCAGTCGTCGCAGTGCTGGGCAATGTAGGCTTTCACGGCCTCGGCATCGGCCGGCAGCTTGACGACCCGCTTGGGCAGCGCCTCGATGCCATCGAAGCGCGCCGGCCGCTCCGGCTCGTGGCCCAGCGCCTCGACGATGGTCTCGGCGAACTTGATCGGCAGCGCGGTCTCGAGCACGATCATCGGCACGCCCGCGACCAAGTGCTCGCGCGCAGCCTTGAGGCCGTCGGCGGTATGGGTGTCGATCAGTGTCGCGAAGCGCTTGTCGGTATCGCGAATGGTGGCCAGGCGGTCAGCATGGGTGCTGCGGCTGCTGGCGAAACCGAAGCGCTTCGCCGCCTCGGCGAAGACCGGGTCGCCGCTCAGGTCGAATCGGCCGGCGCGGCCCAGTTCGCCTTCGAAGAGTGCACGTGTCTTGGCGCCGTCGCGGCCCACCAGGTCGAACACGAAGCGCTCGAAGTTGCTGGCCTTGGAGATGTCCATCGAGGGGCTCGAGGTCTCGTGGGTGTCGGCGGCCGCGCGCACGCGGTAGACGCCGGTGCGGAAGAACTCGTCGAGCACGTCGTTCTCGTTGGTCGCCACCACCAGCGTGCGGATCGGCAGGCCCATCATGCGGGCCACGTGGCCCGCGCAGACATTGCCGAAGTTGCCCGAAGGCACGGTGAAGCTGACCTGCTTGTCGTTCGAAGCCGTGGCCTGGAAGTAGCCGGCGAAGTAATACACGACCTGGGCCAGCAGCCGCGCCCAGTTGATCGAATTGACCGTGCCGATCTTGTACTTGCGCTTGAAGCCCAGGTCGTTCGACACCGCCTTGACGATGTCCTGGCAGTCGTCGAACACGCCGCTGATGGCGATGTTGTGGATGTTCGCGTCCTGCAGGCTGAACATCTGGGCCTGCTGGAACGGGCTCATGCGGCCGTCGGGCGAGGTCATGAAGACCCGCACGCCCTTCTTGCCGCGCATCGCGTACTCGGCCGCGCTGCCGGTGTCGCCGCTGGTGGCGCCGAGGATGTTGAGCTGCTCGCCGCGGCGGTTCAGTTCGTACTCGAACAGGTTGCCGAGCAGCTGCATCGCCATGTCCTTGAAGGCCAGGGTCGGGCCGTTCGACAGGGCTTCGAGGTAGACGCCGTCCTCGAGTTCGCGCAGCGGCACGATCTCGTCGCTGCCGAACACTTCGGCGGTGTAGGTCCTGGCGCAGAGTGCCTTCAGGTCGGCGGCCGGGATGTCATCGACGTAAAGCGAGAGCACCTCGAAAGCCAGTTCGGCGTAGCTCAGGCCGCGCCATTTCTCGAGCGTCGCCGCATCGACCTTCGGATACTGCTCGGGCAGGTAGAGGCCGCCGTCGGGCGCCAGGCCCTCGAGCAGGATGTCGCAGAAGCGGCGGCGGTCCGGGTGACCGCGCGTGGACAGGTAGCGCATCAGGAGAGCTCTTCCTTGCGGATGCGCACGATCGGCGCCAGCACGGTCGGCAGTGCCTGCAGCTGCGCCATGGCGTCGTCGAGCGTGCCCTCGCGGGTGTCGTGCGTGAGGATGATGAGGTCGGTCTGGGTCGAGCCTTCGCCGCCCACTTCGTCGGCTTCGCGCTGCAGCACGGCGTCGATGCTGATGCCCGCGCTGGCCAGCAGGCCCGTGACCTTGGCCAGCACGCCGGCTTCGTCGGCCACGCGCAGGCGCAGGTAGTAGCTGGTCACGACCTCGGCCATCGGCACGATCTTCAGGTCGCTCATCGCGTCCGGATGGAAAGCCAGGTGCGGCACGCGGTGCGCGGCGTCGGCCGTGTGCAGGCGCGCGATGTCGACCAGGTCGGCGATCACCGCGCTGGCGGTCGGCTCGCTGCCCGCGCCCTTGCCGTAATAGAGCGTGGTGCCGACGGCGTCGCCGTGAACCACCACCGCATTCATCGCGCCCTCGACGTTGGCCAGCAGGCGCTTCGACGGCACCAGCGCCGGATGCACGCGCAGCTCGACGCCCTGCGCCACGCGGCGGGTCACGCCCAGCAGCTTGATGCGGTAGCCCAGCTGCTCGGCGTACTTGATGTCCTGCGCCGCGAGCTTGGTGATGCCCTCGACGTGCGCACGGTCGAACTGCACCGGGATGCCGAACGCGATCGCGCTCATCAGCGTGACCTTGTGCGCCGCATCGACGCCTTCGATGTCGAAGGTCGGGTCAGCCTCGGCGTAGCCCAGGCGCTGCGCCTCCTTGAGCACGGTCGCGAAATCGAGCCCCTTGTCGCGCATCTCGGACAGGATGAAGTTGGTGGTGCCGTTGATGATGCCGGCGATCCACTGGATCGAATTGGCCGTCAGCCCTTCGCGCAGCGCCTTGATGATCGGGATGCCGCCCGCCACCGCCGCCTCGAAGGCCACCATCACGCCCTTGGCATGGGCGGCCGCGAAGATCTCGGTGCCGTGCACCGCGAGCAGCGCCTTGTTGGCCGTGACCACGTGCTTGCCGGCGGCGATCGCCTCGAGCACCAGCTGCCTGGCGATGCCGTAGCCGCCGATCAGCTCGACCACGATGTCGATCTCGGGGTTGGCGATCACGGCGCGCGCGTCGGCGACCACCTGCACGCCCTCGCCGACCACCGCCTTCGCGCGCGCCGTGTCGAGGTCGGCGACCATCGTGATCTCGATGCCGCGGCCGGCGCGGCGCTTGATTTCTTCCTGATTGCGGCGTAGCACCTGGAAGGTGCCGCTACCGACGGTGCCGATGCCGAGCAGGCCAACTTGGATGGGTTTCATTCGATGTGTCTTCTGGAGCAATGGGGGGACTCAGGCCGCAACCCGGTTTCGATAGCGTTCGAGGAAGCCGGCGATGCGGTTGACCGCCTCGCGCAGATCCTCTTCGTGCGGCAGGAACACGATCCTGAAATGGTCGGGCGTGGCCCAGTTGAAGCCCGTGCCCTGCACCAGCATCACCTTGGTCTCCTTCAGCAGATCGAGGAAGAACTGCCGGTCGTCCTCGATCGGGTAGACCTTCGGATCGAGCTTGGGAAACATGTAGAGCGCCGCGCTGGGCTTGACGCAGCTCACACCCGGAATCGCGGTGATCAGGTCGTAGGCTAGGTCGCGCTGGCGGCGCAGGCGCCCGCCCGGGGCGACCAGGTCGTTGATGCTCTGGTAGCCGCCGAGCGCGGTCTGGATCGCCCACTGGCCCGGCACGTTGGCGCACAGCCGCATGTTCGAGAGCATGTTGAGGCCCTCGATGTAGTCTCGCGCCATCTTCTTGTCGCCCGACACCACCAGCCAGCCGGCGCGGTAGCCGCAGGAGCGATAGCTCTTGGACAGCGAGTTGAAGGTCAGCGTCAGGACGTCCTTCGACAAGCTGGCGATCGCCGTGTGCCGGACGCCGTCGTACAGGACCTTGTCGTAAACCTCGTCGGCGAAGATCACCAGGCCGTGCTCGCGGGCGATCGCGACGATGCCCTTGAGCAGGTCGTCCGAGTAGAGCGCGCCGGTGGGGTTGTTCGGGTTGATCACCACGATGCCGCGGGTGCGCGGCGTGATCTTGGCGCGGATGTCGTCGAGGCTCGGCATCCAGCCGTTGTCCTCGTCGCACACGTAATGCACCGGGCGGCCGCCCGACAGGCTCGCGACCGCGGTCCACAGCGGATAGTCGGGGGCCGGCAGCAGCAATTCGTCGCCGTCGTTGAGCAGCGCGTTGGTGGCCATCGCGATCAGCTCGCTGGCGCCGTTGCCGAGGTAGATGTCGTCGAGCGTGACACCGGCGATGCCCTGCTTCTGGGTCTCGTGCATCACCGCCTTGCGCGCCGCGAAGATGCCCTTGCTGTCCGAGTAGCCGGCCGAGGCCGGCAGGTTGCGGATCATGTCCTGCTGCACCTCCTCGGGCGCATCGAAGCCGAACACGGCCAGATTGCCGATGTTGAGCTTGATGATCTTCTGGCCCTCTTCCTCCATCTGCTTCGCGGCGTCCATGATCGGGCCGCGGATGTCGTAGAGCACATTGGCCAGCTTGGCCGATTTCTTGAGCGGTTTCAAAGTCCCTCCAAGGGGGTCTGCGCAGGGGAAAACCTATAATTTGACCACATTTCAACCCCCTCTCCGATGAAGCTCCAGCCTGACAAATCCGACGTCCAGACCCTCACTGCGCACGGCCCGGGCTGGGTCGCGATCAACAATGAACGGGTCGAATCCAGCGTCGTGGTCGGCTCCCGCGGGGAGCGCTTCGAGTGGGACGCCAGCGACTTCGGCCAGCTCGGCGCCGAGCATTTCGCCCAACTGGCCTCGCTGGGCGCCGAACTGATCATCTTCGGCAGCGGCAAGCGCATCCGCTTCCCGCAGCCGGCCTGGCTGCAGCCCCTGATGGCGCAGCGCACCGGCGTCGAAACCATGGACACGGCCGCGGCCTGCCGCACCTACAACATCCTCGCGAGCGAGGGGCGCCATGTGCTCGCTGCGCTGTTGATCGAGAAGCCCTGAGGGGCAATTGGAGTCGCCCTGAGGGCAATTGGAGTCATTTCGGGGTAAAATCGCGGGTTGCGAACCGGCAGCCAGCCTAGTAGCCAGCCCAGTAGCTAGCCCAGTAAAGCAACGACCAATCCTCCATGATCCCGACCGGGTCGGACATGGAATCAAACGGAGAAAACAAGTTTCATGGCGATCGTTGTCAACAAACCCATTCCCGAATTCGACGCCAATGCGACAGGCGGCCTGAAGGTCTCGAACACCTCTCACCTCGGCCATGTACTGGTCATGTACTTCTACCCCAAGGACAATACCCCGGGTTGCACGACCGAGGCGATGCAATTCCGCGATCGCTACAAGGACTTCGAGAAGGCGGGCGCCACCGTGTTCGGCGTCTCGCGCGACAACATGAAGTCGCACGACGAATTCAAGGCGAAGCTCGAACTCCCCTTCGAGCTGATCGCCGATACCGAAGAAAAGATGTGCCACATGTTCGGTGTGGTCAAGAACAAGATCATGTACGGCAAGAAGGTCAAGGGCATCGAGCRCAGCACCTTCCTGATCGGCGCCGACGGCATCCTGAAGGCCGAATGGCGGGGCCTCAAGGTCCCGGGCCACGTCGACGACGTCCTGAAGGCAGTCAAGGCGCTCAAGAAATCCGCCTGAAACCCGAATTCGTGTGGTTTTTCGCGCTCGCGTTGGCGAAGCGCAACGATCAAAGGCTGCGTCACGTGCGATGTGCATAATGGCTTCATGCCGTTGAGCTCCACGACCGCATCCACCGAAAAAAGCCGCCCTGGTCTTCAGGCGGCTTTTTCGCTTTCTGGCCCCTTTACTTTTGCGAGCRACACCCCCCATGCCCTTGCCTCCCGCCCCCACGAAACGCGCCGCACTGCTTTCGCCGGACGCCCACGACGCGCCCGCCCGTTCCTCGCACGGACGCAGCGGCCGCCGCTCGGCCGACCGCAGGACTGAGCAAAGCGACTCGAACGGGCCCCAGCCGCTCGAATTGTTCGATCGCCACGCGGCCGAGGCTGGCGCCGCGATCGAGCCGCCGCCGCTGCCCCGGGCCAAGGCGCCGCCGCGTCCGGTGCAGGAGCCGGCCGTGCAGGTCGAGACCCGCGTCCGCGCGCCCGCCCCGGCACCGCAGGTCGCCCAGCGTCCCAAGCGCAGCAAGTCCAACGGTCCGGCGAAGCTCTTCGTGCTGGACACCAACGTGCTGCTGCACGACCCGATGTGCCTGTTCCGCTTCGAGGAGCACGACATCTTTCTGCCGATGATCGTGCTGGAAGAGCTCGACGGCCACAAGAAAGGCACCACCGAAGTCGCGCGCAACGGCCGCCAGACCAGCCGCACGCTCGACGCGCTGGCCGGCGCGCAGGGTGCCGACATCGGCAAGGGGCTGAAACTCGACACCACCGGCCACCGCGAGGCCGGCGGCAAGCTGTTCTTCCAGACCGCGCCGCTCGACTACACGCTGCCGACCAGCCTGCCGCAGGGCAAGGCCGACAACCAGATCCTGGGCGTGGTGCAGGCGCTGCGCGACCTCTACGCCGAGGACGCGCCCAGCCGGCCGAAGCAGGAAGTGGTGCTGGTGTCGAAGGACATCAACATGCGCGTCAAGGCACGCGCCCTCGGGCTGGCCGCCGACGACTACCAGAACGACAAGACCCTCGAGGACGGCGACCTGCTCTACGCCGGCTCGCTGGCCCTGCCGGCCGACTTCTGGACCCGCCAAAGCAAGACGGTCGAAAGCTGGCAGAGCGGCAGCAGCACCTTCTACCGCATCAGCGGCCCGATCGTGCCGAACCTCTACATCAACCAGTTCGTGTATTTCGAGGCGCCCGGCGAGCCGAGCATGTATGCGCGCGTGACCGAGATCCGCGACAAGACCGCGGTGCTCAAGACCTTGAAGGACTACGGCTCGGTCAAGAACGCGGTGTGGGGCGTGAACACCCGCAACCGCGAGCAGAACTTCGCGATGAACCTGCTGATGGACCCGGACGTCGACTTCGTCACGCTGACCGGCACCGCCGGCACCGGCAAGACCCTGATGGCGCTGGCCTCGGGCCTGACGCAGGTGCTCGACGACCGCCGCTACACCGAGATCATCATGACCCGCGCGACCGTCAGCGTCGGCGAGGACATCGGCTTCCTGCCCGGCACCGAGGAAGAAAAGATGGGCCCCTGGATGGGCGCGCTCGACGACAACCTCGAGTTCCTGGCCAAGGGCGACGGCGGCGGCGCCGGCGAATGGGGCCGGGCGGCCACCAACGAGCTGATCCGCAGCCGCATCAAGATCAAGAGCATGAACTTCATGCGCGGGCGTACCTTCCTGAACAAGTACGTGATCATCGACGAGGCGCAGAACCTGACGCCCAAGCAGATGAAGACGCTGGTGACGCGGGCCGGCCCGGGCACCAAGATCATCTGCATGGGCAACCTGGCCCAGATCGATACGCCCTACCTCACCGAGGGCTCTTCCGGCCTGACCTTCGCGGTCGACAAGTTCAAGGGCTGGCCGCACAGCGGGCACATCACGCTGGCGCGCGGCGAACGCTCCAGGCTCGCCGACTTCGCCAGCGAAGTCCTGTAGCTCGCCCCCAGGTTGCCCGGCACTTCGTGTCCGGGCGCCCACCCCCTGCCGAGGGCAACACCAGCGGCCTGGCAAAGCCAGTTCCGCGGTGTTTCCCGAACGGGCCTCGCTGCGCGCGGCCGCCCTTCTCTTCACCCTGCTGAAGTCTGCTGACACTACGTTGTCAGCAGGCGGCGCGCAGCATGAGGCCTTCAATCACTGACTGAGGAGAGCTCCATGACTGCCACCACCATCAACTGGTTCGAAATCCCCGTTGCCGACCTGGATCGCGCCCAGGCCTTCTACGAGAAGGTGCTCGGCCGCGCGCTCAAGCGCGAGGACATGGGCGGCGCGGCGATGGCGATCTTCGCCTACGAAGAACCGGCCACCGGCGGCTGCCTGGTGGCCGGCGGGCCGCGCGCCGCCGCCACGGGCGGCGGCGTTCGGATCTATCTCGACTGCATGCCGAGCATCGACGCCGCGCTGTCGCGCGTGGCGCCGGCGGGCGGGCAGGTCGTGACGCCGAAGACGGCGCTGCCCGGCGACATGGGCTCCTTCGCGGTGCTGCGCGACACCGAAGGCAACGAAGTCGGGCTGCACGCCCTGGCCTGACGCCATGACCGCCCCCACCCGGCACAGGAACTGGATCGCCGTCGCCAGCGCGGAGCATGCGCGGCGCGGCCGCGACGATCCCGCGGGCGGCTTCATGCAGGTCGGCCACGGCAAGCTGGCGCCGCTCAAGCGCATCCGGGCCGGCGACCATGTCGCCTACTACGCGCCGACCACCACCCTGGGCCACGCCGACCGGCTGCAGAGCTTCGTGTCGATCGGCGTGGTCCACGGCGACCACCCCTACGAGGCCGACATGGGCAATGGCTTCGTTCCCTGGCGGCGCGACGTCCGCTACGCCTCGGCGGCCCGGGAAGCGCCGATCCTGCCGCTGATCGAGCAGTTCGATTTCGTCGACGACCCGAAGCACTGGGGCGGCAAGTTCCGCTTCGGCCTGTTCGAGGTCAACGACCACGATTTCGGACTGATCGCGGCCGCCATGCAGGCCGAGCTGCAAGGCCTCGGCCCTTGAAACCGATGATGGAGAAAACCATGCAATCCCAATCCCAATCTCAACCCCAACCCCAACGTCAACGTCTCGAACCCTTCCGCGTCGCGGGGCTGACCGCGCGCACCACCAACCGCGACGAGAGCGATCCGCAGGCCGCCCGCATCGGCACCCTTTGGGACCGCTTCTTCGGCGAGCGGGTCTACGAGAAGACGCCGTACCGCGTCGACGACATGCGGCTGTTCGGCGTCTACTCGGACTACGAGGCCGATGCCCATGGGGCCTTCGACATCACGACCGGCGTCGCCGTGGCGGACGGCCCCGCGAGCGTGCGGATCGAGGGCGGCGACTACCTGGTCTTCCACGGCCACGGCGAGATGCCGCAGATGGTGCTCGCGGTGTGGCAGGCGATCTGGCACTATTTCGATGCGCACCCCGAGATCAAGCGTCGCTACAAGACCGACTTCGAGGCCTATAGCGGCCCCGACCAGGTCGCCATCCACATCGGAATCCTGACGGAATGACATGAGCGAAGATTTCGCTACCCGAATCATCGGAGCCTGACCCCTCTTCATGCGCCGTGCCGACCGCCTGTTCCAGATCGTCCAGCTCATCCGCGGACGCCGCCTCACCACGGCCGCCTTCCTGGCGCAGCGGCTCGAGGTCTCGGAGCGCACGGTCTATCGTGATGTCGCCGACCTGCAACTCCAGGGCGTGCCGATCGAAGGTGAAGCCGGCGTCGGCTACCGGCTCGGCTCCGGCTTCGACCTGCCGCCGCTGATGTTCACGCAGGACGAGGCGGCGGCATTGGTCGCCTCGGCGCGCCTGGCGCAGAGCTGGGTCGACGCCGCGATGGCGCGCGACATCGAATCGGCGCTCGGCAAGATCCTGTCGGTGCTGCCGCCGGCGGCGCGGGTGTCGGCCGAGAGCCTGGCGCTCTACGCGCCGGCCTACGTGCTCGACGCCGGCACGCGCGATCGACTGCAGACCCTGCGCGAGGCGGTGCAGTCACGCCACAAGCTGCGCATGGATTACCGCGATGTCGCCGGCGCTCCCAGCCAGCGCACGGTGCGTCCGCTGGGCTGCTTCTATTGGGGCAAGGTGTGGACCTTCTCGGCCTGGTGCGAGCTGCGCGACGACTTCCGCGGCTTTCGGATCGACCGCATCGACCGCATCGAAGTGATGCCGGAGCGTTTCAGGGACGAGCCGGGGAAGACCCTTGCGGACATGCTGCGCCGGCTCAAAGCGGATGCCTAGTCGGTTGAGGACAGAGCAAGAACTGCTGCGCAGTTTTTGGTCTGTCCCGCAAGGTCTCAAGATTCTCAGAAGTCGTTGCCGCCCCCGGCAAGATTCTCGAACTTGGTCAGCGGCTTCAGGAAGGCCAGCTTGACGGTGCCGGTCGGGCCATTGCGATGCTTGCTGATGATCACTTCGGCGACGCCCGGCTCCTTGCTGTTCTTGTCGTAGTAGTCGTCGCGGTAGATGAACATGATGATGTCGGCGTCCTGCTCGATCGCGCCGGACTCGCGCAGGTCGCTCATCATCGGGCGCTTGTCGGTGCGGCTCTCGACGCCGCGGCTCAACTGCGACAGCGCGATCACCGGGCACTTGAGCTCCTTGGCCAGCATCTTCAGGCCGCGCGAGATTTCGCCCACGGCGGTGGCGCGGTTCTCGTCGTTCATGCTGCTCGAGACGCTCATGAGCTGCAGGTAGTCGACCACGATCAGGCCGAGCTTGCCGTACTGGCGCGCCAGCCGGCGCGCGTTGGCGCGCAGCTCGCTGGTGGTGAGGCCGGGCGTCTCGTCGATGTGCAGCGACACGTTGCGCAGCTTCTCGATGGCTTCGGTCAGGCGCGGCCATTCCTCGTCGGTCAGCTTGCCGGTGCGCAGGTGGCCCTGGTCGATGCGGCCGATCGAGCCGACGATACGCACCGCCAGCTGCGAGGCGCCCATTTCCATCGAGAACACCGCCACCGGAAGGCCTTCGTTGAGGGCCACGTGCTCGGCGATGTTGATGGCCAGCGAGGTCTTGCCCATCGAGGGCCGCGCCGCCAGCACGATCATGTCGCCCGGCTGCAAGCCCGAGGTCATCTTGTCGAATTCGTAGAAGCCGGTCCGCACGCCCGTGATGTCGTTCGGGTTCTCGGCCATCTCGGTCACGCGGTCGAGCAGTTCGACCACCAGGGAATCCATGCCCTGGAACCCCTGCTTCATGCGCGAGCCTTCCTCGCCGATGTTGAAGATCTTTTGCTCGGCTTCGTCGAGGATCTTGTCGACCGCCTTGCCTTGCGTGTTGAAGGCGTTGGTAGCGATCTCGTCGCTCGCGCTCACCAGCTTGCGCAGGATCGAGCGCTCGCGCACGATTTCGGCGTAGCGCCGGATGTTGCTCGCGCTCGGCACGTACTGCGCCAGCGAGTTGAGGTAGGCCAGGCCGCCGATCTCGTCGGCCTTGCCGAGGTTCTGCAACTGCTCGTAGACCGTGATCACGTCGGCCGGTTTGCTGGCGTTGATCAGCGTGCCGATGGCCGCGTAGATCAGCTTGTGCTCGTGGCGGTAGAAGTCGCCGTCGACCACCACGTCGCCCATTCGGTCCCAGGCGCCGTTGTCGAGCAGCAGGCCGCCCAGCACGCTCGATTCGGCCTCGATCGAATGCGGCGGGATGCGCAGTTGCGCGATCTGGCGGTCTGACGACGGGTCGTTATCGGCGTAGGAAAAGAGTGCGGACATGAAGTTCCTTGCAACCATGCATGCTAAGCCGGGCGGGGCGCGGCGTCACGTGGACAAGGCTGTGAATAAGCAGTGATCTTCCGGTGCGGCGTGCGGGACAACCCAGGCCGCCGGAAAAAGAAAAGCCGCCCGAAGGCGGCTCTTTCACGCGCACGAAGCGCGTGGGGCGTCTTAGGCGCTCTCGCCGTAGACCGTGACCGTGATGTCGACCACCACGTCGGTGTGCAGCGCGACGCTGACGGTGCTGTCGCCGACGACCTTGATCGGGCCGTTGGGCATGCGCACTTGCGCCTTCGCGACCTTGTAGCCTTGCTTGCCGAGCTCTTCGGCGATGTCGGCGTTGGTGACCGAGCCGAACAGGCGGCCGTCGACGCCGGCCTTCTGGGTCAGCTTGACGGTGGTGCCGCCGAGCTTTTCGCCGTGGGCTTGCGATTCGGCCAGCTTGGCGGCCGCAGCCTTTTCCAGCTCGACGCGCTTGGCTTCGAATTCGGCCTTGTTGGCTTCGGTGGCGCGGCGGGCACGGCCCGACGGGATCAGGAAGTTGCGGGCGTAACCGTCCTTGACCTTGACGATTTCGCCGAGGACGCCGAGGTTGACGACTTTGTCCAGAAGAATGACTTGCATGGTGTGTCGCTCCTTAGACGCGGTGTTGGTCGCTGTACGGCACCATCGCGAGGAAGCGGGCACGCTTGATCGCGGTGTTGAGCTGGCGCTGGTAGATCGCGCGCGTGCCGGTCAGGCGTGCGGGGATGATCTTGCCGTTTTCGCTGATGAAGTCGCGCAGGGTGTCGATGTCCTTGTAGTCGATCTCTTCGACGCCGGCGACGGTGAAGCGGCAGAAGCGCTTGCGCTTGAACAGCAGCGACTGGGTGTTGCGCTTCGGACGCTTGTCCTTGTTGAATTTCTTGAACGTGGCCATGTTTGGACCTCTAGAAAATTAATCTTGCTGAAAGTTCTGGATGTGAAGCACTGGATGCTTGCCGTTGCCCGGTGTCGCGAGGAAGCCCTGGAATCGCCAGAGACTGCCCAGCTCCTGCCTTGCGAGCCGTTCGGCCACTGCGCCGAAGGCGACGGCCTTGATGGCCGCCTTGACCTGTCGGGGCTGGGACGCTTCGGTCACTGTCGACTCGTGTTCGAGTCGCAGGTCGACGGCGGGCAGACCGGCAGGCGTGAAACGCAGGGCTCCGAGTTCGGCGACGCAGGCAGTCAGCAACAGCTGATTGACCGCGGCAACGCTCACGCCATCAGTTGTTGTTGGCGGCGTATTCGGCCTGCTGGGCCTTGCGGGCCTCTTCGCGCTCGACCGTCTTCATCATCGACGAAGGACCGGTGTCGGCCTTCTTCTTGACCACGGTCAGGTGGCGCAGGACGGCGTCGTTGAACTTGAACGCGTGCTCGAGTTCGGCCATGACGGTCTGCTCGGCTTCGATGTTCACGCACAGGTAGTGCGCCTTGTTCAGCTTGTTGATCTGGTAGGCCAGCTGACGGCGGCCCCAGTCTTCGACGCGGTGGATCTTGCCGCCGCCGGCCGTGATCAGGCCCTTGTAGCGCTCCAGCATGGCCGGAACCTGCTCGCTCTGATCCGGGTGGATCAGCAAAATGATTTCATAGTGACGCATTGGCACTCCTTGTGGTCCGTTTGGATTCCCCGATGTTGGTCGAGGAAAGGGGTTGAGCCACCCGCGGCGTCAGACGTGGTGTGGCAAGGCAAAGCCGTAAATTATAGCACTCAGGCGCCGCGCAGTGCCCGTTCGAGTGCGGCGGCCTTGTCAGGCCCCACCGCCGCCTGGATCTTCGGGAACAGCTCCAGCAGCTGTTCGTAGTTGGCGGTGCCCTCGACCGACAGGTTGAGCCTGAAGCCACGCAAGCCCAGGCTGCCCGTCAGCTGGGTCGCGATCGGATAGGCGTCCTTGTAGCGCTGCTGGTCGGAGCGGCCCGCAGTCGGCGCAGCAACCACGGGCGCGGKGGCGGGCGCCGGCGACGCAGCACCTGCGGGAGCGGCGGGAATCGCAGGCGCGCTGGCCTCGCCGACCAGCGCCAGCAGGCCCTGCGCGATCATCTGGTCGATTTCCTCGCGGCTCACGCCCATCCCGGCCTCGAGCACGTCGCCGACGCTACGCTTGCCGTCGCAGAGGATGAACGCCGTGCGCTGGCGGGGTGTCAGCGCGATCGAACGATCCTTCAGGACACGCTGACCGGCTTCAGTCTTGACAAGAATCATGGGTTCCTCGACGCCAGGACCAGGGGCGCGGCTCGGGCCCCCCGGAAATGCCTGGAGTGTGACAGCAAAGATGCATTTGGTTTCAAATACACCAAGCTGACACGGGGATTACACCCAGTCCGTGAACAAAGTCGTTGCGCGACGGTGACACCCGTCGCGCCTCACGATCGGTCAGCGCTTGGCGAGCTGCTGCCAGGTCTCGATGACGCTGTCGGGATTCAGCGAAATCGACTCGATCCCCTGCTCCGCCAGCCAGAGCGCGAAATCCGGATGGTCGCTGGGCCCCTGGCCGCAGATGCCGACGTACTTGCCCTGGGCCTTGCAGGCCTTGATGACCTTCTCCAGCAGAGCCTTGACCGCGGGGTCGCGCTCGTCGAAGTCGGCGGCCAGCAATTCGAGGCCGGAATCGCGGTCCAGGCCCAGCGTGAGCTGGGTCAGGTCGTTGGAGCCGATCGAGAAGCCGTCAAAGAACTTCAGGAACTCCTCGGGCAGGATCGCGTTGCTCGGCACTTCGCACATCATGATCAGCTTGAGCTCGTTTTCGCCGCGCTTCAGGCCGTGCTCGCCCAGCAGTTCGGTCACGCGCTGGGCCTGGCCCAGGGTGCGCACGAAGGGCACCATGATCTGCACGTTGGTCAGGCCCATCTCGTTGCGCACGCGCTTGAGCGCCTCGCATTCCATCGCGAAGGCCTCGCCGAACTCGCCGCTCAGGTAGCGCGCGGCACCCCGGAAGCCGAGCATCGGGTTCTCTTCCTCGGGCTCGTAGCGGCTGCCGCCGATCAGCTTGCGGTACTCGTTCGACTTGAAGTCCGACAGCCGCACGATCACCGGCTTGGGCCAGAAGGCGGCGCCGATGGTGGCGATGCCCTCGGCCACCTTGTCGACGTAGAAGGCGCGCGGCGATGCATGCCCGCGGGCCACCGATTCGACCGCCTTCTTGAGGTCGGCATCGACGTTCGGGTAGTCGAGGATCGCCTTCGGGTGGACGCCGATGTTGTTGTTGATGATGAACTCGAGCCGCGCCAGGCCGACGCCGTGGTTCGGCAGCTGGGCGAAGTCGAAGGCCAGCTGCGGGTTGCCGACGTTCATCATGACCTTGAGGTCGATGGGGGGCATTTCGCCGCGCTGCACTTCGGTCACCTCGGTTTCGATCAAGCCGTCGTAGATGAAGCCGGTGTCGCCTTCGGCGCAGCTCACGGTCACCAGGGTGCCGTCCTTGAGCAGGTCGGTGGCGTCGCCGCAGCCGACCACCGCCGGGATGCCCAGTTCGCGGGCGATGATCGCCGCGTGGCAGGTGCGCCCGCCGCGGTTGGTCACGATCGCCGCGGCCCGCTTCATCACCGGCTCCCAGTTGGGGTCGGTCATGTCGGTGACCAGCACGTCGCCGGCCTGGACCTTGTCCATCTCGCTGATGCTGTGGACCAGGCGCACCGGTCCGGTGCCGATCTTCTGGCCGATCGCACGGCCTTCGGCCAGCACGGCGCCGCGGCCCAGCAGCTTGTAGCGCTGCTCGGCCTTGCCCTGCTGCTGGCTCTTCACGGTTTCAGGGCGCGCCTGCAGGATGTAGAGCTGGCCGTCGGTACCGTCCTTGCCCCACTCGATGTCCATCGGGCGGCCGTAGTGCTCCTCGATCACGAGGGCGTACCTGGCGAGCTGCTCGACGTCGGCGTCGGTCAGCGAATAGCGGTTGCGCTGCTCGGTCGGCACGTCGGTGGTCTTGACCAGCTTGCCGCTGGCGGCCTTTTCGGCCGCGCTCGCGAACTCCATCTGGATCAGCTTGGAGCCCAGGTTGCGGCGGATGACCGCCCGCTTGCCGGCGCGCAGGGTCGGCTTGTGGACGTAGAACTCGTCGGGGTTCACGGCGCCCTGCACCACCGTCTCGCCGAGGCCGTAGCTCGAGGTGATGAACACCACGTCCTCGAAGCCGGATTCGGTGTCGATCGTGAACATCACGCCGGCGGCGCCGAGGTCGCTGCGGACCATGCGCTGGACGCCGGCCGACAGCGCCACCACGTCGTGGGCGAAGCCCTTGTGGACCCGGTAGCTGATCGCGCGGTCGTTGTAGAGGGAGGCGAACACCTCCTTCATCTTGTGCAGCACGTCCTCGATGCCGACCACATTGAGGAAGGTCTCCTGCTGGCCGGCGAAGGAGGCGTCGGGCAGGTCTTCGGCGGTGGCCGAGGAGCGGACCGCGAAGCTGGCCTGGGGATTGCCAGCCGACAGGGTGGCGAAGGCATCCGCGATCGCCTTCTGCAGATCGGCCGGGAAAGGCTGGGCCTCGACCATGGCGCGGATTTCGCCACCCACGGTGGCCAGGGCGCGCACGTCCTCGGTGTCCAGCGCGGCGAGCTTGGCGCTGATCTTGTCGGCCAGGCCGTCATGGGCCAGGAACTGGCGGAAGGCGTGGGCCGTGGTGGCGAAGCCCGTCGGCACCCGCACGCCCTGCGGCAGCTGGGAAATCATCTCGCCGAGACTGGCGTTCTTGCCGCCGACCGACTCGACGTCGGTCATTCTCAGGTTTTCGAAAGGGACGACCAGGGCGGTCGCTTCGAAGAGGTCAGACATGGGAAAGCTCCAGAAGTTGAAACTGTGGCTGCATGCAGGCGGCACGACGCGATCGTTCTTCTTGCTCTGGGCATCGGCGGGGGGTGCATGCTGGAATTCGAAGGGGAAAAGTGCTCGGCTTTCCCGATAATGGGGCGAATTGTAGGCGCGGCGGGGTTCGGCGTGCCGCAGGACAAGGTCGCCAATTCATGCACACGCGCACAGTTTTCTTCGTTTCCGACGGCACCGGCATCACTGCCGAAACCTTCGGCAATGCCGTTCTGGCCCAGTTCGAGATGAAGCCGCGCCACGTGCGGCTACCCTTCACCGACACGGTCGACAAGGCGCACCAGGCGGTGCGAAAAATCAACCACACGGCCGAAATCGAGGGCGTCCGGCCGATCGTCTTCACGACGCTGGCCAACATGGAAGTGCTCGAGGTCATCGAAACCGGCTGCAAGGGCATGCTGCTCGACATGTTCGGCACCTTCGTGCGCCCGCTCGAGATCGAGCTGGCCATGAAATCGAACCATCGCATCGGCCGCTTCAGCGACGTCAGCAAGAGCAAGGAATACGACGCCCGGATCGCGGCGATCGATTTCAGCCTGGCGCACGACGACGGCCAGAGCAACCGCGATCTCGAGGGCGCCGACGTGATCCTGGTCGGCGTCAGCCGCAGCGGCAAGACGCCGACCTCGCTCTACCTGGCCATGCAGCATGGCCTGAAGGCGGCCAATTACCCGCTGATCCCCGAGGATTTCGAGCGCCGCCAGTTGCCGCCGGCGCTGATGCCGCACCGCAAGAAGATCTTCGGGCTCACGATCCAGCCCGAGCGGCTGAGCGAGATCCGCAACGAGCGACGGCCGAATTCCCGCTACGCGAGCCTCGAGAGCTGCCGCCAGGAGGTCAGCGAGGCCGAGGCCATGATGCGGCGGGCCGGCATCCGCTGGCTGTCGACCACCACCAAGTCGATCGAGGAGATCGCGACCACGATCCTGCAGGAACTGCGCCCCGAGCGACTCACGTACTAGTCAGTTGCCAGCCGGCATCCCGGTCGCTTGTGCGGCAACCGCGCCGACCCGCTCAGGCTGCGACCGCTTCTTCCGCCGGCGCCGAGGTGCGGATCAGGTGGTCGAAGGCGCTCAACGCCGCCTTCGCGCCATCGCCGGCGGCGATGATGATCTGCTTGAACGGCACCGTCGTGGCGTCGCCCGCGGCGAACACGCCCGGCACCGAGGTCTGGCCCTTGGCGTCCACCACGATCTCGCCGTGCTTCGACAGCTCGACCGTGCCCTTGAGCCAATCGGTGTTGGGCACCAGGCCGATCTGCACGAACACGCCTTCGAGCGGCACGCGGCGGCTCTCGCCGGTCGCGCGGTCCTTGTAGACCAGGCCGTCGACCTTCTGGCTGTCGCCGGTGATCTCGGTGGTCTGCGCGTTGAGGTGCACCGTGACGTTGGCGAGGCTGCGCAGCTTGCGCTGCAGCACCGCGTCGGCGCGCAGCTGCGTGTCGTACTCGATCAAGGTCACGTGGCCGACGATGCCGGCCAGGTCGATCGCCGCCTCCACGCCCGAGTTGCCGCCGCCGATCACCGCCACCCGCTTGCCCTTGAACAGCGGACCGTCGCAGTGCGGGCAGTAGGCCACGCCCTTGTTCTTGTACTCGTGCTCGCCGGGCACGTTGATGTTGCGCCAGCGCGCACCGGTCGAGATCACGACCGAACGGCTCTTCAGCGATGCCCCGCTCTCGAGCTTGATCTCGATGAAGTCGTCCCCCGCCACCAGGCCGGCGGCGCGCTGCAGGTTCATGATGTCGACGTCGTAGTCGCGCACGTGCTCCTCGAGCGCCAGGGCGAACTTGGGTCCTTCGGTCTCCTTGATCGAGATGAAGTTCTCGATGCCCATGGTGTCGAGCACCTGGCCGCCGAAGCGCTCCGATGCGACACCGGTGCGAATGCCCTTGCGCGCCGCGTACACCGCGGCCGCGGCACCGGCGGGGCCGCCGCCGACGATCAGCACGTCGAAGGGTTCCTTGGCGGCGATCTTCTTCGCTTCGCGCTCGACGCCGCTGGTGTCGATCTTGGCCAGGATCTCTTCGAGGCTCATGCGGCCCTGGCCGAATTCCGTGCCGTTCAGGAAGACGGTCGGCACGGCCATGATCTGGCGTTCCTTGACCTCGTCCTGGAACAGCGAGCCGTCGATCATCGTGGTCTTGATGCGCGGGTTCTGGATCGCCATCAGGTTCAGCGCCTGGACCACGTCCGGGCAGTTGTGGCAGGTCAGCGAGATGTAGATCTCGAACTCGAAGTCGCCGTCGAGCGCGCGGATCTGCTGCAGCACCGCGTCGTCGACCTTGGGCGGGTAGCCGCCGACCTGCAGCAGGGCCAGCACGAGCGAAGTGAATTCGTGGCCCATCGGCAGGCCCGCGAAACGCGGACCGTGGTTTTCGCTGGGCCGGTTGATGGAAAAAGACGGCTTGCGATGCTGGTCTTCCCGGCTCTCGCTGACCTTCACCAGCGCGGACGACTCGGCCACGTCCTTCAGCAGCGCCTTCAGGTCGCCCGACGCCTTGCTGTCATCGAGCGAAGCGACGATCTCGATCGGCTGCGTGATGCGGTCGAGGTAGCTTTTGAGTTGCGATTTGGTGCCGGCGTCGAGCATGGTGACTTTCTTTTTCAAATGCGGTGGAAACAAAAAAGCCCGGGTGCGAACGCGCCCGGGCTGTGGCGCGAGTCAGGCGGCTTAGATCTTGCCGACCAGGTCGAACGAAGGCTTGAGCGTTTCGGCGCCTTCGGTCCACTTGGCGGGGCAGACTTCGCCCGGGTGAGCGGCGACGTACTGGGCTGCCTTCACGCGGCGCAGCAGTTCGGCGGCGTCGCGGCCGATGCCGTTGTCGTGCACTTCGATGGTCTTGATCTTGCCTTCGGGGTCGATCACGAAGGTGCCGCGGTAGGCCAGGCCGGCGTCTTCGCCTTCTTCGATCAGGACCTGGAAGGCGCGGGCCAGCTGCTGGCTCGGGTCGCCGATCAGCGGGTACTGCACCTTGCCGATGGTCTCGGACGTGTCGTGCCAGGCCTTGTGCGTGAAGTGGGTGTCGGTCGACACGCCATACACCTCGACGCCGAGCTTCTGGAATTCGGCATAGTGATCGGCCAGGTCACCCAGTTCGGTCGGGCACACGAAGGTGAAGTCGGCCGGGTAGAACACGACGACGGACCACTTGCCCTTGAAGTTGTCGTTGCTGACGGGCACGAACTTGCCGTTGTGATACGCGGTGGCTTTGAACGGGATGATTTCTGTGTTGATCAGGGACATTGAGTTTCCTTGGAGGCTGATGAAAAGTGCGAGTGATTAGTATAACTACCAATATCCGCTTTCAGATAGCCTTGGGCTATTAATTGCATTGCCCACCCCTATGAATGCGAACACCTATCACCCTCACCCGCATGCAGACCGATTGCGCATGGGTTTGCTTGCGCGGCCGCCCGGCGGACTCGCACAATCGCTCCTTTAAGAACAAGGAAAAACCATGAAGGGCGACCCACAAGTCATCGATCATCTGCAGGCGCAGCTCAAGAACGAGTTGACCGCGATCAACCAGTATTTCCTGCACTACCGGATGCTCAAGCACTGGGGCCTCGACAAGCTGGCCAAGAAGGAATACGACGAGTCGATCGGCGAGATGAAGCACGCCGACCGGATCATGGACCGGATCTTCATGCTCGACGGCCTGCCCAACCTGCAGGACCTGGCCAAGCTCCAGGTCGGCGAAGACGTCCCCGAGATCCTCGAATGCGACCTGCGCTCCGAGACCGGCGCGCAGGCGACCATCAAGGCCGGCATCGCCCACTGCGAAAGCGTGCGCGACTACGTCTCGCGCGACCTCTTGCAGGAGATCCTGGACGACACCGAGGAACACATCGATTTCCTGGAAACCCAGATCGATCTGGTCGGCAAGGTCGGCCTGCAGAACTACCTGCAGTCGCAGATGGGCGAGAACGAGTAGGCCGGCACGGCTTCCGGCGAGCGGGGCCATGCCCCGCTTTTTTTTGACTTTACGAAACTTCATTGCTATCGAAAAAGGAGCAATGAAGTCAGATTCGACGGGACTTTTCTGCGCATCCGGATACCGCGCCCGGCGCAGCCAAGCAAGCTGCAAATAGAATTCATTCTCATCTGAGCGGCTAGAATCGCCCGCTCCGATGACCGCCGCCTCCACCGACAACCGCCGCCGCGCCTACTGGCTCAAGACCCTGCACGAATGGCACTGGGTCAGCTCGGCGCTGTGCCTGATCGGGCTGCTGCTGTTCGGCATCACGGGCTTCACGCTCAACCATGCGGCCAGCATCGAGGCCAGGCCGAAGGTGACGAGCCGGACCGCCACCGTCGACGACGCCTTGCGCGCGGCCCTGCTGAAGGAACTCCCCGCCGCCAAGGCCCGCAAAGGCAAGGCCGAGCTGCCCGCCGAACTGCAGGCCTGGATCCAGGCGCAGTGGGCGGTCGACACCGCCGGCCGCGACGCCGAATGGTCGGACGACGAGATCTACCTGTCGCTGCCGCGCCCGGGCGGCGATGCCTGGCTGCGGCTGAGCCTGATCGACGGCGAAGCCGAGTACGAGCGGACCGACCGCGGCTGGCTCTCCTACTTCAACGACCTGCACAAGGGGCGCAACAGCGGCGCGGCCTGGAGCCTGTTCATCGACATCTTCGCGGCCGCCACGCTGGTGTTCTCGATCACCGGACTTTTCATTCTCAAGATGCACGCCGGCAACCGGCCCTTCACCTGGCCGATGGTCGGCATGGGCCTGGTGATCCCGGTGCTGCTCGCGCTGCTGTTCATCCACTGATCCAGGAAAGAGGTTTTTCGTGCAAGTTCGCTATTCCCTCGCGCTCGCCGCACTGTTCGGCGCACCGGCCTTCGCGGCGGGGCTCACGGTCAACGTCGAAGTGCCGCGCCTCAACGTGGCGGAGTACCACCGCCCCTACGTGGCGGCCTGGATCGAGCGGCCCGACCAGTCGGTGGCCGGCACGCTGGCGGTCTGGTATGACGTCAAGAACAAGGGCAGCGCCGAGGGCGAAGGCACCAAGTGGCTGAAGGACCTGCGCCAGTGGTGGCGCCGCACCGGCCGCGAACTGCAGATGCCGACCGATGGCGTGAGCAGCGCGACGCGGCCGGCCGGCAAGCACCAGATCGCCGTGTCCGAGGGTTCCGTGGCGCTGCCCAAGCTGGCGCCCGGCGCCTACAAGCTGTATGTCGAGGCGGCGCGCGAGGTCGGCGGCCGCGAGATCGTGAGCATTCCCTTCCAGTGGCCGCCGGCCAAGGCCGAGCAGTCGCAGGTCGCCGGCAACAGCGAGCTGGGCGAGGTCTCGCTCGAACTCAAGCCCTGATTCCACTTCGTCACCAACTTCCCGGGAACCCATCATGAAGCTCTCCTTGCGCACCCTCGCACTCGGCATCGCCCTCTGCGCCGGCACCGCGGCCGTCCAGGCCCACAACGCCTGGCTGATGCCGTCGAGCACCGTGCTGTCGAAGGCCGACTGGATCACGGTCGACGCCGCGGTGTCGAACGACCTGTTCTTCTTCAACCACAACCCGCTGAACCTCGACAGCCTGGCGGTCACGGCGCCCGACGGCAGCACGGTCAAGCCCGAGAACATGTTCAAGGGCAAGCTTCGGGCCGGTTTCGACCTGAACCTCACGCAGCCCGGCACCTACCGCCTGGCCCTGGTCAACGAAGGCGTCTTCGCACGCTGGAAGGACAAGGCGACCGGCCAGACCAAGCGCGCCCGCGGCACGCCCGAGAACATCGCCAGCCAGATCCCGGCCGATGCGACCGAGGTCGAGGTCACGCAATCGGCGGGCCGCAACGAGACCTTCGTCACCGTCGGCAAGCCCAGCGCGCTGCGTGCCAGCGGCAAGGGCCTCGAACTGGTCACGGCCAACCCGACCGACCTGGTGAAGGGCGAGAAGACCGCCTTCACGCTGCAGCTCGACGGCCAGCCGGCCAAGGACCTCGAGGTCACGGTCACGCTGGGCAACACGCGCTATCGCGACAAGCTCGACGAGCTCAAGGTCAAGACCGATGCCAAGGGCCAGTTCAGCGTGACCTGGCCGGAGGCCGGCATGTACTGGCTCGACGCCAGCACGACCGACAAGAAGACCTCGGTGCCGCAGGCCAAGGAACGGCGCCTGAACTACGCCGCGACCCTGGAAGTGATGCCCTGAGTCCCGCCGCGAAAGTCCCGGCGCCCGCGCGAGCGTCCTTCGTGTCCTGGGCTGCGGGCGGCTACGCCAACACGCCCAGCCCGCGCCGTGCCGACCCTGCCAGCCTGCAGGCGCTGGCCGGCCGCAGCATGGGCACGACCTGGTCGCTGCGCTTCGACAACCCGCGCATGGTCGCGCTCGAGGACGTGCGCGCCGCGGCCCAGGCCGCGCTCGATCGCGTGGTCGCGCAGATGAGCACGTGGGAAGCGGACTCGGACATCCGCCGTTTCAACCATGCCGAAGCCGGCAGCCGGCACGTGCTCGAACCCGAATTTGCCAAGGTGCTGGCCTGCGCCCTTCAATGGGCCGCGGCCAGCGACGGCGCGATCGACCCGAGCATCGGCCCGCTGGTCGCGCTTTGGGGCTTCGGTGCCGACGCCTCGAACGACAGGCCGCCCTCCCCCGCTGCGATCGCGCGGGCGCGTGCGCGCGTCCGCTGGCAGCGCCTGGCGCTGGACCCCGAGACCCGCACCGCCATCCAGCCGGGCGGCGCGGCACTCGACCTGTCGGGCGTCGCCAAGGGCTTCGCGGTCGACCAGGTCGCCGCGGCGCTGCAGGCACTCGGGCTCGGCGATTTCCTGGTCGAAGTCGGCGGCGAGCTGCGCGCGGCAGGCCGTCGCCCCGGCGGCGATCCGTGGCAGGTGCTGGTCGACGCGCTGCCCGGCCACACGCACCGGGTGCCGCTCGACGGCCTGGCGATCGCGACCTCGGGTGACCGCTGGCATGTCCGCGAGCACCAGGGACGGCGCTGGTCGCACACGCTCGATCCGCGCACCGGCGAGCCGGTCCGCCATGCGCTGGCTTCGGTGACGGTGCTGCATCCCGAGTGCATGGAGGCCGACGCGCTGGCCACCGTGCTGACCGTGCTGGGTCCCGACGACGGCCTGGCCTTTGCCCGCCGCCACGGCGTGGCGGCGCTGTTCGTGTGCCGCGCCGAACAGGGCCCGCGCGCCTTCGTCAGCCCCGCCTGGCCAATCCAGTGACCGAGCCGACCCTGCGGGCGCTCGCCGCCTGCTTCACCGTGTTCGCCTATGCCGCGCTGTGCGCCGCGATCTACTGGCGGCGGCGACGGCAGCGCGATGCCAGCGAGCGGAGGGCCTCCGCGCTGGCCGGCAGCGGGGCCGGGGCCGGCGCCGCCACCCTGGTGCTGTATGCCAGCCAGACCGGCCAGGCCGAGGCCCTTGCCTGGCAGACCGGCGGCTGGCTGCATGCGGCCGGGACACCGGCGCGCGTGATGCCGCTCAACGAGGTCGATATCGACCTGCTGCGGCGGGCGCCGAACGCCCTCTTCATCGCCAGCACGTATGGCGAAGGCGATGCGCCCGACGGCGCCAGCCTGTTCGCCGAGCACGTGATGGGTGCGAAGGCCGAGCTGTCTTCGCTGCGCTATGCGGTGCTCGCGCTGGGCGACCGCCAGTACGCCAACTTCTGCCGCTTCGGCCGCCTGCTCGACGAGTGGCTGCACGCAGCCGGCGCGACCCGCAGCTTCGAGCGCATCGATGTCGACAATGCCGAGCCCGCCACCTTGGCCGCCTGGCAGGCGCAGTGCGGCGGCGGCGCGGCGGCCGACGACACCGCGGACCGATCGGAAGCCGCGGCGGCGGCCGCCATGCCGTGGCGACTGGCGTCTCGCACGCTCCTCAATGAAGGCAGCGCCGGCACGCCGGTGTACCGACTGGCCTTCGCGCCGATGGCCGCACCGGCCGCCGGCTGGGAATCCGGTGACATCGCGCGGCTTGCCCTCGCCAGCGATCCCGGACGGCCGCGCGACTATTCGATCGCCTCGATCCCCGCCGACGGGAACCTCGAGTTGCTGGTGCGCCAGGAACAGCACCCCGACGGCAGGCTGGGCGCCGCTTCCGGCCTGCTGACCTCGACCCTTCGCCTGGGCGACACGGTCCAGCTGCAGCTGCGTGCGCACCGCAATTTCCGGCTGGGCGAGAACCTGGAGCGCCCGCTGCTGCTGATCGGCAACGGCACCGGGCTGGCCGGCCTGCGCGGCCACCTGCGCGCCCGCGCAGCGCAGGGCCGGCACGACAACTGGCTGGTCTTCGGCGAGCGCAACGCGCAGCACGATTTTCTTTGCCGTGCAGAGATCGAAGCCTGGCAGCAAGCCGGGGTGCTGCAGCGGCTCGACATGGTGTTCTCGCGCGACCAGGCCGAACGGCTCTATGTGCAGCACCGCCTGCTGCAACGGCACGACGAGGTGCGCGACTGGATCGCACGTGGTGCCGCGATCTATGTCTGCGGCAGCCTGCAAGGCATGGCCTCCGGCGTCGACGCCGCGCTGCGCCAGATTGCGGGCGATGGGTCGATGCGCGAACTCGCGGCCGCCGGGCGCTACCGCCGCGACGTCTACTGAAGCTACAGCGTTGCTCTGAAGCAACGAAAAGTCGCCGGCCTTTACAAAATTCCTCTCAATGTGAACGCTGTGTTAACAGGCGTATTGAGATTCATTATCATTAAGACACTTCGCGTTTCCGCGAAACAACTCACCCAGCCAATCCCGCCGCCGCGACGCCGAGGCCGCGCGGGACCCGCCAGTCGAGTTCCCGGTTTTCATTCCTCTCGGAGAATCTCATGGCCTACATCAAGAGCCGCAAGCACGCTGTCGCGCGCGCGCTCCCACCTTTCGGCAGCGCCGCTGCCGCCGCCACGCTGATCGCCCTGGCAGCGCCCGCCATCGCCCAGACTTCCACCAACACGCTGAAGGAAGTGCGCGTCGAGGACAGCACGGCGGACGACTTCCGGGTCGAGAACTCGGCCAACCCCAAGTTCACCGCGCCGCTGGTCGACATCCCGCAGGTGATCCAGGTCATCCCTGAAGCGCTGATGCGCGAGCAAGGCGCCACCACCTTGACCGAGGCGCTGCGAAACACCCCGGGCGCCGGCGCCTTCTTCCTGGGCGAGAACGGCAGCACCAACACCGGCGACTCGATCTTCATGCGGGGCTTCGATGCCTCGAGCAGCATCTTCGTCGACGGCGTGCGCGACCTCGGCTCCATTTCGCGCGACATGTTCAACATCGAGCAGGTCGAAGTGGTCAAGGGGCCGTCGGGCACCGACGTCGGCCGCACCTCGCCGACCGGCTACATCAACCTGATCAGCAAGAAGCCGAAACTCGAGAACAGCTTCTCGGGCTCGCTCACCTACGGCAGCGCCGACTTTGGCCGCGGCACGCTCGACTGGAACCGCGTGATCAGCGGCGCCGACGGCTCGGCCACCGCCTTCCGCATCAATGCAGTCGCCGAAGACGGCGGTGTCGCCGGCCGCGACGAGGTGAAGAACAAGCGCTGGGGCTTCGCGCCCTCGATCGCCTTCGGCCTCAACACGCCGACCCGCGTATACCTCGACTACCTGCACGTGAAGCAGAACAACGTGCCCGACGGCGGCGTGCCGACCATYGGCCTGCCGGGCTACACCACGCCGGACGCATTGCTGATCAATTCGCCGATCCTGCGCCGGACCTTCCTCAACTATGCGCAGCCCGTCGATTCGAAGAACTTCTACGGCACCACGTCCGACTTCAACGACGTCACGACCGACATGTTCACCGCGCGCGTCGAGCACGACATCACGCCCGACATGACGCTGCGCAACATCACGCGCTACGGCAAGACCCAGCAGGACTACATGCTGACCTCGTTCATGCTCGGCGGCCTCACGGCAACCCGCGTCGGCACGACCAACACCTACAACGGCACGGTGCCGGCGGTCACGGCCGGCTTCATCAACACGCCGAACCCGAGCAACCCGCTGAGCTGGACCGTCACGCGCAACCTGCCGACCAACAAGGACCAGGAGAACACCATCCTCCTGAACCAGACCAGCCTCTCGTCCAAGTTCAAGACCGGCAGCTTCAGCCACACGGCGAACTTCGGTCTCGAACTGATGCGTGAGGAGCAGACGGCCGGCAACTTCTACGCCCCGGGCTTCGCCTCGGTGAACACGACCTTCGCGCCGGCCGGTTCCTGGCCGGTCGCCAACCTGTACAACCCGAACCCGAACGTGACCGGCTACAACCGGATCTCCAACGGCACGGGCTCGTTCGGCAAGACCGACACGGTCAGTCTGTATGCCTTCGACACCATGAAGATCAACGAGCAATGGCAGCTCACGGGCGGCGTGCGCTATGACCACTACGACACCAGCTACAGCGCGACCGCGCTGACGCTGCCGTCGCGTGCCATCACCCCGACCGACCTGTCGACCTCGGGCGACCTCTGGAGCGGCAAGCTCGGCGTGGTCTACAAGCCGGCCGAGAACGGCAGCATCTACGCGGCCTGGGGCACCTCCGCCCAGCCCCCGGGCGGCGCCAATTTCGCGCTGGCCGCCGGCGGCACCGGCAGCAGCGCCTCGCGCGTCGACTTCCAGCCGCAGGAAGCCACCACCTACGAGGTCGGCACCAAGTGGGACGTGCTGAACAAGCACCTGTCGCTGACCGCCGCGCTCTACCGCACCGAGGTCAGGAACGAAGTGGTGCAGGACCCCACCACGCTGCTGTACTACCAGACCGGCAAGAAGCGCGTGCAGGGCATCGAGCTGGGCGCCGCCGGCGCGATCACCGACAACTGGGGCGTCAGCGCCGGCTTCACCACCATGGACACCTCGGTCGTGAGCGGTCCGGCCGTGACCGCGGACGGCAGCGACGTGCTGGCCTACACGCCCAAGAACGCCTTCACGCTGTGGACCAGCTACCAGCTGCCCTTCGGCCTGACCATCGGCGGCGGCGCACGCTACAACGGCAAGCTCAACCGCGGCACCGACGGCGCGATCGGCACCCCGGCCTACACGGACGCCTACTGGGTGTTCGACGCCATGGCCTCGTACCGCATCAACAAGAACGTCGAGCTGCAGTTGAACGTCTACAACATCTTCGACGAGCAGTACGTGGCGGCGATCAACAAGAGCGGCTACCGCTACACGCCGGGCATTCCGCGTTCGGCACGCCTGACCGCCAACTTCGCGTTCTGACGCCGATCAACCCGCGCGCATCTTCGCGGTGCGACACTCGAGCCCCGGCCTGCCGGGGCTTTTTCTTTGAGGACTGCTGAAGATGATGCTGCACGTGCCCGATGTGCTGAGCGCCGAACAGGTGCACAAGATTCGAGCCACCCTGGACGCCACCGACTGGGTCGATGGCCGCGAGACCGTCGGCGACCAGGGGGCGCAGGTCAAGCGCAACCGGCAGCTGCCGGAGCAATCGCCGATCGGCCGCGAACTGGGCCGGGTCATCCTGGCGGCGCTGTCGCGCAATCCGCTGTTCTTCGCCGCCGCCCTGCCGCTGCGCTTCGTGCCGCCGCTGTTCAATCGCTACGAAGGCGGCGAGCACTACGGCTTGCACGTCGACGGTTCGGTGCGCGCGGTCCCGGGCACCGGCGAGCAACTGCGCACCGACCTGTCATGCACCCTCTTCCTGTGCGACCCCGAGGACTATGAGGGCGGCGAACTGGAGGTGGTCGACACCTACGGAACGCACGAGGTCAAGCTGCCGGCCGGCGACCTGATCCTCTACCCGTCCAGCAGCCTGCACCGGGTCCACCCTGTGACCCGAGGCTCCCGCGTCTGTTCGTTCTTCTGGCTGCAGAGCATGGTGCGCGACGAGCGCCAGCGCGCCATGCTGTTCGAACTCGACCAGGTCATCCAGAAGCTGCGCGGGCGGCTCGGCGAGTGCGAGGAATCGGTGGCGCTCACCGGGCAATATCACAACCTGCTTCGGATGTGGTCGGAAGTCTAGGCAGGGGCGGGCAACTTCCCGACCCTGCGGGTCGGATAGTTATTGCAAATGCGAAGAATTCGTATTTATAATCGAGTCCTCTTCAATCAAGCCAGCCAAAAGCCGCCTTCACCGCCATGATCGTCTGCGTCTGCCGCCGAGTCTCCGACCGTGAAATCGCGCGCCATGCACGCGCCGGAATGACCTTCGACGAAGTGCAGTTCGAACTCGGCGTCGCCACCCAATGCGGCCAGTGCGAAGGCTGTGCGCGCGACGTGGTCGCGCAGTGCAGCGCCTCGCATCCGGTCGCCGCGCTCCACCGCGACACCGGCGCCCAGGCGATCCAGCTTGCCAATTCCATCAAGGAAAGCAACGCATGGAACTCTTCGCGGCTGTCTGCGGCAGCCTGATCCTGGTCGCCAGCTCGGTCTGGTGGATTTTTCGCAAGTAGATTTTTCGGTGTAGCGGTTCTGCTGCCACGAGGCACTCTTTGCGCCTCTCGTATTCGAATGGTTGATCGTGTCTGACCGCTTTTCCCCGCCTCCCTCGGCCCTTGGCCTGTCGCGCAATGCCATCATCGCCGGCAGCGTGGTGCTGTTCCACGTCGCGGCGCTCTGGGCCCTGCAAAGCGGCTTGCTGCGCCGCGCCGCCGAGGTGGTGATCCCGGTCGAGATCCTGAGCGAGTTCATCGAGCCGCCGAAGCCGAAGGAACTCCCCCCGCCTCCGCCGCCACCGCCCGCCCCCAAGCCCCAGGTCGCCAAGACGCCGCCGCCGCCGCGCCCGCAGGCGATCCGCGAGCCCAAGCCGACGCCGGCGCCGAACGCACCCACCGGCAGCATCGAACCGCCCCCGCCGCCTGCCCCGCCGGCCCCTCCCGCCCCGCCGGAACCGCCCGCGCCGCCGCCGGCGCCGCCCGCACCGCCCTCGGTGCAGCTGCCGTCGACCGATGCCGACTACCTGCAGAACCCCAAGCCGGTCTATCCCGCCATGAGCAAGCGGCTCGGCGAACAGGGCAAGACGATCGTGCGGGTACTGATCGGGGTCGACGGGCTTCCCAAGGAGGCCAGCATCAAGCAGTCGAGCGGCTATGACCGCCTCGACGACGCGGCACGTCAGGCCGTCATGAGCTGGCGCTACGTGCCGGGCAAACGCAATGGGGTTGTTGAGCCGATGGAGTTCAACGTGCCGATCAACTGGGTTCTCAAATAGTTTTCTTGGAGTAGTTTCATATGGATTCCCAATTCGGCCTGATGAATGTCTGGCAGCAAGGCGACTTCGTCACCAAGGCTGTCGCGCTGCTGCTGATCGGCATGTCGCTCGCCTCCTGGATCGTGATCCTGATCAAGGCGATCGACGTCGTYCGGTACAAGCGCCTCGCAAAGCACTCGCAGGACTTCTGGCACAGCGAAGACTTCGCCACCGCGCTCGCCAAGCTCGGCAAGGACGACGCCAACCCCTTCCGGGCGCTGGCGCTCGAAGGCCGTGAAGCCGCTGCCCACCATCGCAACACCAAGGCCCACCTGCATGACGCGCTCGATGTCAGCGACTGGATCACCCGCGCGCTGCGCAACGGCATCGACGAGTTCACGGCACGGCTGCAGACCGGCCTGGCGGTGCTCGCATCGGTGGGCTCCACGGCGCCCTTCATCGGCCTGTTCGGCACCGTCTGGGGCATCTATCACGCGCTGATGAGCATCGGCTCCGCCGGCCAGGCGACCATCGACAAGGTGGCCGGCCCGATCGGCGAGGCGCTGATCATGACGGCCCTCGGCCTGGCGGTCGCGATCCCCGCGGTGCTGGGCTACAACGCCCTGGTGCGCGGCAACAAGTTCGTGCTGACCAAGCTCAACAGCTTCGCGCATGACCTGCACGCCTACTTCGTGACCGGCGCCCGTGTCCAGAGCGGCGGCGAAGCCACGGTCGTGCCCCTCAAGAAGGTCTGAGCGCCATGGCTTTCGGAACCCAGGACGAACCCGACGAGGTCATGAACGAGATCAACATGACGCCGCTGGTCGACGTCATGCTGGTGCTCTTGATCATCTTCATCATCACGGTGCCCGTGATGAAGCACGCCGTGAACATCGATCTGCCGCGCGCCACCAGCGAGCCCGAGCAGACCAAGCCCCAGAACATCGTGTTCACCGTGGCGGCCGACGGCAGCTACTTCTGGAACGAACAGAAGATCGAAGATGCCGAACTGGTCGGCCGGCTGGCCGCCGAGGCGGCCAAGGAGCCGCAGCCCGAACTCCACATCCGCGGCGACAAGGCGGTGCGCTACGAGCGCGTGGCGAAGGCCATGTCGGCGGCCCGGGAAGCCGGCGTGCGCAAGATCGGCTTCATCACCGAGCCCGATGCCAAGTAAGCGCGGCAAGCGCGGCGTGCAAGTCAAAAAAACCGATCGCCGCGATTGACTTTCAATTGAGAATGGTTATCATTAACAAACCTATTCGAATCAGGAGTCATCGAATGTCCGCAACACCCAACGCCTTCACCGTGCTGAACCATCCCTCGCTGGATCACGCAGGCGGCGGTCGTGCTGCTGCCGAAACGGCCCGCCCCGCCCCCCTGTTCGAGAGCGCCGAGCTGCTCAAGGGCGGCAAGGCCGTCGGGATCCTTCACAACGGCTCGCTGTACCGCCTGCAAGCCACCAAACTCGGCAAGCTGATCCTGACCAAATAGGATCGGCCACGCCCCTCGCGCAAGTTTCATCGTGGGGCGACTCGAGGAGATTCATCTCCGAAGGGTCGTTTTTTGCTAGCCAACGGTTCGCCGACCAGCCAAGCTTTTTTTTCACGTTGAGCCATGAAAAACGCCGTCCAGGAGGACGGCGTTTCTGTTTGGCGCGACGCCGTGTCAGAGGCCCAGCGCGGCGATGCCGGCCTTGGCGATCTGCGCATCCTCGTTCGACTTGACGCCGCTGACGCCGACGGCGCCGATGACCTGGCCGTCCTTGACGATCGGCACGCCGCCTTCGAGCAGGCCCTGCACGCCCGGCGCGGTCAGGAACGAGGTCCGGCCGCCGTTGATCATGTCCTCGTAAGTCTTGCTCTCGCGACGCCCCATGGCCGCGGTATGGGCCTTGGCCGGAGCGATGTGGGACGACAGGGCCGCTGCACCGTCGAGGCGCTGCAGCCACAGCAGGTTGCCGCCGTCGTCGGCGATCGCGATGGTCACGGCCCAGTTGTTCTTGAGCGCCTCGGCCTCGGCAGCGGCGGCGATCGCCTTGAGGTCGGACAGTTCGAGAAAGGATTTGGTCTTCATGGTCTTGCAGGAAAGTTGAGCAACCCGCAAGCATAGCGTTCAGGATGGGGGCCGACCCCGGCGAAGGCAGGAATGTTCGATGTCGGGGTTTTTCTGCCGGCCCGGCCTTGCAGCCCCCTAGAATGCGCCCACCTGCAGCATTGCAGCCAACCAGGAGCTTCAGCAATGAACGACCGCCTCAATACCCTCGACACCTCCGTCGGCTACGGCCAGACGCTGCCGCAGGCGGAGCACCAGCGCGTCCTGCGCAACACCTACTGGCTGCTGGCCCTGAGCCTGCTGCCCACCGTGCTGGGCGCCTGGCTGGGCGTCGCCACCGGCATCACCCGCTCGCTGACCGGCGGCCTGGGCCTGATGGTCTTCATGGGCGGCGCCTTCGGCTTCATGTTCGCGATCGAGAAGACCAAGAATTCGGCGGCCGGCGTGCCGGTGCTGCTCGGCTTCACCTTCTTCATGGGCCTGATGCTGTCGCGCCTGATCGCGATGGTGCTGGGCTTCCGGAACGGCTCCGAGCTCATCATGACGGCCTTCGGCGGCACCGCCGGCGTGTTCTTCGTCATGGCCTCGCTCGCCACCGTGATCAAGCGCGACCTGTCGGGCATGGGCAAGTGGCTCTTCGTCGGCGCCCTGGTGCTGATGTTCGGCGCCATCATCAACATCTTCGTCGGCTCGAGCGCCGGCATGCTGGCCATCTCGGTGGCGGCCATCGGCATCTTCTCGGCCTACATGCTGTACGACCTGAAGCAGATCATCGACGGCGGCGAGACCAACTACATCAGTGCCACGCTGGCGCTGTACCTGGACCTGTTCAACGTGTTCCAGAGCCTGCTGGCCCTGCTCGGCATCTTCGGCGGCGAAAGGGACTGAGCCCCTTTCCTCCGTGTTCGCCAAAGGGCCCCGAGGGGCCCTTTTTCATGCCCGCTCGAAGACCGCGATGGACTCGACGTGCGCCGTGTGCGGGAACATGTTCACCACGCCCGCATGGGTGCAGCGGTAGCCCGCCTGGTGCACCAGCAGGCCGGCATCGCGCGCCAGCGTCGAGGGGTTGCAGCTGACATAGACGATGCGCTTCGGCGGCGCCCAGCCGCCGTCGTGCGGCTCGACCTGCTGGTGCAGGTCGGCGAGCGCCTTGGCCAGCGCGAAGGCGCCCTCGCGCGGCGGATCGACCAGCCACTTGTCGGCGGCACCGTCGGCCACCAGCATCGCCGGCGTCATCTCGAACAGGTTGCGGGCGACGAAGGTCGTCGGCGACAGCGCGCGGCGGCCGGGCACGGCGGCGCGGTTGCGCTCGTAGTTGGCGCCGGCGCGCCCCACCAGCGTGTCGCTGCCCTCGATGCCGAGCACCTCGCGGGCCCGGCTGGCGAGCGGCAGCGTGAAGTTGCCGAGGCCGCAGAACCAGTCGATCACGCGTTCGTCGGGCCGGACGTCGAGCAGGCGCAGCGCGCGCCCGACCAGCACCCGGTTGATGTGCGGGTTGACCTGGGTGAAATCGGTCGGCTTGAAAGGCATCGTGACGCCGAACTCGGGCAGCGCGTAGGCCAGCGCCGGTCCGCCTTCTTCGAGCAGCTTGACGGTCTCGGGCCCCTTCGACTGCAGCCACCACTGCACGCCCTCGTTGCCCGCGGCGAAGTCCTTGAGGCGCGCCACGTCGGCCGCGGACAGCGGCTCCAGGTGCCGCAGCACCAGGGCGATCACGCCGAGGCCGGTCCCGCCGGGCGAGTCGCCGCAGGCCAGCTCGATCTGTGGACAGGTCTCGCGCGCATCCATCGAGCCGATCAGCGCACGCAGCGGCATCAGCATGGCGCTGACCTGCGAAGGCAGCACGGGACACACCTGCATGTCGGCCAGGTAGCGGCTCTTGCGCTCGTGGAAGCCGATCAGCACGGTGCCCTTCTTGACCACGTGGCGCACCGACAGCCGGGCCCGGTAGCGGTAGTGCCAGGCCGGCCCCTCGAGCGGCCGCAGCACGTTCTCGGGCCGCACCTTGCCGAGATGCCAGAGGTTGTCCTCGAGCGAACGCTGCTTCACGGCGACCTGCGCTGCCGCATCGAGGTGCTGCATCTTGCAGCCGCCGCAGGCGCCCGGGTGCAGGCCGAAATGCGGGCAGCCGGGGCGCACGCGCTGGGAGGATTCCTTGCGGATCGCGGTGACCGTGCCTTGGGCCCAGTTGTTCTTCTTGCGGTGCACGTTGAGGCGCACCTCCTCGAACGGCAAGGCGCCCTCGATGAAGACCACCATGCCGTCGGCCTTGTGCGCCACGCCCTGGGCGTCGAGGTCGAGCGACTCGACCCGCAGCCATTCATCGTGCGCAGCGGGCGCTTCCTTTTTGTCTGTAGCTTCCGTCATCCCCGGATTGTCTCAGGGCGGCGGCGGACCTCCGGGACCCGCCCCTACAGAAGGGCATCGCGCTGCACGCCGGCGCGCGCCAGCTGCCGGCGCATCTTGGCCAGGGCCTCGTTCTGGATCTGCCGCACCCGTTCGCGCGTGAGGCCCAGCCGCAGGCTGAGCACCTCGAGCGTCTCGGGATCGCGGTCATGCAGCCCGAAGCGGCCTTCGAGCACTTCGCGCTCGCGCTCGCTCAGCGCCAGGATCCAGCGACCCAGCAGCTGCTCGACCTCGTGCGTCTGCGTCACGCCCGTGGGGTCGCCGCCCTCGTCGTCCGATGCCACGGTGTCGGCCAGCGTGAAGCTGTCGTCGCCGCGCTCGCTGCCGGCATCGAGCGAACGCGGCGCCTCCGCCAGCGCCAGCAGGTCGGCGACGTCCTGGACTTCGCGCCCCAGCAGTGCGGCCAGGTCTTCGACCCGCACGCCATCGGGCCGGCGGGACAGGAACTCGGCATCGCCCTCGAGCGTGCGGCGCGCCCGCATGACCTGGTGCAGCTCGCGCACCACGTGCACCGGCAGGCGGATGGCGCGGGCCTGCATCATGGCGGCACGCTCGATCGATTGCCGGATCCACCAGGTCGCGTAGGTGGAAAACCGGAAGCCCCGCTCGGGCTCGAACTTGTTGATCGCGTGCATCAGCCCGAGGTTGCCCTCCTCGATCAGGTCGGCCATCGGCACGCCGCGGCCCAGGTAGCCCTTGGCGATGTTGACCACCAGGCGCAGGTTGTGCTCGATCATCGACTGCCGCGCCGCGAAGTCGCCGCCGCGCGCGGCGCAGGCGGTGCGATATTCCTCGTCGGGCGTGAACAGCTCGGTGCGGCGGATCTCGCGCAGGTAGAGCGTCAGCGAGTCGCTGGCGCCCAACTCGCCGGGCAGCGCCTCGCCGACCCTGTCGTCCGGGTCGGATTCGGCGATCCGCGCCAGGGGAAGAACGCCGCCGTTGCCCGCCGCTCGCCGCACGTCCGCGGTGCGATGAGGGCGAGTGGCGGCCATGGCATCAGCGCACCGGCAGATAGCGGGCCGGATCGACCGGCTTGCCCTGGCGGCGGATCTCGAAGTGCAGCTTCACGCGATCGGCGTCGCTGTTGCCCATCTCGGCAATCTTCTGGCCCTTCTGCACCGACTGGTCTTCCTTCACGAGCAGGGTGCGGTTGTGCGCATACGCCGTGAGGTAGGTGTTGTTGTGCTTGAGGATGATCAGGTTGCCGTAGCCACGCAAACCGGCGCCGGCATAGACGACGCGGCCGTCCGCCGCGGCCAGCACCGAGTCGCCCGCCTTGCCGCTGATGTCGAGGCCCTTGTTCTTGGCTTCGTCGAAGCCGGCGATCAAGGAGCCCTGCGCAGGCCAGATCCAGCCCACGTCCTCGTCGCCCGACGCCGCTGCCGGCGGCGTCGGCGATGCCGTGACGGGCGCCGGCGGCTTGGTGGCCGCGCCGGCTGCCGGGGCGGGAGTCGTGGCACCGGTCGGGGTCGACGCCGCCGCCGCCGCAGCAGCAGCCGCGGCCGACGTGGCCGGGGCGACGATCGGCTGGGTCACCGGCCGCGTGGTGGCATCAGTGGCCGACGCGCCGGTCGGCGGGATCACGCGCAGCACCTGGCCGACTTCGATCAGGTCCGGATTGTCGAGATTGTTCCAGCGCGCGATGTTCTGCCAGGTCTGGCCGGTCTCGATGCCGATGCGGCGGATGGTGTCACCCGGGCGCACTGCGTAGTAGCCGGGCTTGCCGTAGTTCTCGATGCCCAGCAGCGGCTTGCCGGAAGCATCGGTGGTGATCGGGGGCCCGCCCGGAACGCCCGAGCCGGGGGCCGCGGCGCCCGGCGCCTGCGACATGGTGCCGCGGTCTTCGACCGGCACCGGACCGCGCGGTGCGGCACACCCCGCAATCACGAGCGCACCCACCAGCATCACGCCGGCGAGCCAGCTCCGATTGCCAATACCCTGCATTGTGTTATTTCCCTTCAAGCAATTCCCGATTTTAGGGGGACAAAGTGGACCGCCTCAAGAATGCGGCGCTCGAGGCCGCGGGCGGTTTTGTCGATGACGACCAGCGCCTGGCCGCCGCTCGCGGACTGGGTCGGCGCGACGATCCGGCCGCCGACCGCCAACTGCGCGACCCAGGCCTCGGGCACCGCCTCGCCGCCGGCAGCAGCGATGATGCCCGCATAAGGCGCGCCCTTCGCGTAGCCCACCATGCCGTCGCCCAGCATCAGGTGGACCGTCGCCAGACGGAACGGGCGCAGGTTGACCCGCGCCCTCTCGTGCAGGCCGCGCAGCCGCTCGATGCTGTAGACCTCGGCCGCGACGTGGCTCAGCACCGCCGCCTGGTAGCCGCAGCCGGTGCCGATCTCGAGCACGCGTCCGAGGCGCTCGCCGGGCTTGTGGGCCAGCGCCGGAGCGCCCAGCAGCAGCTCGATCATTCGCGCCACCACGTTCGGCTTCGAGATCGTCTGGCCCAGCCCGATCGGCAGGCTGGTGTCTTCGTAGGCCTGGTTGACCAGCGCACTGTCGACGAACAGGTGGCGCTCGACGGTGCCCATGGCGCGCAGCACGCGGGCGTCGGCGATGCCCTGGGCCGCGAGCCGCTGGACCATCCGCGCCCGCACCGCATCGGACGCCATCGAGGGCGTGGTCGGAACGAGCGGCTTGACCGGCACCGCAGGCATTCGTCCGCGCGTTGCCGCGGAGGCCGTAGGCGTCAGGCGTACCGGAAAACCTGGCCGTTGACTTGCCAAGGTCAGCCTCCCGCCGCGCTGCGCGCGACACGCGCCATGGTGTCGTTCCAGTCCCCGAGGTTCGCGTGGTCGGTGAGGTCGATCTGCAGCGGCGTCAGGGCCACGTGGCCGGCCGCGGTGGCGTGGAAATCGGTGCCTTCGCCGCTGTCCTTGGCACCGCCGGCGCCTGCGATCCAGTACATGGTCTCGCCGCGCGGGCTGTCTTGCGTGATGACCTTCTCGGCCGCATGGCGGCGGCCCAGCCGGCAGACCTTGACCGGCTTCAATTCATCGAAGGGCAGGTTCGGCACGTTGACGTTGAGCAGGAAGGGGTTGCCGCCGATCAGCTTCTCGCGCTCGATCTGCTGGACCAGCCGGCGTGCCACCTGCGCGGCGGCATCGACGTGCGCCCAGCCCTTCTCGATCTGCGAGAAGGCGATCGCCGGAATGCCGAAGAGATAAGCCTCCATGGCGGCCCCGACGGTGCCCGAATAGATGGTGTCGTCGCCCATGTTGGCGCCGTTGTTGATGCCGGACACGACCAGATCGGGCCGGTAGTCGAGCAGTCCCTTGAGTGCGATGTGCACGCAATCGGCGGGCGTGCCGGTCACGTAGCGGAAGCCGTTGTGCGCCTTGTGCACGTACAGCGGCGCCGCCAATGTCAGGGCATTCGACTTGGCGCTGTTGTTGTGCTCGGGGGCCACGACCTCGACCTCGGCGATGTCCTTCAGCGCGTCGTGCAGGGCGACGAGGCCGGGCGCCTGGAAACCATCGTCGTTCGAAATAAGTATCTTCATGGCGTCAGTCTGTGGCGGCGATTGTAGGCGGGGGTGGGGTCACGGCAGGGACACGCGGCGACCGGGACAGCCGCCTATCATGGCCCGGATTTTCCGTTGCCCCAAGACTCAATCACAGGAGAGACGAGCATGCACGCATGGCTCTGCGAGAACCCCGTCGGCGTCGAGGCGCTGACCTGGAAAGAACTGCCCACGCCCAATCCGGGCCCGGGACAGGTGCTGATCGAAATCAAGGCCGCGAGCCTCAATTTCCCGGACCTGCTCATCGTGCAGAACAAGTACCAGATGAAGCCGCCCCTGCCCTTCGTCCCCGGATCCGAATATGCCGGCGTGATCGCCGCGGTCGGCGAAGGCGTGACGCACCTGAAGGTCGGCCAGAACGTCGCCTGCCTGTCCGGCACCGGCGGTTTCGCCACCCACACGCTGGCCCCCGCGGCGCTGTGCATGCCATTGCCGGAAGGCTTCGGCCATATCGACGCCGCGGCGTTCATCATGATCTACGCGACTTCGTGGCATGCATTGATGGATCGGGCCCAATTGAAGGCCGGCGAAACCGTATTGGTGCTGGGAGCCGCCGGCGGCGTCGGCACCGCGGCCATCCAAATTGCAAAGGCCGCTGGCGCCCGCGTCATTGCAGCCGCATCGACCGACGAGAAATGCGAGCTTTGCAAGTCGATTGGCGCCGATGCCACGATCAACTACACCACACATGTACTGCCCAATGGCTTCCGCGATGCCGTCAAGGCAGCGACCGATGGCAAGGGCCCGGATGTGATTTACGACCCGGTCGGCGGTGAATTCGCCGAGCCCGCATTCCGCTCCATCGGCTGGCGCGGCCGCTATCTGGTCGTCGGTTTCGCGGCCGGCCCGATTCCTTCGCTGCCGCTGAATTTGACGCTGCTCAAGGGCGCCTCGCTGGTCGGCGTGTTCTGGGGTGATTTCGCCCGCCGCGAGCCCAAGGCCAATGCGCAGATGATGGCCGAATTGGCCACCTGGTACGGCCAGGGCAGGATCAAGCCCGTGATCGACCAGACCATGCCGATGTCCGAACTCAAGGCGGCCTATGCGCACATGGGTTCACGGGGCGTCAAGGGAAAGCTGGTCATGGTGAATTGAGCTCGCCCCCAGGTTGCCCGGCACTTCGTGTCCGCGCGCCCACCCCCGACCGGGGGCAACACCAGCGGCCCGGCGGAGCCGGTTCCGCGTGTTTCACCAACGGGCCAGGCTTAGGCCGGCCTCGGGAAGCAAAAAGCCCCGCGATGCGGGGCTTTTTGATGGGCCTGCTGGCCTGGCGAGGACCGCCGGGGTTATTTGATCTCGAAATCGGACAGGGACTTGCCGGCGGTCAGGGCTTCGGTGATCCAGCGCGGCTTGCGGCCACGGCCGCCGGACCAGGTCTCGCCGGTCGGGCTGCGGTATTTGGCGGCGCTCTTGGGCGCCGCCGTGGTGGCACTGCGCTTGCCGGCGCGCGCGCCGAGCTTGAGATCGCTGGCGGTCAGGCCGTATTCAGCGATCTTCTTGCGCAGCTCTTCGATAACGCCAGCCCGCTCCTGATTCCGCAGATCTTCGGCTTGCTTGCGCAATTGCGCGATCTGCTCGTCGTGCTTCTTGATCTGGGAATTGATGTCGGCAAGGGTTGAAGCCATCTGTGCTTATCCTCTAATTGGAAAGCCAAAATTTTAATTCAAATCCCAATTGCCGCAAGCCGGGCCGATGAAAAAAAACACCCCGGCTCGACTACGGGTTTGTGTCAATGGCAGGCATGTTCGGGGCTTGATTGGAGCGCCAATCTCCCGCGGCGGGTCGTCGGGCGGGCGCACAAAGCAAAACAGGCACCGAAGTGCCTGTTTGCTGACGAATGTCTTTGGGGTGGCTGATGGGACTCGAACCCACGACGACCAGAATCACAATCTGGGACTCTACCAGCTGAGCTACAGCCACCGCTAAGCCATCAATTGTAGCGTGAAAAAAGCTAGCGTCCGGCGGCCACCGTCGAATCTGCAGGCTTCGGCACCAGAATCTCGGCCTTGAAGCGGTTCTTGAGCAGGTTGTAGTAGGCGGCAGTCTCGGCCCCGCCCACCGCCTGGGCGTACTGTTCGGTCTCTTGCTTGGCCATCTCGGGCGCCGGCGGCGTGCGCGGCACGTTCTTGATCACCCGCACCACGGCATAGCCCTGGGCACCCAGATCGGCGCCGACCAGTGCCGGCAGCTTGCCGGTGTCGGCCCGCAGCGCGACTTCGATCACCGGCAGCGGCTGCGATTGGGGGTCGAGCCGCGACACCGTGACCGGAGCGCCAAAGCTGGCGCCGGCCGGATCGGCCTTCCAGGCGGCCAGTTTCGCCTCGCCCTCGGCCCGCGCCAGCGCCGCCGCACGCTCGGCGACCAACTGGGTGCGCACCTTGTCCTTGACTTCGTCGAGCGGCAATGCGCGCGCCGGTTCGTACTGCACCACCCGGCCCGAGGCCAGTTGATTGGCACCGATCTCGATCGCCTCCGTGTTGTGCTTGCGCTCCAACGTGTCGGGCGCGAACAGCGCATTCAGGAAATTGCGGCTGGCCAGCGCGCCGGTGGCGCCCGGCAGGGGCGTGCGGGCGACATTGCTGGCGGTCTGGATCGTCAGCTTGAGCTTGTCGGCCGCCGGCTGCAGGCTGTCGGGCTGCTGGTAGACGATGTCGGTGAAAGCCTCGGCGGCCTTGGCGAATTCCGCCGTCGCCTGCTGGCTGCGTACTTCGTTCTCGATGGTCGCGCGCACCTTGTCGAACGGCGGCACCACGGCCGGCTTGATGTCGTTGAGCTGGATGATGTGATAGCCGAACTCGGTCTCCACCACGCTGCTGATCTCGCCCTTCTTGAGCGCGAACAGCGCATCTTCGAAGGGCTTGACCATCGCGCCGCGGGTCACGACGTCGAGGTCGCCGCCCTTCTCCGCCGAACCCGGGTCCTGCGAATTCTTGCGCGCCACGTCGGCGAAGGTGTTGGGTGCCTTGCGCAGGTCGGCCAGCAGCTGTTCGGCCTTCTTGCGGGCCTGCTCGCGCTCGGCGGCCGGCGCGCCCTGCGGCACCGCGATCAGGATGTGGCTCGCGCGCCGCTCTTCCTTGGAGCCGAAGCGGGCGGCGTTCTGGTCGTAGTAGCTGCGCAGGTCGGCCTCGCTCACGGCGATGTTCTTCTTGGCGGCTTCGAGATCGAGCACCAGGTACTCGACCTTCGCGCGTTCGGGCTGCTGGAACTGCGCCGTATGGGCCTTGTAGAAGGCCTCGAGATCGGCGTCGCTGACGCTGACCTTGGACGCGAAGTCGGCCGGCTTGAAGAGCGCGACCTGGATCTCGCGGCGGTCGTAGAAGGCGTTGAGCGTGACCGCGGCCTGGGCCGGCGTGGCAAAGGCCGTGCCCGAGACCCCGAGCGACACCTGCTGCGTCGCCAGGTCGGCGCGCACCGAGGCTTCGTACTGCTCGGGCGTGCGGCCGGTCGCCCGCATGAAGGTCTCGCGATCGAACTTGCCGTCGGCGGTGCGGAAGCTCGCCAGGCCCGGATCGGCCGCGAACAGCCGCGCCAGCCGTTCCTCGGACACCGACATGTTCGACTTCGAGGCTGCCGCCGCGAGCACCCGCTCGCGCACCATGCGCTCGAGCGTGGCGTAGCGCGCCGCATCAGAGTCGAGCATCGCCGGGTCGATGGTGGGCGCCTGCTGGCGAATCCGGTCGACCTCGTTGCGATGCTGGGCATCCCACTCGGGCCGCGTGATGTCGGTACCGGCCACGCGTGCGACCTTCTCGCCCTGGCCGCCGCCTTGGTAGCGATCGACGCCGAACAGCACGAACGAGGGAATGATCAGCAAGAACAAGAACACCATGATGATCTTGTTGTACTTGCGGAAGGAATCAAACATGCTTGAGCACTCTCTAGGACGAAAATTGACGCAGCAAGAAAAAAGGCGAACGATCCGTTCGCCTTTGCATCGGGTGGTGGGTGCTGAGGGGCTCGAACCCCCGACCTACGCCGTGTAAGAGCGCCGCTCTACCAACTGAGCTAAGCACCCCACCTTCAAACGATGGTCTCAGTTCAGCGCGTCTTTGAGCGCCTTGCCGGGACGGAACTTGGGAATCTTGGCGGCCTTGATTTTAATCGCGTCGCCGGTGCGGGGATTCCGACCGGTCCGGGCGGCGCGCTTGCCGACTGCAAAAGTGCCGAAACCGACGAGCGAGACCGAGCCGCCCTTCTTGAGCGTGGTACGAATGGCGCCGATCGTGGATTCGAGTGCCCGCGTGGCAGCGGCTTTGGAGATGTCGGCGTTCTTTGCGATGTGCTCAATCAGTTCGGTTTTGTTCACAAGGGCCCCTTGCAGAAAATTGTTGATCAGGGTCGTCAGAAGCGGCGCCAGCCCCGTGGCGACGCCACGGGGGTGGGTACAGCAGGTGGGTGGCAGCTCTGACGCGCCGGCAGCGCGCTGCCGACAAGGATTACAACCACTGGTCTCGGGGGTGTCAATACGACGCAGCCCCGTGAAACGCAGCGAGGACCGCAATTTTAGTGGCGTTTTGGCGAACCGATTTTCAAAGCGCCTCGGCGATGGCCTGGCCCAGATCGGCGGTTCGCGCGGTTCCGCCGATGTCCGGTGTGCGCGGGGCACCGCTGCCGGGCGCGAGCACCTTCTCGATCGCGGCCAGGATGGCGTCGTGCGCCGCCTTGTGGCCCAGGAACTCCAGCATCATGGCGCCGCACCAGATCTGGCCGATCGGATTGGCGATGCCCCGCCCGGCGATGTCGGGCGCCGACCCGTGCACCGGCTCGAACAGCGACGGCGTGGTGCGTTCGGGGTTGAGGTTGGCGCTGGGCGCGATGCCGATGGTGCCGGTGCAGGCCGGGCCGAGATCGGAGAGGATGTCGCCGAACAGGTTGCTCGCCACCACCACATCGAAGAAGTCGGGCCGCTGCACGAAGTGCGCGGTCAGGATGTCGATGTGGAACTTGTCGAGCGCGACGCCCGGATAGTGCTTCGCCATCGCCGCCACGCGCTCATCCCAGTAGGGCATGGTGATCGAGATGCCGTTGGACTTGGTCGCGCTCGTGAGGTGTTTCTTCGGCCGCGACGCAGCCAGCTCGAAGGCGAACTTCAGCACCCGGTCGACGCCGACGCGCGACATCACGGTTTCCTGGATCACGATCTCGCGCGCCGTGCCTTCGAACATGCGCCCGCCGATGCTCGAGTATTCGCCCTCGGTGTTCTCGCGCACGATGTACATGTCGATCTCGCCGGGTTCGCGCGGCGTGCCGTCGCGCCGCACCACCGGCGCCACGATGCCGGGCATCAGGCGGGCCGGCCGCAGGTTGATGTACTGGTCGAACTCGCGCCGGAACAGCAGCAGGGACCCCCAGAGCGACACATGGTCGGCGATCTTCTCGGGCCAGCCGACGGCACCGAAGTAGATCGCGTCATGGCCGCCGATCTGGTCCTTCCAGTCGTCGGGAAGCATCTTGCCGTGCTTCTCGAAATAGTCCCAGCTCGAGAAATCGAAATGGTCGAACTTGAGGTCGATGCCGAACTTGCGGCTGACGGCATCCAGCACGCGCAGGCCCTCGGGCATGGTCTCCTTGCCGATGCCGTCGCCGGCGATGACTGCGATGCGTTGGGTGCTCATGTCTCGATCCTTGGGTTCGCGTTGAAGAAAGCAAGCGCCTCGGCCAGCAACTCGGCCGGCGCTTCCTCGGGAATGTAGTGGCCGCACGGCAGCGCGCCGCCGGCGACGTCGTCGGCCCGCTCGCGCCACAGCGACAGCACGTCGAACGAGCGCCCGACCGCGCCGTGCGCGCCCCACAGCACACGCAGCGGCTGTGCCAGCCTGCGGCCGGCGGCGATATCGGCACGGTCGTGGTCGAGGTCGATGCCGGCCGACGCACGGTAGTCCTCGCAAATCGCCTGCGCACTGCCGGGGATCGCGGCGCAGCGTTCGTATTCGGCCAGCGCCTCGGGCGTGAAAGGCGCGAGACCCGCGTGCCGTCCACCCATCACGCTGCGGATATAGCGGACCGGATCGCTCTCGATCAGCGCTTCCGGCAGCGGCGGCGGCTGGATCAGGAAGAACCAGTGCCAGTAGGCCCGGGCGAAGGCCTCCGTGGTGTTCGCGTACATCGCGAGCGTCGGCGCGATGTCGAGCAGCATCAGCCGCTCGACCGCTTGCGGGTGATCGGCCGCCAGCCGATGGGCGACGCGCGCGCCGCGGTCGTGCGCCAGCACGCCGAAGCGTTCGAAGCCATGCGCGCGCATGGCGTGCAGCGCATCGAGCGCCATCTCGCGCTTGCTGTAGTTCGAATGGGCCTCGTCGGCGGGCGGCCGGCCCGAGTCGCCGTAGCCGCGCAGGTCGACCAGGACGACCGTGAACTGCTCGGCCAGGCGAGGTGCCACCCGATGCCAGTTGGCGTGCGTCTGCGGATGGCCGTGGAGCAGCAGCAGGGGCGCGCCGCGGCCACCGATGCGGCCATGCACCTTGACGCCATTGCGCGTCAGGTCGAAGGAGGTGAAGGCATCGAACATGGGTCGATTGTGCGTTGCGCCACTCGTGGCATCAAGCAACAATGGGCCAATTGATAATTTCCGAAATGGCATGAATGGAACGCAGTGACCTGGAGCTTGTGCTGGCGATCCGCAGCCGCGGCAGCCTGGCCGGCGCCGCGCTCGCGCTCGACGTGGTCCCGTCGGTGGTGACCAAGCGCCTGGGCGCGCTGGAGGCCCGGCTCGGCCAGCGGCTGTTCGAGCGCACCACGCGCCGCCTCAGCGCCACCGCCGAGGGCGAAACCGTGTGCCAGCATGCCAAGGGTCTGCTCGAAGGCTTCGCAGCGCTCGAGAACGAGCTCGGCGAACGCCAGAGCGAACTCAGCGGGCCGGTGCGGCTGGCCGGCACCTTCGGCTTCGGCCGCCGCTGGCTGGGCCCGGCGCTGGCGAGCTTCAACCAGCGCCACCCCGGGCTCGAAATCCAGCTGCAGCTGGTCGAGGCCCTGCCCGATCTCGGCGCCGAGGGCTTCGACGGCGCGGTCTGGCTCTGGGCGCCGCAGCAGCGCCGGGCCGGCGACTGGGTCAGCCGGCGCATCGCGCGCAACCAGCGGGTGCTGGCCGCGAGCCCGGACTACCTCGCGCGCCGCGGCATGCCGGCCGACGTGGCGGCGCTGGCGGCGCACGACTGCCTGGTGGCGCGCGAGAACAGCGTCGGCGGCGAGCGCGAGTTCGCCCTGTGGACGCTGCGCCGGGCCAGGGACGGCAGCACCGCGCGGGTGCGGGTGCGCGGCCCGCTGTCCAGCAACTCGGGCGAGATGGTGCGCGACTGGTGCCTGTCGGGCCACGGCATCATGCTGCGCAGCCTGTGGGACATCGCGCCACAGCTTGCGTCCGGCGAACTGGTGCGCGTGCTGCCGCAGCATGCGATGCCGGATGCGGACATCCAGTGGATCGCACCCTGGCGTCCCAAGACGCCGCGCCGGGTGCGGCTGCTGATCGATTTCCTGGTCGAGAGTTTTCGGGCCGAGCCGTGGAAGGCCGTCGGGCCTACTTGACGACCAGGCTGACGCCCACCGCGGTGATCGCGATGCCGGCCAGGGTCAGGGCGGTGATCGGTTCCGCGAACAGCAGCCAGGCCATCACGGCCGTGCACGGCGGCACCAGGTAGAGCAGGCTGGTCACCGCGGTGGCGGTGCCGCGCTGGATCAGCATGTAGAGCAGCGAACTGCCGCCCAGCGACAGCGCGAGCACCGACCACGCCATGGCGCCGCCCGAGGCCAGGTTCCAGTGAATGCTGTCGGGCTCGAGCGCCGCGAACGGCAAGGTGACGATCAAGGCTGCGGCCATCTGGATCGCGCTGGCGCTGCGGACGTCGCAGGGCGCGAGAAAACGCTTCTGGTACAGCGTGCCGGCGGTGATCGACAACAGCGCCAGCAAGGCCAGCCCCATGGTCAGTGCGCTGACCTCCCCGCCCTGCCCGAGCTTGCGCGACACGACCAGCACCAGGCCGCCGAATCCGAGCAGCAGCCCGGTCCATTGGCGCCGCGTGATCCGGCCGCCGAACATGCTGAGCCAGACGGCGGTCAGCACCGGCTGGATACCGACCAGCAGCGCGACCAGCCCGGACCCCATGCCGGCCCGCACCGCGGCCCAGACGCCGCCGAGGTAGCCGGCCTGCATCAAGACGCCGATGACGGCGAGATGCCCCCACTGGCGACGATCGCGCGGCCACGCGACGCGGGCCCAGCGGACCCAGACCAGGAAGCAGACCATCGAGAGCGCATAGCGCACGGCGAGGAACTTGAGCGGCGGCGCATGGGGCATGCCGAAGCGCGCCACGATGAAGCCGGTGCTCCAGATCAGCACGAATACCGCCGGCATGGCCCGCAGCCAGCCCGTCGACCGGGCCGCAGCGCTCATTTCGCGCGGGCCCGGATTTCGGGGATCGCCTTTTGCAGGTAGTAGACCATCGACCAGACGGTGAGTACGGCCGACAGCCAGATCAGCCATTGGCCCCAGGTGCCGGTGTCGATACGGCCGAACAGCACGCCGTCGAACAGCAGGAACGGGATCGCGACCATCTGCACCACGGTCTTCACCTTGCCGACCATGTGGACCGCCACGCTCTTGCTGGCGCCGATCTGCGCCATCCATTCGCGCAGGGCGGAGATCGCGATCTCGCGGCCGATGATGATCAGCGCCACGAAGACGTCGGCGCGGTTCAGGTGGACCAGCACCAGGAGCGAGGCGCAGACCAGGAACTTGTCGGCCACCGGATCGAGGAAGGCGCCGAAGGCCGAGGTCTGCTTGAGCCGGCGCGCCAGGAAACCGTCGAGCCAGTCGGTGGCCGCGAAGACGATGAACATCACCGTCGCGATCCAGTTGCGCATCGGCACGTCCAGCGGCAGATAGAACACGCCCACGATCAGGGGGATCGCGACGATGCGCGTCCAGGTCATGATCGTTGGCAGAGTCCAGAACATTGCGCTGGAGTATAGGGGCCGGAGGAATCGCCCCCACGCTCCCCCACTGCGTGTGGGTCGCTGCCCCCCGAGGGGGCCGCAGGCCGCCTTGGGGCGGCCCGGCGCCGGCCTGAATCGCCCCCACGCTCCCCCACTGCGTGTGGCTCGCTGCCCCCCGAGGGGGCCGCAGGCCGCCTTGGGGCGGCCCGGCGCCGGCCTGAATCGCCCCCACGCTCCCCACTGCGTGTGGGTCGCTGTCCCCCGAGGGGGCCGCAGGCCGCCTTGGGGCGGCCCGGCGCCGGCCTGGATCGCCCCCACGCTCCCCAAGGGGGCCGCAGGCCTAGTGCAAAGCGCGGTAGATCTCTTCGGCCAGGTCGAAGGCGATGCCATCGACCGACGCGATGTCCTCCACGCTCGCCGCCGCCACGCCGCGGATGCCGCCGAAGCGCTGCAGCAGGCGCGCGCGCCGCTTCGGGCCGATGCCCGGGATGTCCTCGAGCTGGCTGCCGCCGACCCGCACCTTGGCGCGCTTGGCGCGCATGCCGGTGATGGCGAAGCGATGCGCCTCGTCGCGGATCTGCGCCACCAGCATCAGCGCCGCGGAGTCGCGGCCCAGGTAGACCTTCTCGCGGCCATCGGCGAACACCAGTTCCTCGAGGCCGACCTTGCGGCCCTCGCCCTTCTCGACGCCGACGATCAGCGACAGCGGCAGGCCCAGCTCGCTGAACACCTCGCGCGCCATCGACACCTGGCCCTTGCCGCCATCGACCAGCACCAGCTCCGGCATCCGCGCGGTCCGCGTGCCCGGCTTGGCGTCGGTGCCGACGCCCGCGGCATCGCCGGCCGGCGGCGCCTCGGTCTCGGCCGCCATCGCCTCGGCCAGCTTGCCGTAGCGCCGGTGCAGCACCTGGCGCATCGCGGCGTAGTCGTCGCCCGGCGTGATGCCTTCGATGTTGTAGCGCCGGTATTCGCGGTTCTGCATGGCGTGGTGCTCGAACACCACGCACGAGGCCTGGGTCGCCTCGCCAGCGGTGTGCGAGATGTCGAAGCACTCGACGCGGAAATTGTCGAGGTCGTCGGGCGCCAGTTCGAGCGCATCGACCAGCGCCCGCGTGCGGGCCTGCTGCGAGCCTTCTTCGGCCAGCAGGCGGGCCAGTTGCAGCCCGGCGTTCTTGGTCGCCATCTCGAGCCAATGGCGGCGCTGCTCGCGCGGCTGGAAGACCGCCGTGACACGGGTGCCCGACTGCTGCGACACGGCCTCGATCAGCTCGCGGCTGACGAGCTCGCTGAGCACCAGCGTGGCCGGCACCGGGACGTCGATGTAGTGCTGGGCGATGAAGGCCTCGAGCACCTGCACCTCGACCGCGTCGGCCGGCGGCGGCGGGCCGTCGTCGCCCTCGCCCTCGGCGTGCTGCATCTGCGCGGCATCCTCGACATGCACCGGGAAGTAGGCCCGGTCGCCCAGATGCCGCCCGCCCCGCACCATGGCGAGGTTCACGCAGGCCTTGCCGCCCTGCACCTTGACCGCCAGGATGTCGACGTCCTTGTCGGAAGCGATCTCGATCGACTGCTGGTGCAGCACGCGCGACAGGGCCGACATCTGGTTGCGCAGCTCGGCCGCCTGCTCGAACTCGAGCTTCTCGGCATGCGCCATCATGCGCGCCTCGAGCTGGGTCAGGACGGCCTGCGTGTCGCCCATCAGGAAGGCCTCGGCGTTGGCCACGTCCTGGGCATAGGCCTCGGGCGTGATGTGGCCGACGCAGGGCGCGGTGCAGCGCTTGATCTGGTAGAGCAGGCACGGCCGGGCGCGGTTGGCGTAGACCGTGTCTTCGCAGGTGCGCAGCTTGAAGACCTTCTGCAGCAGCTGGATCGATTCTTTCACCGCCCATGCGCTGGGGTACGGGCCGAAATAGCGGTGCTTGCGATCGACCGAGCCCCGGTAGTAGGCCAGCCTGGGGAACTCGTGCGACGCGATCTTGAGATAAGGGTAGCTCTTGTCGTCGCGAAAAAGAATGTTGTAGCGCGGCTTGAGCGACTTGATGAGGTTGTTCTCGAGCAGCAGCGCCTCGGCCTCGGAGCGCACCACGGTGGTCTCCATGCGGGCGATCTTCGAGATCATGTGGCCGATGCGCGTGCCGCCGTGGCTCTTCTGGAAATAGTTCGCGACCCGCTTCTTGAGGTTGCGCGCCTTGCCGACGTAGAGCACGCCGCCCTGGGCGTCGAAGTAGCGGTAGACGCCCGGCAGCTGCGGCAGGGCCGCCACTTCGCTGAGCAGTTGGTCGGAATGGACGGAAGGGGTCTCAGGCATCGTTCTCAGAGTTGCGAGGAGGCCGCGATCACCGGCTCGCAGCGCACGTCCGTCTTGACCGAGTTGGCGATGAAGCACTGGTCATGTGCCGAGTGGTGCATCGCCTCGTGTTGTTCCGTCGACGGCTGGCTCTGGCCCGAGAACTGCACCTCGGGACGCAAGGTGACGACGGTCATCGCGATCTTGCCTTCGGCATTGCGGCCCATCTTGCCGCTGGCGTGATCGGCGTAGCGCTCGACGCAGAAGCCGCGCGAGGCCGCGATCGACAGGAACCACAGCATGTGGCAGCTCGACAGCGAGGCGACGAAGGCTTCTTCGGGATCGACCGCGGCGGCGTCCGACAGCGGCACGGGCACCACGTGCGGCGAGGACGAGCCCAGCCATTCGGCACCGCCGTCGAAACGGATGGCGTGGCGGCGGCTGTAGCGGTTGCCGAGAAAATCCTGGTCGCCGCGCTGCCAGAGGATGTCGGCCGAGTGTTGTGACATGGGGGCTGTCTCCGGTGTCTTCGGGTGGAGGGCTGTAGAGTATCCCGCGATGCGCTGGGACATTTTCTGCAAGGTGATCGACAACCATGGCGACGTAGGCGTCTGCTGGCGGCTGGCCACATCGCTGGCCGGTCCGGACGACATCGTCCGCCTTTGGATCGACGACCCGTCGGCGCTGGCCTGGATGGCACCCGGCGGCTGCGATGGCGTCACGGTCGTTCCCTGGACCCCGACCCACGCGGCGCGGGCCGCTTCGGAGGCGGCGCCGGACGTGCTGATCGAGGCCTTCGGCTGCGATCCCGCCCCCGAGGTCATTGCCCGCTTCGCCGAGCATGCGGGCCATGAGGGCGCCCGCCGCCACTGGATCAACCTCGAATACCTGTCCGCAGAGCCCTACGTCGAACGCCTGCACGGCCTGCCCTCCCCCGTGTTCCGGGCCCCCGGCGCGGGCCTGACCAAGTATTTTTTCTACCCGGGGTTCACCGAGCGCACGGGCGGGCTGCTGCGCGGGCCGGACCTCATGGCGCGACGCGCCCGCTTCGACCGCGCCGCCTGGTTCCGGCGCCAGGGCATCGACTGGCAGGGCGAGCGGGTGGTCTCGCTGTTCTGCTACGAACCGCCGGCCCTCGAGGCGCTGCTGGCGCAATTCGAGCATGCGGCCGAGCCGACCCGCCTGCTGGTCACCGCCGGGCGCGCCGCTGCCGCCTTGCCGCCCGGCCCGCCCCGGCGCGGCGCCCTCGCCATCAGCTGGCTGCCCACCCTGCCCCAGCCGGAGTTCGACCACCTGCTGTGGGCCTGCGACCTGAACTTCGTGCGCGGCGAGGATTCGCTGGTGCGTGCGCTCTGGGCCGGCGCCCCCTTCGTCTGGCAGATCTATCCGCAGGACGACGACGCCCACCACGAGAAACTGGACGCCTTCCTGGACTGGCTGCAGGCGCCGCCGACGCTGCGCGGCTTTCATCACCTGTGGAGCGGCATCCAGGACGGCGACCTGCCTCTCCTGGACCCCGCCACCTTGGCGTCCTGGGCCGAAACCACAGAGGCGGCGCGCGCCCGGTTGCTCGCGCAGGACGACCTTTTGACCCGACTTCGGCGATTCGTCGCCCAAAAAAGCTAAAATTGCGGGCTTTGCGGAATTCCGACAGCGCTCCCGACCCAGGTGTCCCCTGGACCGAACGCCGATCGAAGCTTCCGCTGAACCCGCCGCGGTGAATGCGCCAGAGGGCCGAGCCCTACAGTGCACGAGCGGCCAACATCCAGAGACCCTGATTATGAAAATCGCTCAAGAAATCCGCGCTGGCAACGTGATCATGCATGGCAAGGACCCGATGGTCGTCCTGAAGACCGAATACAGCCGTGGCGGCCGCAATTCCGCCACCGTGCGCATGAAGCTCAAGAGCCTGATCGCCAACTTCAACACCGAAGTGGTGTTCAAGGCCGACGACAAGATCGACCAGATCGTGCTCGACAAGAAGGAGTGCACCTACTCCTACTTCGCCGACCCGATGTACGTCTGCATGGACACCGAGTACAACCAGTACGAAGTCGAAGCCGAGAACATGGGCGACTCGCTCAACTACCTCGAAGACGGCATGCCGGTCGAAGTGGTGTTCTACGACGGCAAGGCGATCTCGGTCGAACTGCCGACCAGCGTCGAGCGCGAAATCACCTGGACCGAGCCGGCCGTCAAGGGCGACACCTCGGGCAAGGTCATGAAGCCGGCCAAGATCTCGACCGGCTTCGAGATCGGCGTGCCGCTGTTCGTCGCCCAGGGCGACAAGATCGAAATCGACACCCGCACCGGCGAATACCGCAAGCGCGTCTGACCGACCGCCACCCTGCAAAAAGGCTCCCGCGGGAGCCTTTTTTGCGTCCCGGTCCCTGATGCGCGGCCGCAACGGGCCCGAAACCTGCAACGCGCACAATCCAGAATCCGCCTTCCCCCGCACGACCATGGACAACCACAGCACTCACGACCTTCACGACAAGCGGCTCGCCGACGCCTGGGCCACCCTGCAGGCCCATTCGGACAAGGGACTGCCGCTGCACACCGATCCTTCGCGGCTGGCCTTCGCCGACCCGGAATTCCTGCTGCGGCGCGAAACCCGCGGCCTGCGCATGCAGCTCGAACTCATGAAACCCGACCTCGAGATGCGCGCCCACGGCATCGAGAACACGGTGGTGGTGTTCGGCAGCGCGCGCTTCCGCAGCGAGGAGGAATCGGGCGCGCTGATCGCCCAGGCCGAGGCCGCCGGCGACAGCGTGGCCGCAGACCGCTGGCGCAAGCTGGCGCGCAGCTCGCACTACTACGAGAAGGCGCGCGCCTTCGGCAAGCTGGTGGCGCAGTACAGCAACGACCGTGAACCGCAGGACAAGCTCTTCGTCTGCACCGGCGGCGGGCCCGGCATCATGCAGGCCGCCAACCGCGGCGCCTACGAGGGCGGCGGTCTGTCGGTCGGGCTGGCGATCGCGCTGCCGATGGAAGAAGAAGCCAATCCCTACGTGACGCCGGCGCTGAGCTTCAAGTTCCACTACTTCGCGATCCGCAAGATGCATTTCATGATGCGGGCGAAGGCGCTGGTGGCCTTCCCGGGCGGCTTCGGCACGCTCGACGAGCTGTTCGAGGTCATCACGCTGGTGCAGACCAAGAAGGCCAAGCCGGTGCCGATCGTGCTGTTCGGCTCGGACTACTGGAAGCAGCTCATCAACTTCGAGTTCCTGGCCGAGGAAGGCGTGATCTCGCCCAACGACGTGAAGCTGATCGAGTACGTCGACGCGCCCCAGGACGCCTGGAACTACATCAAGACCTTCTACAAGCTGTAGCTACTCGCCGCGCGGCGGCACCTGCAGGCCCCACACCGAGCGAGTGCCCGCGGCCACCACGCCGCCGACGATCCAGAACACGCCGGCGACGCCGATCAGCGCGCCGGCGGCGCCGAACAGCATCGGCATCGCCACGCTCGAGGCGTTGAGCGTCATCACGCGCAGGCCGAGCGCCTCGCCGTGGCGCGCATGCGGCGTGATCTGGTGCAGCATGCTCATCACCATCGGCTGCACGGCGCCGAGGGCGATGCCGAGCACCACCGAGCAGGCGCCCATGCCGAGCGCGCTGGTCATCAGCGGATAGACCGCGAAGACCAGCGCCGTGACCACGTTCGATGCCGCGATCACGCTGCGCTCGCTGAAACGCGATGCGACCAGCGGCAGCACGACGCGGATGGCGGCCGCCGCGACCGCGAAGGCGCCGAGGATCGATCCGATCATCGACGCGCTCAGGCCGCGCTCGTGACCGAGCAGCGGCAGCACGAAGGTATGGACATCCCAGGCGGCCGACTGCATCCAGTTGACGAACAGCAGCCGCCTGAACATCGGCTGGGCCAGCAGGTCCCAGGCGCGCGGCCTGGGCGCGCCGGCCGGCAGGCTGATGTGCGGCAACTCGACGGTGCCGCGCGCCAGCAGCCAGCAGGCGATGGGCAGCAGCGCCAGCAGCGCGAAGGCCACGCGAAAACCGATCATGTCTCCGGGCACCGGGCCGGCGTGGTCGATCAGCAGCCCGGTGGCGAAGGGGCCGACGAAGTTGGCCGCGGCCGGCGCGATCGCCAGCCAGCTGAACACCTGCTTGAGCTGGGTCGGGTTGGTGGCCGCGCGGCCGACATGGCGCTGCAGCGCGATCACGGCGATGCCGGTCGCGCCGCCCGTCAGCAGAGCGGCCACGCAGAGCACCGGGAACACCGGGAAAGCCCCGGCCAGCGCCGCACCCGTGGTCGCCGCCACGACTGCGATCGTGAGCGGCAGCCGCAGCCCGTGCCGGTCGGCGAAGCGGCCGGCGGGCAGCGCCAGGAACACCTGGGTCAGCGCGAACAGCGCCAGCAGCATCCCGACGGCCGCCGGACTGTAGCCGTCGCGCAAGGCCAGCAGCGGGGCCGCCAGCCGGGTGCCCGTCATCGCGGCATGCAGGCAGACCTGCGCCAGGATCAGGCGAAGCAATCCAGGGTTCACGGGGCGGCGGCGTCCTCGTCGTCGGCCTGCGGCAGCAAGGCCTGGGTCTGCGCCTCGGGCAGCGCCTCGACCTTGCGCAGCGCCAGCCGCATCTGCCGGGCCCGGGTGTCGGCCTTGTCGAGCGTGTCGGAGGCCTTGGCCACCTGCTCCTTGATGCGCGCCACCCATTCGCCGTAGCGCTCGAATTCGGTCTTGACCGCGCCCAGCACCTTCCAGACCTCGGACGCCTGGTGCTCCAGCGCCAGCGTGCGAAAGCCCATGTGCAGGCTGTTGAGCATGGCCAGCAGCGTGGTCGGGCCGGCCAGCGTCACGCGATGCTGGCGCTGGATGGCATCCATCAGGCCCGGCCGGCGCAGCACCTCGGCGTAGAGGCTCTCGACCGGCAGGAACAGGATCGCGAAATCGGTGGTGTGCGGCGCCGCCAGGTAGTTGTCGGCGATCGACTTGGCCTCGCTGCGGATGCGCGCCTCGAGCGCCTTGGCGGCCAGCTCGGCGGCCGCTGCGTCGGCCCGCTCGTGGGCGTCGATCAGGCGCTCGTAGTCGTCGCGCGGAAACTTGGCGTCGATCGGCAGCCAGACCGGCGCGCCGTCGCCGCCGCGGCCCGGGAAGCGGACCGCGAAATCGACCCGCTGGCCGCTGCGCGGCTTGGTCTCGACCTGGCGGGCGAACTGCTCGGCCGTCAGCACCTGCTCGAGCAGCGCCTCGAGCTGCACTTCGCCGAACACGCCGCGGGTCTTGACGTTGGTCAGCACCCGCTGGAGGCTGCCAACGCCCACCGCCAGCAACTGCATCTCGCCCAGCCCCTTGTGCACCTGCTCGAGCCGCTCGGCCACCTGCTTGAAGCTCTCGCCGAGCCGCGCCTCGAGCGTGCTCTGCAGCTTCTCGTCGACGGTCTGGCGCATCTCGTCGAGCTTGGCGGTGTTGCTCTGCTGCAGCTGCGCGAGCTGGGTTTCCATCGTCGCGCGCACCTCGGCGAGCCGGCGGGCGTTGGACTCGGACAGCCCCTGGAGCTGGGTGTTGAGGGTGTCGGCCAGCGTCTTCTGCAACAGCGCGAGCTGCTGCGCGAAGGCGTCGATCTGGGCGTTCTGGGTGCGCGTGGACTCCGCCCCCTGGTGCAGCAAGGCGCGCTGGAAGGTGGCGAAGGCCTGCGCGCTTTCCTGGCGCGCGCCGCGCGACGATTCGCCGATCTCATGGCGCAGTTCGCGCTCGATGCGCTCGTTGCTGGCCAGAAGCGCCGAATGGTCGGAAGGCGGTGCGGGCCGCAGCAGCAGCCACAGCAGGAGGACGATATTCAAGGCCGCGAGGGCCAGCAGGATCCAGGTCTCGGTCACGGGCTCAGCGTGCCCCCAGCACCGCGGGGTTCAGCGGCGTCACCGGCTTGCCGTCGACCAGGAAGCCGATCAGGTTGTCGACCGCGAGATCGGCCATGGCCCGGCGGGTCGGCACGGTGGCGCTCGCGATGTGGGGCGTCAGCACCACATTGGGAACGGTCAGCAGGTCGGGGTGCACCTTGGGTTCGCCCTCGAAGACGTCGAGGCCGGCGGCGGCGATGCGGCGCTCGCGCAGCGCAACGGCCAGCGCGGCGTCGTCGACGATGCCGCCGCGCGCGATGTTGACCAAGGTCGCGGTCGGCTTCATCAGCGCCAGTTCGGCGGCGCCGATGGTGTGGTGGGAAGCCGGCGTGTAGGGCACCACCAGGACGACGTGGTCAGCAGTCTTGAGGAGCTCTTCCTTGCCGACGTAGCTGGCCTTGCACTCGGCTTCGAGCGCGGCATCGAGCCGCGAACGGTTGTGATAGATCACCTTCATGCCGAAGCCGAGCGCACCGCGCTTCGCGATGCCCTGCCCGATGCGTCCCATGCCGATGATGCCGAGCGTGGAGCCATGGATGTCGGAGCCCGAGAACATGTCGTAGCGCCACTTCTTCCACTGGCCTGCGCGCAGGAAATGCTCGCTTTCGGCAATCCGCCGCGCCGTGGCCATCAGCAGCGCGAAGCCGAAGTCGGCCGTGGTCTCGGTCAGCACGTCGGGCGCATTGGTGCCCAGCACGCCGCGCGCGGTCATGGCGTCGAGGTCGAAGTTGTTGTAGCCCACGGCCATGTTGGCGCAGATCTTCAGGTCGGGGCAGGCCGCGAGCAGCGCGCCGTCGATGCGCTCGCTGCCGGTGGTGAAGACGCCCTGCTTGCCCTGCAGCTTCTCGATCAGCTGGGCCGCGCTCCAGTCGTCGTCGGCCTGGTTGGCCTCGACGTCGAAGTGGGCCTGGAGCCGGGCGATGGTCTCGGGGAAGATCGAACGGGCGACGAGGACTTTGGCTTGGGTCATGGTCAGCGGAAGAAGATGAAGGTGGTGAGGATGAACAGCGGGATCAGGATCGCGCCCGACCACAGCATGTAGCCGAAGAAGCTCGGCATGCGCACGCCGCGGCTCTCCGCGATGGCCTTGACCATCAGGTTGGGCGCGTTGCCGATGTAGGTGTTGGCGCCCATGAACACGGCACCGGCCGAGATCGCCGCCAGTGTCGTCGCATAGGTGGTCATCAGCGCCTGCGGGTCGCCGCCCGCGGTGTTGAAGAACACCAGGTAGGTCGGCGCATTGTCGAGGAACGAGCTCAGGATGCCGGTGGCCCAGAAGTACATCGCCGGGTCGGGTTGGCCGTCGGGCCGGGTGACGGCCGAGACGATGGCGCCGAACGGGCCATGGAGGCCGGCCTTCAGCATCGCGATCACCGGCACGATGGTCAGGAAGATGCCCGCGAACAGCTTGGCCACCTCGGCCATCGGGCCCCAGCCGAACTGGTTGTCGGCATGGACCTTGGGCGCGGTGAGCTTGAGCGACAGCAAGGTCAGCGCCACCAGCCCGACGTCGCGCACCAGGCCCGGCAGGCCGACCCAGGTGCCGTGGATGTCGAAGCCCAGCGGCGACTTCCAGACGCCGCTCAGCAGCACCAGGAAGAGCACGCCGCCCAGCAGCCAGAAGTTGACGGCGCCGTCGAAGCCGATGCCGCCGGTGTCGGGGGTCGGGTCGAAGGGCGTGACGCCTTCGTGGCGGAAGTACCAGCGGTCGAGCGCATAGAACAGGGCCAGCAGCGCGCCGACCACGAACAGCGTGTCGGGAAAGATGTTCTTCGCGGTCCAGAAGAAATCGACGCCCTTGAGGAAGCCGAGGAACAGCGGCGGATCGCCCAGCGGCGTCAGCGACCCGCCGACGTTCGACACGATGAAGATGAAGAACACGACCACGTGCACCTTGTGCTTGCGGTCGTCGTTGGCACGGATCAGCGGCCGGATCAGCAGCATCGAGGCGCCGGTGGTGCCCATCAGGCTGGCGAGCACCGCCCCGATCGCGAGGATCGCGGTGTTCAGGCCGGCCGAGCCGCGCAGGTTGCCGCGGATATGGATGCCGCCGGCGACCGCGAACAGGGCCGTGAGCAGGATGATGAACGGGATGTATTCGGCCACCAGCGCATGGACCAGCTGGGCCCCGGCCTGGGGGGCGCCGTAGATCAGCCCGAAGGGCAGCAGGAAGGCCAGCGACCAGGCGGCCGACACCTTGCCGTAGTGGTGGTGCCAGAACGAGGGCGCCAGCAGCGGCAGCAGCGCGATCGACAACAGGATGCCGGCGAAGGGCAGGCCCCACAGCGGCGACAGGCTGCCGCCGTCGAACTCGGCGGCGGCGGCAAGCGCCGGAAACGCCAGGGTCGACGCACCGGCCACCCCGATTCGCAGCCAGCGGCCGCAGCGGATCGGCGCCCTCATGCCGCGGGCTGCTCGATCTCGAAGACCTGCCGCAGGTAGGCCAGGTAGCGTTCGTCCTCGCACATGTTCTTGGACGGCGTGTCGGAGAGCTTGGCCACCGGCTGGTCGTTGCAGCGGATCATCTTGATGACGATCTGCAGCGGCTCGTAGCCGAGGTCGTTGGTCAGGTTGGTGCCGATGCCGAAGGCCAGCTGGCAGCGGCCGCGGAACTGCTGGTACAGCTCGATGGTCTTGGGCACCGTGAGGCCGTCGCTGAAGATCAGGGTCTTGGTCAGGGGGTCGACCCGGCTCGCGAGGTAGTGGGCCAGCATCCGCTCGCCCCACTGGAATGGGTCACCGCTGTCGTGGCGCGCACCGTCGAAGAGCTTGCAGAAATAGAGGTCGAAGTCGCGCAGGAAGGCGCTCATGCCGTAGACGTCCGACAGCGCGATGCCGAGGTCGCCGCGGTATTCCCGGGCCCACGATTCGAAGCCGAAGACCTGGCTGTCGCGCAGCCGGGGGCCGAGCGCCTGGCAGGCCTGCAGGTATTCGTGCGCCATGGTGCCGAGCGGAATCAGGCCGAGCTTCATGGCGTACAGCACGTTGCTGGTGCCAGCGAGCTGCGGCAGCTTCGACATCGCGTGCAGCGGCGCCGGCGCCGTGACCGCGCCGAGCCGGCTGACCAGCGTGCGCAGCACCTCTTCGTGCCAGTCCTTCGAGAAGCGCCGGCGGGTGCCGTAGTCGGCGATCTTGAGGTCGGCCAGCCGGTCGTCCTGGAGCTGGGCGATCTTGGTCTCGAGCCGGCGCCGGCCCTCGGCCAGGTCGGGCTGGGGCTGGGTATTGCGGAAGTACACCTCGTTGACGATCGCCAGCACGGGAATCTCGAACAGGATGGTGTGCAGCCACGGCCCCTTGATGCTGATCTCGAGCTCGCCCGAGGGCTGGGGAACGATGTCGATGTACTTCTCGTTGAGCCTGAACAGCCCGAGGAAGTCGACGAAGTCGCTCTTGATGAAGCGCATCGAGCGCAGGTAGCTCAGTTCGGGTTCGCGGAACTGCAGCGAGCAGAGATGCCGCACCTCTTCGCGGATCTGGACGGCGAAGCGCGCCAGGTCGATGCCGGGGTTGCGGCACTTGAAACGGTACTCGACCCGCGCGCCCGGGAAATGGTGCAGGACCACCTGCATCATCGTGAACTTGTAGAGGTCGGTATCGAGCAGGCTGTGAATGATCATGGTGCGGCGCGCTGGTCTCCGGATTTCGGTGTGCGTTCGATTATCACGGGCGGCGTCGGCAAGTGCCTACGGCCCCTTCCCCGGGCGTCCTACCGGGGCGACGGCGGCCCCACGCGACAGTGTCTCCACGTCGGCCAGCAAGCGATGCGACCGGCGAGCAACCATCTGAAGCTGAAGGAGATACGTCATGAACAAAGACACCGTCGAAGGCAACTGGAAGCAGTTCAAGGGCAAGATCAAGGAGCAATGGGGCAAGCTGACCGACGACGATTTCGACGTCATCGCCGGCAAGCGCGACCAGTTGCTCGGTCGCATCCAGGAGCGTCACGGCATCAGCCGCGATGAAGCCGAAAAGCAGGTCGCCGACTGGGAACGCCGCGATGGCCGCACCCCCGCCGCGATCTGGATGGAACGCGTCTGACGTCCCACCCCACCCCATCACAACTCTGGAGAATCGAAATGAAAAAACATCTGCTCATGCTTGCGATCGCGTCCACCTGTTTCGTCGCCGGCCAGGCCAGCGCGATGACGCAGGACGAATACAAGGTCGCCAAGGAAAAGATCGAGGCCGACTACAAGGTCGCCAAGGCCCAGTGCGACACCCTGAAGGACAACGCCAAGGACGTCTGCGAGAAGGAAGCCAAGGGACATGAAAACGTCGCCAAGGCCGAACTCGAACAGCAGTACAAGCCGAGCCCGGCGCACGCCCGCAACGTGGCCGAAGAAAAGGTCAAGGCCAACTACGAAGTCGCCAAGGAAAAGTGCGACGACCTGAAGAGCGATGCCAAGAGCGCTTGCGAGAAGCAGGCCAAGGCCGATGAAGCCAAGGGCAAGGCCGAGATCAAGGCCATGAAGATGTAATGCGCCTCCGGGCTGGCTGATCTTTGGTCGCCACCCACCCCCTGCCGGGAGCACTGGCAGGGGGTTTCGCTATTTGAGTTCGTCCACTACGGCTCGCAGGGCGGCCGGCAGCTTCACCGGCCGCTGAGTTTCGCGGTCGACATACACGTGGACGAAATGCCCCTGCGCCGCGGCCGTCTCGGCACCTTCGGCGAACAGGGCGATCTCGTAGCGCACGCTGGAACTGCCGGCATGCGCCACCCGGATGCCGGCCTCGACGGTCTGGGGGAAAGCCAGCGGGGCGAAATAGTGGCACTGGGTCTCGACCACGAAGCCGATCGTCGCACCCTGGTGGATGTCGAGCGCCCCGCGCTCGATCAGCAGCGTATTCACCGCCGTGTCGAACCAGGCGTAGTAGACGACGTTGTTGACGTGGCCGTACATGTCGTTGTCGGCCCAGCGCGTCTGGATGCGCCGAAAGCAGCGATAGCCGCTGCGGGATTGAGGGGTCGGTCGAACAGCGCTCATGGCGCGGCATTCTGCCAGCGCCGTCTCGGCGATCCTGGCGGAAATGGAATGCAACGCCTTCGGAACATTCCCATGGACAAGTTTTAGAAAACACGTTCTAAATTGCTGCAGCGCAATAAAAAACCCTTGTCCAGAACGCGTGGCTGCCTATACTTGAGGCCATGCTGCACCGCAACATAAGTGAAGGGGCAGCTCAAGCGTGAATCAACATTTTCAATTCAACTGGAGCACCAACATGGCCCTCACCGCCGACCAAATCATCTCTTCGCAAAAAGCCAACCTGGAAACCCTGTTCGGCCTGACCACCAAGGCCTTCGAAGGCGTCGAAAAGCTGGTCGAACTCAATGTGACCGCTTCCAAGGCCGCCCTGACCGAAGCCGCCGGCACCAGCCAGGCCCTGCTGAGCGTCAAGGATGCGCAAGAGCTGCTGACGCTGCAAGCCAGCCTGTTCCAGCCCCTGGCCGAAAAGACCGCTGCCTACAGCCGTCACCTGTACGACATCGCCCAAGGCACCAGCGCCGAGTTCACCAAGGCTTTCGAAGTCAAGGCCGCTGAAGCCCAGCAAGCCTTCGTCGGCCTGGTCGACAGCGCCGCCAAGAACGCCCCGGCCGGCTCGGAAACCGCCGTCGCCGTCATGAAGAGCGCCGTGGCTGCCGCCAACAACGCCTTCGAATCGGTGCAAAAGGCTGTCAAGCAAGCCTCGGACGTCGCCGAAGCCAACTTCCAGGCCGTGCAGACCACCGCCGTGAACGCCGCCAAGAGCACCGCCCAGACCGCCACGCGCAAGCGCTAAGCATTTCAGGCCCGCTGCGAACGGGCCGCGATTGTCTCCTTGGGTCCTTCGGGATCCAATTCAGGGCCCCGTCTCCGGACGGGGCCTTTTTTTATGGCCGATCGGGTCTTCGATAATGTCCGCCACACCATTTGGAGATCGGCATGCAAATCAACGGCAAGGTTTTTATCGTGACGGGTGGCGCTTCGGGCCTGGGCGAAGGCACGGCGCGGATGCTGGCAGCGAACGGCGGCAAGGTGGTCGTGGCCGACATGCAGGCCGACAAGGGCGAAGCGGTCGCCAAGGACATCGGCGGCGTCTTCGTCAAGTGCGATGTCAGCCAGGAGGCCGACGGCCAGGCCGCGGTGGCAGCCGCGCTGCAGTTCGGCAAGCTCGTCGGCCTGGTCAACTGCGCCGGCATCGCGCCGGCCGAGAAGACCGTCGGCAAGAACGGCCCGCACGCGCTGGCGGTGTTCAGCAAGACGGTCACGGTCAACCTGATCGGCAGCTTCAACATGATCCGACTGGCGGCCGACGCGATGGCGAAGAACGAGCCCGAGGCCACCGGCGAGCGCGGCGTGCTGATCTCGACCGCCTCGGTGGCGGCCTACGACGGCCAGATCGGCCAGGCCGCCTACAGCGCCTCGAAGGGCGGCGTGGTCGGCATGACCCTGCCGATCGCCCGCGACCTGGCGCGCAGCGGCATCCGCAACATGACGATCGCCCCCGGCATCTTCGGCACGCCGATGCTGTTCGGCATGCCGCAGGAGGTGCAGGACGCCCTGGCCGCCAGCGTGCCCTTCCCCTCGCGCCTGGGCACGCCCGAGGACTACGCCAAGCTGGCGAAGCACATCATCGAGAACGACATGCTCAACGGCGAGGTGATCCGCCTCGACGGCGCGATCCGCTTGGCGCCCCGCTGAACTGACCCCCACGCTCCCTCACTTCGTGTAGTCGCTGCCCCCCGAGGGGGCCGCAGGCCGCCTTGGGGCGGCCCGGCGCCGGTCTGACTGGCCCCCACGCTCCCTCACTTCGTGTAGTCGCTGCCCCCCGAGGGGGCCGCAGGCCGCCTGGGGGCGGCCCGGCGCCGGCCTGGGTGGCCCCCACGCTCCCTCACTTCGTGTAGTCGCTGCCCCCCGAGGGGGCCGCAGGCCGCCTTGGGGCGGCCCGGCGCCGGCCTGGGTGGCCCCTCTCGTCCGGTGGCTGGCCGCCGAGGGCACCATCAGCAGCCTCGTCGGGCTTCAGGCTGCCGGTGCGCTCCAGGCGCTCGAACTGGGCGATCACCTGGGCGCCGAACAGCACCAGCGTGGCGGCGATCTCCAGGCTCAGCAGCACCACGATCGCGGTGGTGAGCGAGCCGTAGACGACGTTGACCTGCGACAGGGTGGCGAAATAGAACACCAGCACCCGGCGCGTGACCTCCCACAGCAAGGCGGCGGTCACGCCGCCGATCAAGGCATGCCGCAGGCGCAGCCGGCCGACCGGCATCACCAGGTAGAGCGAGGTCAGCATGAAGATCTCGCCGCCCAGCCCGAGCAGGTAGAGCAGCACGCCCGAGACGCCCGACAGCGACCAGCTGTAGCCGAGCAGCTCGACGCTTTCCTCGCCGATCACCTGCAGCGCGCCCGTCACAAGGGTCACCAGCATCAGGCCCACGCACAGGCACAGGATGTAGATGTAGGGCATGACCACCGAGATCAGGAAGTGCCGCGAATGCTCGGCCTTGCGGTGGTGGAAGATCACCGCCATCGCGCCCTCCAGCACCGTGAAGGCCAGCGAACTGAAGAAGATCATCGTCACCAGCAGCACCGGGCCGAGCACCTCCGCATGGGTCAGGAAGTTCGACAGTTCACCGACGATCGCCTGCGACTGGCCGGGCAGCAGCCAGGCCAGGTAGCGCCCGACCGCACTCAGCAGCGCCGCCTGGTCGACGAAATGCGACAGCGCGATGACGCTGACGATCAGGAGCGGCACGATCGACAGCAGCGCGTAGTAGGCCACCGCGCCCGCGAGCAGCAGGCCCTGGTTGGCCTTGAAGCTCTTGAGCGCCTGCCAGATGAAACGCAGGGGGTGGCGCAGCACGGGGCCGATCGGGTGGGTGAGGGAACGGCGGATCATTCGGTGCTTTCGGGCCATCGGCGGTTCGTGGGCCCGGCGCGGGCCTGACGGCTTGCGTATCATTTGGAGTTCCGAGCCTACATGACCATCCCCGCTTCTTTCATCCAGGAACTGATCGCACGCGCGGACGTGGTGGAAATCGTCGGACGCTATGTCCAGCTCAAGAAGGCCGGCGCCAATTTCATGGGCCTGTGCCCCTTCCACGGCGAAAAATCCCCGTCCTTCTCGGTCAGCCCGACCAAGCAGTTCTATCACTGCTTCGGCTGCGGCGTGCACGGCAACGCGATCGGCTTCCTGATGGAGCATGCCGGCATGGGCTTCGTCGAGGCGGTGCACGACCTGGCCGGCCAGTACGGCCTGCAGGTGCCCGAGGACGACGCCTCGCCCGAGGAACGGGCCCGCGCCGCCGGCCAGCGGCAGAAGCAGGCCACTTTGTCGGAGGTGCTCGAGAAGGCCGGCGAGGCCTACCGCAAGCAGCTGCGGCAATCGCCCGGTGCGATCGACTACCTCAAGGGCCGCGGCGTCTCGGGCGAGGTCGCGAAGCAGTTCGGCATCGGCTACGCCCCGGCCGGCTGGCGCTCGCTGGCCAGCGTCTTCCCCGACTACGACGACCCGCTGCTGGCCGAGAGCGGCCTGGTGATCGTCGGCGAGGCCGAGGAAGGCGGCGAAGCCAAGCGCTACGACCGCTTCCGCGACCGCGTGATGTTCCCGATCCGCAACGTCAAGGGCGAATGCATCGGGTTTGGCGGCCGGGTGCTGGGCGACGAGAAGCCCAAGTACCTGAACTCGCCCGAGACCCCGGTGTTCAGCAAGGGCCGCGAGCTCTACGGGCTCTACGAAGCCCGGGCGGCCTTCCGCGACCGCGGCTACGCGCTGGTCACGGAGGGCTACATGGACGTCGTGGCGCTGGCGCAGCTGGGCTTCCCGAACGCGGTCGCGACCCTCGGCACCGCCTGCACGCCCGAGCACGTGCAGAAGCTGTTCCGCTTCACCGAATCGGTGGTCTTCAGCTTCGACGGCGACGCCGCCGGCCGGCGGGCGGCCCGCAAGGCGCTCGACGGCGCCCTGAGCTACGCCACCGACGTGCGCAGCATCAAGTTCCTGTTCCTGCCGGCCGAGCACGACCCCGACAGCTTCATCCGCGAGTTCGGCGCCGACGCCTTCGCCCGCTTCGTGTCCGAAGCCACGCCGCTGAGCCGCTTCCTGATCGAGGCGGCCCGCGAAGGCTGCGAACTGTCGACCGCCGAAGGCCGCGCCCACATGGCCAGCAATGCCCGCCCGCTCTGGAGCGCCCTGCCCGAAGGCGCACTCAAGCGCCAGCTGCTGGCCGAGATCGCCGCCCTCGCGCAGCTCGGCACCCAGGAGCTGGCCGAGCTCTGGACGCCGGCGGCGCCGCGCCCGCCCGCACCGGCGCCTTCGCGGGCCAGCGCGCCGGTCGCATCCGAAATGACCGAGGAGGACTGGGCCAGCCGGGACCAGTGGTTCGACGAACAGGCGCGCGGCGGTTCCGAGAAAAAGCGCTTCAAGTCGTTCCGCCAGCCGCCACCTCCCCGCCCACCCCCGGGCGGCCGCCGGCTGCCGACCAGCCGGGCCGACGTGGCGGCGCGGCTGGTGCTGTCGAATCCGGCCGAATGGGAAGCCCTGTCGCACGAGCTGCACGCCCTGCTCTGCGACCTGCCCGGCGAGCACGGCCAGCTGTTCGCCTGGCTCGACAGCCAGGGGCACGAGCATGGGATCCAGCCCTGGGCGGCGCTGCGCGAGGGCCTGCGCGGCCTGAGCTTCGAAGCGCTGGCGGTGCGGGTCATGACCGGCCCGGACGGCGGTCCGATCGGCGATGCCGAGGGCGAGCAGGCGGCCGATGCGGCCCGCGAACTGCGCAACGTGCTCGACTACATGCTGGACGACCTGCTCAAAGCCCAGCAAAGCGAGGCGATCGCGGCGGTCGGCAGCGATCCGCGGGCGCTGGAACGCTACAAGGCGCTCGAAGCGCGCCGGCTGGAGTTGCGAAATCGCCTCAGGCCGAGCACAAACAGTGCTTGAAAAACTGGCAGCGCGCTATAATGTAAGGCTTAGCCAGACGCTCGAGGCGTCTGGTTGAAGCAAAAATAGGCAAGAGCGACAGCAGCACCTCCGGGCCGACCCCAAGCGCAATGCACTTCCCGACGGGAAAAGGGTCAATACACCGCAAGGACTGCACACCAAATGTTCGCCCGACATCTTGCCTTTTGACGGCTGCCGGGGGGCTCGCGTTCCCCCAGCCTCAGTGTTTGTGCTCCTGCCTGCGCCGGGTTTCGAGGCGCGTGTGATTCCGCTTGGTCCATCTTGTTGTACGAGGTCGTATGCCCAGTTCAAAGAAGCCTGCCGTGTCCGCTGCYAAGAAGCCCGCTGCAGAAAAACCGTCGAAGACCGCCGCGCTGCAGGCAACCAAGACGGGTGCCGTCGCCTCCAAGGCGTCAGCAGCAACGAAAGTGAAAACCGTGCCCACCAAAACGACTCTCTCCGCCGATCCCACCATCGAAAAGCCCGCCGCCAAGAAGGTGGGCCGTCCGCCCAAGGCCGCCGGCACCACCACCGGCGCCAAGCGCGGCCGCAAGCCGAAGGCCGGCAATGAATCGGCGGGCAGCGACATCGATCTGTCCGACATCGAGGACGACCTGGCCGGCGAGGAGCCGGCAGCGACCACGACCGAAGAAAAGGTCAAGCCGCTGCGCATGAAGATCAGCAAGGCCAAGGAACGGGCCTTGATGAAGGAATTCGGCCTCGACGAGACCGTGCTGTCCGAAGAAGACCTGGCCAAGCGCCGTTCGCGCCTGAAGACCCTGATCACGCTGGGCAAGACCCGCGGCTACCTGACGCACGGCGAAATCTCCGACCACCTGCCCGACAAGCTGGTCGACGCCGAGACCATGGAAGTCGTGGTCACGATGCTCAACGACATGGGCGTGGCCGTCTACGAGCAGACCCCCGACGCCGAGACCCTGCTGCTGAACAACACCGCCCCGACCGCCACCACGGTCGAGGAAGCCGAAGAAGAAGCCGAAGCCGCCCTGTCGACCGTCGACAGCGAATTCGGCCGCACCACCGACCCGGTGCGCATGTACATGCGCGAGATGGGCACGGTCGAGCTGCTCACGCGCGAAGGCGAAATCGAGATCGCCAAGCGCATCGAAGGCGGCCTGATGGCGATGATGGAAGCCATCTCGGCCTCCCCCGCCACGATCGCCGAGATCCTGCGCCTGGGCCAGGAAATCCGTGACGGCAAGGTCGTCATCTCGACCATCGTCGACGGCTTCTCGAACCCCAACGAGGCCGACGACTACGTGGCCGAGGAAGACTTCGACGAATTCGACGAGGAAGACGACGACGACGGCAAGGGCGGCTCCAAGGCGCTGACCAAGAAGCTCGAGGAACTCAAGCGCGACGCGCTCGAGCGCTTCGACCGCATCGCCGTGCTGTTCGAGAAGGTCCACAAGATCTACGACAAGGAAGGCTACGGCACGCCGGCCTACGAGAAGGCGCAGCACGCCCTGTCCGAAGAGCTGATGACGATCCGCTTCACGGCCCGCACGATCGAGAAGCTGTGCGACCTGGTGCGCACCCAGGTCGACGACGTCCGCAAGAAGGAGCGCGAGCTGCGCCGCATCATCGTCGACAAGTGCGGCTTCCCTCAGGAAGAGTTCATCCGCGACTTCAGCGGCTACGACAAGAACGGCAACCGCGTCGCCTCCAACCTGCTCAACCTCAAGTGGGTCGAGAAGCAGGCCGCCGCCGGCAAGCCCTGGAGCGCCGTGCTGGCGCGCAACATCCCGCCGGTGCAGGAACTGCAGCAGCGCCTGACCGACATCCAGTCGCGCGTGGTGGTGCCGCTGACGCAGCTGAAGGACATCAACAAGCGCATGAACGAAGGCGAATCGTCTTCGCGCGATGCCAAGAAGGAAATGATCGAGGCCAACCTGCGCCTCGTGATCTCGATCGCCAAGAAGTACACCAACCGCGGCCTGCAGTTCCTGGACCTGATCCAGGAAGGCAACATCGGCCTGATGAAGGCGGTCGACAAGTTCGAATACCGCCGCGGCTACAAGTTCTCGACCTACGCGACGTGGTGGATCCGCCAGGCGATCACCCGCTCGATCGCCGACCAGGCSCGCACCATCCGCATCCCGGTCCACATGATCGAGACCATCAACAAGATGAACCGCATCAGCCGGCAGCATCTGCAGGAGTTCGGCTTCGAGCCCGACGCCAGCATCCTGGCCGCCAAGATGGAGATCCCGGAAGACAAGATCCGCAAGATCATGAAGATCGCCAAGGAGCCGATCTCGATGGAAACCCCCATCGGCGACGACGACGATTCGCACCTGGGCGACTTCATCGAGGACAGCAGCAACACGGCGCCGATCGAGGCCGCGATGCAGGCCGGCCTGCGCGACGTGGTCAAGGACATCCTCGACAGCCTGACGCCGCGCGAAGCCAAGGTGCTGCGCATGCGCTTCGGCATCGAGATGTCGACCGACCACACGCTGGAAGAAGTCGGCAAGCAGTTCGACGTGACGCGCGAGCGCATCCGCCAGATCGAGGCCAAGGCGCTGCGCAAGCTCAAGCACCCGAGCCGTTCGGACAAGCTGCGCAGCTTCATCGACACTCTGTAAGCGCGCACTCGCAAGCAGACGACAAGAAGGCGCCCTCGGGCGCCCTTCTTTTTTCCAAGAACACCAAGAATCCACCGGAGCCGCCGCCCATGAACCCCGAAGCCGACAAACTCTGGCGCGCGCCGCGCTGGGCGCTGGCCGTGCTGCTGGCGGTGCTGGGCATGCTGGGTCCGTTCTCGATCGACACCTACATCCCGGCTTTCTCGGGCATCGCGCGCTCGATCGGCGCCACGCCCGCCGAGATGCAGCAGACGCTGTCGGCCTACCTGTTCGGCTTCGCCTTCATGAACCTGTTCCACGGCGCGCTGTCGGACAGCTTCGGCCGCCGGCCGGTGGTGCTGTGGGGGCTGGCGGTGTTCACGGTCGCATCGCTGGGCTGTGCGCTGTCGCAGACCATCGGGCAACTGGTGCTGTTCCGCGCCCTGCAGGGCCTGTCGACCGGCGCCGGCATCGTGGTCTCGCGGGCGGTGATCCGCGACATGTTCCCGCCGGCAGAGGCGCAGAAGGTGATGTCGCAGGTGACGATCTACTTCGGCATCGCGCCGGCGATCGCGCCGATCGTCGGCGGCTTCCTGTTCGTGCACCTGGGCTGGCACGCGATCTTCTGGTTCCTGGTCGGCGTCGGCGTGGTGCTGTGGGTCGCCAACTTCAAGCTGCTGCCAGAGACGCTGCACAAGGACCATCGCCAGCCCTTCGAGGTGCGGCATCTCATGCGCGGCTACTGGGACCTCTGCTCCGACCCGCGCTTCCTGCTGCTGGCGCTGGCCAGCGGCGTGCCCTTCAACGGCATGTTCCTCTACGTGCTGGCCGCGCCCGCCTTCCTCGGCGAGCACCTGGCGCTGGCGCCGACCCAGTTCTTCTGGTTCTTCATCCTGACCATCGGCGGCATCATGAGCGGCGCCTGGGCCAGCGGCCGGATGGCCGGCAAGGTGGCGCCGAAGCGGCAGATCCGCGACGGCTTCGTGATCATGCTGGCGACCTCGATCCTGAACGTGGCCGCCAACGCCCTCTTCACCCCGCATGCCGCCTGGGCGCTGTGGCCGCTGGCGGTGTTCGCCTTCGGCTGGGCACTGATGGTGCCGGTCGTGACCCTGCTGGTGCTCGACCTGCACCCGGACCGCCGCGGCATGGCCTCGTCGCTGCAGGCGGTCATCGGCTCGACCGCCAACGGCATCGTCGCCGGCGTGGTCGCGCCGCTGGTGATGCACTCCACGCTGGCACTGGCCGCCACCTCGCTGCTGATGCTGGGCGTCGGGCTGGTGGCCTGGGTCTGGCTGCACGGGCGCTGGCCCGAGATCGGTCGGCGGGTCGCCGGCGAGGCGGCCTGAAGCGATGCGGTCGTTCGATCTGCGAAGCTTCGCCCGCGCCTGGCTGCCCGGGCCCACCGTCGTCGACGGGCGCGAACGGCTGCGCGCGGTCGTGGGGGCTGCGATCGGCCTGCTGTTCACCGGCCTCGCCTGCGAATGGGTGGCCGGCGGCAGCGGCTGGCTGATCGCCCCGCTCGGCGCCAGCGCGGTGCTGGTGTTCGCCTTGCCGGCCAGCCCGCTGGCCCAGCCCTGGCCGGTGATCGGCGGCAACACGCTCGCGGCCCTGGTCGGCGTTGCCTGCGCCCATTGGCTGCCCGACGCCGTCTGGACCGGCGCGCTGGCGACCGCCCTGGCGATCGGGCTGATGTTCGCCATGCGCTGCCTGCATCCGCCGGGCGGCGCGGTGGCGCTGCTGGCCGTGCTGACCCACACCGGCGAGCTGCCTTTCGCCTTCCTGCCGGTGTTCGCCGATTCGCTGCTGCTGGTGCTGGCCGGCGTGGTCTACAACAGCTTGACGGGACGCCGCTATCCGCACCTGCAGTTGGCGCCGCCGCGCCCGCCCGGGGCCGATGCGGGCGCCATGTCGGCCGACATCGACGCCGTGCTGGCGCGCTACAACCAGGTGCTGGACATCAGCCGCGACGACCTCGAATCGCTGATCCGGCAGACCGAGTTGGAATCCTGGCACCGGCGGCTCGGCACCGTGCGCTGCGCCGACATCATGTCGCGCGACCCGGTGGTGGCCGAGTTCGGCATGCCCCTGCAGGACGCCTGGACCCTGATGCACGAGCGCCGCATCAAGGCGCTGCCGGTGACCGACCGGACGCGCCGGGTGGTCGGCATCGTCACCCAGGCCGACTTCTTCCGCCAGATCGACCTGGAGCACCACGAGGGCATCGGCGGCCGGCTGCGCCACTTCATCCGCGCGACCCGCAGCGTGATGTCGAACAAGCCCGAGGTGGTGGGCCAGATCATGACGCGCCAGGTGCGCGTGGCCAGCGAGGACCGGCCGTTGGCCGAACTGGTGCCGCTGTTCTCCGAAGGCGGCCACCACCACATCCCGATCATCGACGCCGAGCGCCGCCTGGCCGGGATGATCACGCAGTCGGATTTCGTGCGCGCGCTCTACCGCGCGGTCGGGCCGGAGAACTGAGCCCGCCGGGCGGCCAGTGGGCCGGCTCGGCGAAGCGCGCCACCAGGAAATCGAGCAGCGTCCGCAGCGACGCCGGCATCTGGCGCCGCGACGCGTAGACACCATAGACGCCCAGGCCCTGCGGCTCGAAGTCGGGCAGCAGCGCCACCAGCCGGCCCTGGGCGATCGGCCCGCGGGCCGAGTAGGCCGGCTGCATCGCGATGCCGGCGCCCTCGATGGCCGCGGCCAGCAGCACCTGCGATTCGTTGGCGCTCAGGTTGCCGCTGACCGGCACCGCGATGCGCTCGGCGCCCTGCTCGAACTGCCACAGGCTCTTGCCGAAGTAGGAATACGTCAGGCAGTTGTGCCCTGCCAGGTCCTGCACGCTGGCCGGCACGCCGTGGGCCGCCAGGTAGGCCGGCGAGGCGCAGACCACCGAGTCGCACCGGCCCAACGGCCGGGCGATCAGGTTCGGATCGAGATCGTTGGTGATGCGGATCGCGAGGTCGATGCGTTCCTCGATCAGGTTCACCGGCCGGGCGTCGATGTGCAGGTCGATCGCCACCCGGGGATGGCGGCGCAGGTAGTCGGCCACCGCCGAGGCGAGCACGTCCTGGGCCAGCGACTGCGCGCAGGCCACCCGCAGCAGGCCGCGCGGTTCTTCCGCGCAGGCGCTGGCGGCAGTCGCCATCTCGGCCGCGACCTCGAGCATGCGGCGGCAGCGCGCCAGTGTTTCTTCTCCGGCCTCGGTGAGGCTGAGGCGCCGGGTCGTGCGATGCAGCAGCCGGGCGCCGGCCCACTGCTCCATCTGCGCAAGATAGCGCGTCACCATGGCGCGCGACATGTCGAGCGTCTCGGCGGCCGCGGTCATGCTGCCGCGCTCGGCGATGCGGACGAAAACCTCGGCGGCGACGATGCGGTCCATATTCGATCGAATCAAGCAACAAACCATTGCATGCTACGCGGTTTTTCGATCGGATAGAGAAACATACGATACGGGCAACACCACCCAAGGAACACCCATGAGCAAGATCGCCCTTCTCGGGATCACCGGCCGCGCCGGCTCCCGCATCGCCGACGAACTGCTGGCGCGCGGCCACAGCGTGACCGGCGTCGCCCGCCATGTCGACGGCGTCGACGCCCGCCCCGGACTGAGCCTCCACGCCGCCGACGCGAAAGCGCTCGACGCCCTGGTGCCGCTCTTGCGCGGCCATGACGTGCTCGTGAGCGCGACCCGTTTCGCGGGCGGCACGGACGCCGCGACCCTGATCGCCGCCGCCCGGCAGGCCGGCGTGCCGCGGCTGCTGGTGGTCGGTGGCGCGGGCAGTCTCGAGGTCGCGCCCGGCGCGGCGCTGATCGACGCGCCCGGCTTCCCCGACGCCTACAAGGCCGAGGCCGCCGCCGGCGGCGCGATGCTGGCCGCGCTGCGCGCGGAGAAGGACATTGACTGGACCTTCTTGTCGCCCTCGGCGATCTTCGAGCCGGGCCAGCGCACGGGCAAGTTCCGCGTCGGCGGCGACAGCTTGCTGAGCGACGCCGGCGGCAAGAGTTGGATCTCGATGGAGGACTACGCGATCGCGATGGCCGACGAGATCGAGTCCCCGAAGCATCCGCGTCAGCGTTTCACGGTGGGGTACTAGAGGGGCGGACGGGTCGGCATTTTCAAGCGGCTGCCGACCCCGGATGTCGACTTCCATGGATCGACGACCAGGAGCCCGCAGCCCTCGAAATCGGTGACGTTCCGGGTCGCCAACTGGACACCATGGTGCTTCGCGATCGCGGCGATCTGAGCGTCGAACTGGCTGATGGGACGACCGGCAGCCCGCCGCGCGCTCACGATATCGGCGTAGACCCAAGCTGCCGAGGGGTCGAACGGCAGTATGCGCCCCCCAAAATCCTCGTCGAACATCGCCCGAACAGCGGTTTCGAGCGCCGCACGCCGCTCGCCTGCAGGCAACAGTCGCGCCCCAAGCATCATTTCCGCCTGCGTGATCGAACTGACGAACAGGGTGTCGGCCGGTTGGGCTTCGAACCATCTCAGCACGCCCGGGTCGGGGGTCGCCCGCAAGAGTTCCGACAGGACGTTGGTGTCGAGAAGCGTGCTCATCGAGCGCTTTCGCAGAGCGGCGCTTTGGACTTCTTTGGAGCGAGACTCCGGCTCGCCGAAAAGCTGCTGCGCAGCAGCGCTGCGGCATTCGCCTTCTGAGCGGCCGGGCCGCTCATCGTCGTTTCCGGGGCGCAGGGGCGGACTTTGGTTTGCTCGGCGCGGACGCGGCTGCCTCGTCGCCGAAGTCGGGCGGCGGGCGCACCGGAGCCCTGGCCTCGATGGGCAATTGAACATCGCCCAGGGTCGCGAATCGAGAGCGAATGCGGGCGCTCAAATCCAGCGACGGCTGCGGCGACTCCTGCAGCGCGGCCCTCAGGATCTGACGCGCCTCTTCTTCCATCGACCGGTTGCGGGCCGCCGCACGCAGACGCAACCGGCTCTTGAGCGGATCCTCCAGATTGCGAATCGTCAGGGTTGCCATCGCGCGTTCCTCCCGTGGAATCCGATTGTAGTCATTGCTTTCATTGCTAGCACCGACTCGCCACGGTTCCAGGGATGGCGCCTGAGCAGGCCTCCGTCAGACTGCCGCCCCCCATTCATGGCCTTTCCAGGCCCGATTCCGTTCATGCAGGGTCAGATAGAGGAGCGCCAGCACGGTTTCGTCGATGGCGCGCACATCGAGTTCCATGATCTTCTCCTGTCAGATGCCGGGGTTCTCCAAGGTCCTCTTCATCGCCTTCAGCCCCTCGGCGATCATGCCCGCGATCGCCGGCTTCATCTCGTGCGGCAGCAGGTCGGCGATCCAGACCAGGCGGCTGTGCCCCGCGTCTTCGGCGAACACCTGCAGCGAGGCGTTGTGGTGCGTGAGGCGGCCGCCGCTGGCCGACCAGACGGCGCGGCGCGCCGCGTCGTCGAGGTCGACGATGACTTCGCGCGCCACCACGCCGTTGCCGAAGGTGACGATGCGGGCATCGCCGTCGAGCTTGCAGTCGGTGACGAAACCCGGCACCAGCCGGCGGTGGATTTCGCCGACGTCGCGGACCGCGTCCCAGATCTTCTCGGCCGGGGCCGCGACCTGGATTTCCTGTCGAATCGATGCCATGTTCGACCCTTTCACCGGCAACAAGGGCCCGTGAGTTTAGGCCGATGCGCCCTATCGACCAACCCCCAGCAGCCGCTCCAGCACCTCGGGCTGTGCCCGCAGGCTGGCCGCGTGGTCCGCATGCACCACGGTGCCGTGGTCGAGCACCACCGCCTCGTCGGAGATCGCGAGGATCGCCTGCGGATGCTGCTCGACGATGATCGCCGCCAGGCCTTCGTCGCGGGTGATGCGGCGGATCGCCCGCAGCAGCTCTTCGACGATGATCGGCGCCAGCCCCTCGAGCGGCTCGTCGAGCAGCAGCAAGGTCGGGTTCAGCACCAGCGCGCGGCCGACGGCCAGCATCTGCTGCTCGCCGCCCGACAGCTGCGTGCCCAGGTTGCCCTTGCGCTCCGCCAGCCGCGGGAACATCTCGTAGACCCGCTGCGGATTCCAGCGGCCCGGCCGCTCCACCGCCGTCAGGTTCTCGTGCACCGTCAGCGACTTGAAGATGTTGCGTTCCTGCGGCACCCAGCCGATGCCGGCCGCCGCCCGCAGGTGCGGCGACAGCTTGTGCAGCGCCGTGCCGCCTAGCGTGATGCTGCCGCCGTGCTGGCGCGTCGCGCCCGCCAGCGTGTTGATCAGCGTGGTCTTGCCGGTGCCGTTGCGGCCCAGCAGCGCCAGCGTCTGGCCCTCGCCGAGCGCGAGCCCGACGTCGTGCAGCACCACGGCCTCGCCGTAGCCGGCGCTCAGGTTCTCGATGCGCAGCAGTTCAGACATGCGCGGCTCCATGGCCCAGGTAGACCTCTTTCACCTTCGGGTCGTTGGCGATCGTGTCCGGATCGCCTTCGGTCAGCAGCGTGCCGTTGACCAGCACGGTCATGCGGTCGGCGAAGCTGAAGACCAGGTCCATGTCGTGCTCGATCAGCAGCACCGAGACGTCGGCCGGCAGCGCCGCCACGGTCTCGAGCAGCTCTTCGCGTTCACCGGCCGGCACCCCTGCAACCGGCTCGTCGAGCAGCAGCACGCGCGGCTCGCAAGCCAGCGCGATCGCGATCTCGAGCAGCCGCCGCTTGCCGTAGGCCAGATGGCGGGTCTGCTGCCCGGCGACGTCGGCCAGGCGGAACTGCTCCAGCAGCTGCCAGGCCCGTTCGGCCACCGCCGTCGAAGACCCGAGCGGGCGCCACCACTGGGCGCCCACGCCGCTGTGCTGCGAGACCACCAGCGCCAGCGTCTCCAGCGGCGTCATCGAATCGAACAGCTGGTTGATCTGGAAGGTGCGCACCATGCCGCGCGCGACCCGGCGGTGCGGCGCCAGCCGCGTGATGTCCTCGCCCTCCAGCACGATGCGGCCCTCGGTGGGCGTGAGCACGCCGGTCAGCAGGTTGATCAAGGTCGTCTTGCCGGCGCCGTTGGGGCCGATCAGGGCATGGCGGGCACCGCGCCGCAGGTTCAGCGTGACGTTGTTGGTGGCCGTGATGCCGCCAAAGCGCATCACGAGGCCGGTGGCGGACAGCACGATGTCGCTCATGGCTTCACCGCCTTGCGAGCGCCGAACCAGGTCCAGGGCTTGAGCAGCCGGTCGCGCCCGACCAGCACCAGCAGCACCAGGATCAGGCCGATCCAGAACATCCAGTACTGCGGCGTGACGGTCGACAGCGTGTCCTGCAGCAGCTTGAAGACGATCGCGCCGGCAATGCCGCCGTAGAGCCAGCCGACACCGCCGATGACCAGCATCAGCACCACGTCGGCCGAACGGTCGAAGGCCAGCACGTCGAGCGAGGCGAAGCCGGTGGTCTGGGCCAGCAGCGCGCCCGCGCCGCCCGCCACGGCCGCCGCCACGGTGTAGATCACGGCCAGCCGCGACACCACGGGGATGCCGATCGCCATCGCCCGCAGCCGGTTGTCGCGGATCGCCTTGAGCGTGGCGCCGAAAGGCGAATGCACCAGCCGGCGCATCAAGAGGAACAGCAGCAGCAGCACCGAGAGCGAATACCAGGCGGCGGTGCGGCCGAACAGGTCGAAGTCGAAGACGCCCAGCACCGGCCCCATCACCACGCCCTGCAGCCCGTCGGCGCCGCCGGTGAGCCAGTCGAGCTTGTTGGCCAGCTCGAGCAGCAGCAGCGCGGTGCCCAGGGTGACCATCAGGCGCGTCAGGTCGCTGCCGCGCAGGATCGTGACGCTGGCCACGGCGCCCAGCGCCGCCGACAGCGCGATGGCCACCACCAAGCCGATCGTCGGATCGGGCATCACATGCTTGGCGAACAACGCCGCCGTATAGGCGCCGAAGCCGAAGAAGGCCGCGTGGCCCAGCGACACGATGCCGGTGTAGCCGAGGATCAGGTCGAGCGACATCGCGAACAGCGCGACGATGGCGATCTCATTGATCATCAGCGCATGCGACGGCACCAGCAGCGGCAGCGCGAAGGCCACCACCCACAGCGCGTATTCCCACGGCCGCCAGCGCGCCTTCTCCAGCAAGGGTTGGCGGAAGTCCATCACTTGCCCCCCTTGCGCGTGAACAGGCCCTGTGGTCGCCACATCAGGATCAGGATCATCAGCAGGTAGACCGTGAAGGCGCCCATCTTCGGGATGAAGTACTTGCCCGCCACGTCGGCGATGCCGAGCAGCAGCGCGGCCAGCAGCGGCCCGGTGATCGACGAGGTGCCGCCGACCGAGACCACGATGAGGAAATAGATCATGTACTTGAGCGGGAAGGTCGGATCGAGCCCGAGGATCTCGGCGCCCAGCGCACCGCCCAGCCCCGCCAGACCCGAGCCCACCGCGAAGGTCAGCAGGAACACCACGTTGACGTTGATGCCCAGCCCGGCCGCCACGCGCGGATCGTCGACCGCCGCGCGCAGCCGGCTGCCGAAGCGGGTCTTGGACAGGATCAGCTGCAGCACCACGGTGAGCAAGGTGCAGACCGCGATGATGAAGATGCGGTAGTGGCCCATGCCCAGCAGCAAGGCGCCATCGCCGAGTTCGGTGCGCCCGCGCAGCCACTCGGGCAGGTGGATGTTCTGCTGCGAGGAGCCGACGAAGTAGTCGACCGCCGCCACCGCCATGAAGGCCAGCCCGATCGAGAACAGCACCTGGTCGAGGTGCGACTTGCCGTACATCGGCCGGTAGAGCGTGCGCTCGAGCAGCGCCCCCGCTGCGCCGACCACCAGGAAGGCCAGCGGCAGGCACAGCAGGAACGGCACCCCGAGCTTCTGCATCGCGAACACCGTGAGATAGCCGCCGGCCATCGCGAAGGCGCCGTGCGCGAGGTTGATGAAGTTCATCAGCCCCAGCGTCACGGCCAGGCCGACCGCGAGCACGAACAGCAGCATGCCGTAGGCAATGCCGTCAAAGAGAATGGTCAACATGCGGCTGTCCGGAATCCTTCGTCTGGCTTACTTGGACTTGCCCGGGTCCTTGACGGACTTGATGACGTCGAACTCGATGTTGTAGAGCTGGCCGTCCTTCTTCTCGACCTTGCGCAGGTAGATGTCCTGCGTGATGTCGCGGGTCTGGGCATCGATCAGCACCGGGCCGCGCGGGCTCTCGAAGACCTGGCCCTTCATCGCGGCCAGCAGCGCATCGCCGCCGCCCTGGCCCTTGGTGGTCTTGAGCGCCTCGTAGATGATGCGCATGCCGTCGTAGCCGCCGACGGCCATGAAGTTCGGCCGCATGTTCTTGTTGGCGGCTTCGAAGTCGGCCACGAACTTCTTGTTCATCGCCGAGGGATGGGCCGTCGAGTAGTGGTGCGAGGTGACCACGCCGAGCGCGCCTTCGCCCATGTCGTTGAGCTGGTCGTCGTCGGTCACGTCGCCGGTGCCGATCATCTTGATGCCGGCCTTGTCCATGCCGCGCTCCAGGAACTGCTTCATCACTGCCGCGCCGGCGCCCGAGGGCACGAAGACGAACAGGGCATCGGGCTTGGCGTCGCGCACCTTCTGCAGGAAGGGGGCGAAGTCGGGGTTGCGCAGCGGCACCCGCAGCTTCTCGATCACCTTGCCGCCATTGAGCTCGAAGCGCTCGGCGAAGAACTTCTCGGCGTCGTTGCCCGGACCGTAGTCGGCCACCAGCGTGACCACCGACTTGATGCCGTTCTTGGGTGCCCAGTCGCCCATCGCGACCGCGGCCTGCGGCAGCGTGAAGCTGGAACGCACGATGTAGGGCGAGGCCTGGGTGATGCTCGAGGTGGCCGCGGCCATGACGATCTCGGGGGTCTTGGACTGGGTCGCGATCGGCGCCACGGCGAGCGCCAGCGGCGTCAGGCCGAAGCCGGCCAGCACGTTGACCTTGTCGTTCACCACCATCTCCTGGGCGATGCGCTTGGTGACGTCGGGCAGGCCGGTGTCGTCCTTGACGATCAGCTGGACCTTCTTGCCGGCGACCGTGTCGCCATGCTGGGCCATGTAGAGCTTGGCGGCGGCCTCGATCTGGCGGCCGGTCGAGGCCGACTGGCCGGTCATCGGCAGGATCATCCCGATCTTGAAGGTGTTGTCCTGTGCCTGGGCGGCCAGCGGCAAGGCCAGCGCGATGGCGGTCAGGCTGGCGGCCTGGACGAGATGGCGACGAAGCATGGGAACTCTCCTATTTCAGTGGAAGCGTGACGGTGGATATTGTGACCAGATGCAAGCAGGCCCGGACGCCGGCAAATACCTAGGCTTCAAGCCCGGGCTGCGAATTCTGCGCGATCAGTAAAACGGCTGCGCGATCATCGCGCAACGCATGCGGGGTCTCAGGGATTGTCGGGTCGCCAGGCGGAGTCGAGCGTGATGGTGCCGACCGCGCGCGAGACGCAGGCGCAGATGCGGCGCCCGGATGCTTTTTCGTGTTCGCTCAGGAACACGTCGCGGTGGTCGATCTCGCCGTCGACCGCCAGCACGTCCATCGCGCACAGGCCGCACTCGCCGCGGCGGCAGTCCCAGAGCGTCTGGACGCCGGCGCCCTCGAGCGCTTCGAGCAGCGTGCTGCCGGCCGGCACGGTGATGGCGAGGCCGTGGCGCGGAATCCGCACCTCGAAGGCCTGGGTCGGCAGCCGGCCGCTGCTGCCGAAGGTCTCGAAGCGCAGGTCGGCCTGCGGCCGGCCGGCGGCGGCCCAGGCCCGCTTGACCGCCTCGAGCATCGGCACCGGTCCGCAGGTGTAGAGCTGGCCGCCGGCGGGCAGCGCGGCGATCTCGGCGGCGAAGTCGATCGGCGCCGCGCCGGTGTGGGCCTGCACGCTGGCGCTCGGGTGCGGCGCCAGCGCCGCACGCAGCTCCGGCAGGTAGGCCAGCTCGGATTCGTTGCGCGCGCCGTAGAGCATGCGCACCGGGACCCCGCCGCGCTCGGCCAGCGCCGCCAGGCGCTGCGCCATGTAGACCAGCGGCGTGATGCCGATCCCGCCCGCCACCAGCAGGTAGCCGGGCGCCGTCAGGTCGAGGCCGAAGTGGCTCTGCGGTTCGCTGACCAGCAGCCGGTCGCCGATGGCCAGCCGCCACATCGCGAGCGAGCCGCCGCGGCCGTCATCGAGGCGCTTGACCGCGATCCGCCAGCTGCGGCCGTCGGGCGCGCCGACCACCGAGTAGGAACGGTTCTGCATGCGTCCCGCGCCGGGCGCGCCGACCAGTACTTGGACCTGCAGGTGGGCACCGGGCTCGTGCCCGGCGACCTCGCCCGACTCGGGCGTGATCACGAATTCGCGCACGGTGGGGCTGAGGTCCTTGATGGCGCTGATGCGCGCCGGCATCCAGTGGATATCGCTTTTCATCTTCGGGGTCCATGGCGGTATGCGCCTGCGGGCTTGGGGGGCGGAACTCGGGGGGCGCGTGCCGAGGGCACCGGGTGGCCCCCTCCGCTCATGTCCCCCGCCTTCGGCTCCTCCTTTACTTCGCTGCGGGGGCCACCCGGTGCCCTCGGCACGGGTAGCAGGAGGTCGTTCCAGCCGATGAACAACGGCCGTGATGGCTCACGCCGATGGCGTGCTCTGCGCAGCGAAATAAAGGAGGAGCCCGAAGGGCGGGGGACATTCGCGGAGCAGAGTACGCCGTCGGCGTGAGCCCGCCCCCGCCCCTCCAAGCGCAGTTTCATCGCGAATGACTTCATGCTCTGCGGCGTATCAGCTGCACGCCCGGCAGCGGATGGTTCTGGACACCGTGCAAGGCCTCCCGCAAGTTGCGCTGGGCGATCCGGCTGTGCTCGCGCATCAGCGCCTCGGCACGCGAACCTTCGCGGTTCTCGATCGCGTCGAGCACCTGGCCGTGCTGGTCCTGCGCGATCAGCAGCATGTCGCGGGCGGCGGGCGAATTGGCCTGCACCACCACAAAGCCCGAAGGCGAGGCGAACGGCAGGTTGATGACGCGCTCCATCTGCTTGGCGATCAGCGCGCTGCCCGACATCTCCGAGAGCAGCCGGTGGAACTCCTCGTTGAAGGCGACGTAGCGCGAGAAGGCGGCATCGTCGAGCGCCGGCTGGCGCAGCAGCTCGTCGATGCGCCGCAGGCAGGCCCTGGCCTCGCGCAGCACCACCGGCGGCGCGCCGCGCTCGGCCGCCAGCCGCGCCGACAGGCCTTCGAGGGTGCCGCGCAGCTCGATGGCGTCGGCCACGTCACGCTCCGAGAAGGTCCGCACGGCATAGCCGCCGTTGGGCAGGCTTTCGAGCAGCCCTTCCTGTTCGAGCCGCATCAGCGCGCTGCGCACCGGGGTGCGCGAGACGCCCAGCAGCTCCGACACCGCCACCTCGGCGATGCGGGCGCCGCCGGCCAGCTCGCCGGCCAGGATCATCTCGCGCAGGCGCAGCTGGGCCTTGACCGCGTGGGAACCGCCGGCCTCGACGGGCTCGGGGGTCGCGATAGCGCTCATGCAGAAATCCCCGCCGGCTGGATCGGGATCGTCGGCGCGCGCGGCTTCTCGCGCGCCACCATCTGGTCGATCAGGCGCCGCGCCCACATCGCGCCGGCGTCGATGTTGAGGTTGTAGAAGGTGTAGTCCGGCCGATCGTCGATCGCCCGCTGCTGGGCCTCGAGCACCAGCTCGTCCTCGCGGAAGATGCCGGCCACGCCCTCGCGCAACTGGTGCGTGAGGCGCTGCTCGCCGATGCAGTAGTTGCGCGCGAAGGCCCAGAAGTAGAGGCAGCTCTTGTCGGTCTCGGGCGTGATGGTGTTGAGCACGTAGCCGTTGACGCCCTTGCTGCGGTCGCCGGGCCGCCCGTCGCGCGGCACCGCTCCGCTGCCCGCCTCGGCCACGCCGACGTCGATGTTGACCGTGCACGGGCCCTCGAAGCGAATGATCTGCCAGCGGTCGACCGGGCCCCGGTAGCCGCGTGCGTGGTGGATCTGGCCGGCCCAGAACGGCGGCGCCTCGATGCCCTCCATCCAGCGCGTCACCGTCGCCGAGCGGTCGCCGTGGGTGGCGACGAAGGGCGCCTCGGCGACCGCGCGGTTGCCGATCGACGAGCCGTGGACGAAGGTCTCGTGGGTCAGGTCCATGAGGTTGTCGACCACCAGACGGTAGTCGCACGCCACCCGGATCATCTTGCCGTCGCCGGCCCATTCGGGGTCGTCGTTCCAGTGCATGTCGGGCACCAGCGCCGGATCGGCCTTGGCCGGGTCGCCGGGCCAGACCCAGACGAAGCGGTGCTTCTCGACCACCGGATAGGCCCGCACGCAGGCCGAGGGATTGAGCGTCTCCTGGCTCGGCATGAAGGTGCAGCGCCCCTGGCTGTTGTAGACCAGGCCGTGGTAGCCGCAGACCACCTCGTCGCCCTCGAGCCGCCCGAGCGACAGCGGCATCAACCGATGCCAGCAGGCGTCTTCGAGCACCGCGACCTGCCCGTCGGTGCGGCGGTAGAGCACCAGCTTCTGGTTGCAGATCGTGCGCGGCAGCAGCGCATGCGCGACCTCGACGTCATAGGCGGCGGCGTACCAGGCGTCGAGCGGAAAGGGGCGGGTTTCGGCTTTCATGGGATACGCAATGTATACAGTGATGCGCTAAAGTCCATCGTTTTCAGCCAAATCCAGGGTAAATACCGATCTTTCGGTATCCATTGCAGGGATTCCCTGTGCGGATACGATCGACCGTTCTTTTCCAGTTACGACGGAGCCATCCCATGTCCCAGCACGCTTCCCTGCCTGCCCGCTACGACCACGTCGGCAGCTTCCTTCGCCCGAAATACCTGCTCGAAGCCCGCGAGCAGAAAGCCAAGGGCGAGATCACGCCCGAGCAACTGCGCAAGGTCGAAGACAAGGCGATCACCGAGATCGTCAAGTTCCAGGAAGACATCGGCCTGAAGAGCATCACCGACGGCGAATTCCGCCGCACCTACTTCCACATCGACTTCCTCGAGCAGCTCGGCGGCGTCAAGACCGACATCCCGGTCACCATCCGCAAGCCGGACGGCACCGAGGAACTCGCGCCCCCGGTGATGCGCGTGATCGACAAGGTGCGCCACGCCAAGAACATCCAGCTGGCCGACTTCGAGTACCTCAAGAGCCAGGTGTCGGCGGGCAACACGCCCAAGGTGACCATCCCCTCGCCCACCATGCTGCACTTCCGCGGCGGGCGCGCCGGCATCAGCCGGGAGGCGTACCCCGAACTCGACCCGGTGTTCTACGACGACGTCGCCAAGGCCTATGGCGACGAGCTGCGCTCGCTCGCGGCCGCCGGCTGCACCTACGTGCAGATGGACGACACCAACCTCGCCTACCTCTGCGACGAGAAGATGCGCGAAGCGGCGCGCCAGCGCGGCGACGACCCGAACGAGCTGCCGCACCGCTACGCCGCCTTCATCAACAAGGTGGTGGCGCAGAAGCCCGAGGGCATGATCCTGGCGATGCACCTGTGCCGCGGCAACTTCAAGAGCACGCACGCGGCGGCCGGCAACTACGAGCCGGTGGCCGAGGCGCTGCTGAAGGAGATGGACCTCGACGCCTACTTCCTCGAATACGACGACGCCCGCTCGGGCGACTTCCGGCCGCTGCGCTTCCTGCCCAAGGGCAAGACCGTGGTGCTGGGCCTGGTGACCACCAAGTTCGGCGAGATGGAAGACAAGGACGAACTCAAGGCCCGCATCGAGGCCGCCGCCAAGTACGTGTCGCTCGACCAGCTCGCGCTGTCGCCGCAGTGCGGCTTCTCCAGCACGGTGCACGGCAACAACATCGCGGTCGAGGCGCAGCGCGCCAAGCTGCGGCTGGTGGTCGAGACCGCCCAGGAAGTCTGGGGCGCGTAGCCCGCCGCAACGCCGCCCGGTTGGACTCCGGGCCGGTGTGAAGTAGGCTCGGGGGCCATGAAGCTCTATTCCGGCCCCCTCAGCATGTTCGGCGCCAAGGTGCAGATCGCGGCGCTCGAAAAGGGCCTCGCCTTCGAGTGCATCATGGTGCCCTTCGACCGCGACGACCGCTACGAGCCCAGGCACCCGGAGGTGCTGCGGGTCAATCCGAAACGGCAGGTGCCGGTGCTGATCGACGGCGAGGTCGAACTGTTCGACTCGACCCAGATCTTCGAGTACCTCGAAGACCGCTTCCCCGAGCCCGCCCTCTGGCCCGGCGACGTGGCGGCCCGAGCCCACGCGCGCCGGCTCGAGCTCGAATCCGACGAGGTGTTCTTCCCGCACGTGATCAAGCTGTTCGGGCTGCAGGACGACATGCAGAGCCCGGCCGCGGTCGCGGCCTGCGCCGGCTGCGCCGCCTTCTACGCCAGGCTCGAGCCGCTGCTCGCCGCGCGCGAGTACCTTGCGGGCGGCTACTCCTTCGTCGACATCGCCTTCTACATGGCGCAGGTGTTCGCCGAGCGCAAGGGCGCGCCGATGACGCAGGCCACGCCGCGCCTGCTGGCCTGGCGCGAACGCGTGGGCGCGCGGCCGCCGGTGCGCGAGGTGGTCGGCGCGATGATGCGGTTCCTGGCTTCCGAGGGCCGTCCGGTGCCACCGCACCTGCAGGCGCTGGCCCGCCCGTGAACCAGATCGACGACCTGCTCGACTGGCTGCCCTCGCCGTCGCAGCATCTGCTGGTCGTCACCTTCGCCCTGCTGGTCTACGTGCTGACGACCCGGGCGCGACGCGAGCAGCGCGCGCCCACCACCGCCATCGCCTGGGTCATGGGCCTGGCGCTGCTGCCCTATGTGATCCTGCCGATGTACCTGGTGTTCGGCCAGCGCAAGCTCCGGCCGGTGGGCCTTCCCCGGCCGCCGCGCTCGGCGCCGGCGGGACATTGGGCCGCCGAGCTGGTCGAGAGCTTCGGCCTCGCGGCGCCGAGCCGCTGCGACACGCGGCTGCATTCCGACGGCGCGGGCGCGCGCGACGCGCTGTTCGAGGTGATCGAAAGCGCCCGGCATTCGCTCGACGTCTCGACCTTCATCATCGGCGACGACGCGCTCGGCCACGAGGTGATCAACCGCCTGTCGCGCCGGGCCCGCGGCGGGGTCAAGGTGCGGGTGCTGCTCGACGGCTTCGGCGCCCTTTCGCTGCCGCGCACGCATTTCGATTCGCTGCGCGATGCCGGCGCCGAGGTCGCGGTGTTCCGGCCGATCTTCAGCCTGCGGCGCAGCGGCCCGCGCAACCTCCGCAACCATCGCAAGCTCACGATCGCCGACGACCACTGGCTCTGGTCCGGCGGCCGCAACCTGGCGGGCGAATACTTCACCGGCAACGACGCCCATCCAGTGGCCTGGCGCGACCTGTCCTTCGACCTGCGCGGCGACGCGGCGGCCGCGGCGGCGCGCCAGTTCGACCACGACTGGACATCGGTGCGCGGACGCCAGTCGCGCCCCATCGCGGCCGATGCGGGCCCGCAGGACCACGGCGGCCCGGCGCAGTTCCTGCCCAGCGGCCCCGACCAGACCGAGGACACGGCGCAGGCGCTGCTGATCGATGCCTGTTTCCGCGCCGAGCACCGGCTGCTCGCGGTGACGCCCTACTTCGTCCCCGGCGACGGGCTGCGCGATGCGCTGCGGCTCGCCGCCCGGCGCGGCGTACAGGTCACGATCGCGATCCCGGCCCGGTCGAACCACCGCCTCGCCGACTTCGTGCGCGCCCGCACCATGCGCGACCTGGCCCGCGCCGGCGTGATGTTCAAGATGCTGCCCTTCATGGCGCATGCCAAGGCGGTGGTCATGGACGAGGACCTGGCATTGTGCGGTTCGATCAACCTCGACCTGCGCAGCCTGCTGCTCAACCACGAGGCGGCGGTGGTGTTCTACGGCCGTGCCGAGGTCGACTGGCTGGCGCAATGGATCGAGACCACGGCCTCGGCCGGCGAGACCTACCGGGCGCGCAGGCCGGGCCTCGTCCGCGACGTTGCCGAAGGCCTGCTGCTCACGATCGCTTTCCAGCTTTAGCCTTCTTGCCTTTCTTGCCAGACCCGGTCTTGTTGGTGTAGCTGGCATTGCCCAGCCCGGTGCCGATGGTCAGCACCGCCCAGTGCTTCACGTCCTGCATGAACGGCAATTCGCTCAGGCCCTGCACCACGGCGTCGTTGTGCATCAGCGCCACGGTCGGCTCGCCGGCGATCTGCGGCAGCCGCTTGACGAGTTCGCTCGGCAGGTGGAAGTTGTCGCTCTCCCAATCGCCCGGCAGGTTCTGTGCGCCGCGCGAGATCGAGCCGTCCTTGCGGATCAATCCCGGACAGGCGATGCCGATGAAAGGCGCCAGCCGGATCCCCTGCTTCTTGCTGTAGCGGATCTGCGACTCGACCATCTCCGCCAGCCGGTCGATCAGCACCTTGCGGCTCGGACCGTCGTCCGCATGCCGCCATTTCTCGCGCCGCACCACCTTGGCCTTCGACAGGTCCGGCGCCCGCTTCTTTCGCAGCTTGACGATGCCGCAGCGCACGTTGGTGCCGCCGATGTCGAGCGCGACGATGGCATCGTGCCCCTTCCGCATCGGCGGCGGCAAAAGGTGAACCCAGCCCAGCAGGCCGCCGTCGTCGGGCTCGTGGCAGATCCGCGCCAGTTCGACCGAAACCTTCATGTGCTGCAGGATCGCCGCCGCCTGCAGCACCGCGCGCTCGCCGACGTCGCTGCCCGGAAAGCCGCCGCCGATCACGATCCGCTGCACGCCTTTCCACGAAGGCTGGCGCATGAAGCGATCGATCACCCAGGCCAGTTCTTCCGCGAATTCCTCGATCGCGCCGTGCAGCATGTCGGCGGCCTCGGAGGTCTTCGTCTCTCCCAGTGCCTCGTCGAGTTCACGCTTGCTGAGATCCTTCGAATGCATGCCGCCCAGCGGATCATTGCCCTTGCGGCGGCGACGCTGGCGCCAGCGCTCCAGCAGCTGCCTGAACGCGGTCTGGCTGGCCTGGTCGCCGATGAAGCCATCCTTGCCGCGCAGCTGCAGGCTGTAGCCGTCGACCATGACCGAAGGGAGTTCGCGGGCGCCGTGCGGGTGGTCGTGCGGGTGGTGTTTCTTCATTGCGGCAGGTGCATTTCAATCAGCGGTGGTGTCGAGGATCAGGCGGGTGGTTTCTTCGGGCTGGTCCCAGTGCGGATAGTGGCCGCAGCGCTCGAACCAGTGCAGCCGGGCGTCGGGGAACTGCGCCTGCGCGCGCGCCGCCTGTCGCGGGAGGCACACCTTGTCGAGCCGGCCCCAGCCGATCACGACGGGCTTGGCGAGCGTGCCGAGGGCCGCGCCTTCCAGCGGCGGCGATCCGCGAACGAAATCGTGCARCATGAGCTGGAAGGATTTCGCCGCGGCGTAGCCGTGCATCTCCTCCAGCACCAGCGCCGGCGACAGCCGGTGGCGCTGCGCCGAGAACCGCGCCAGCAGCAGGGTGCGCGCCCACGCATGGCCGACCAGGGCGGGCATGGCGGATTCGAAGCCGCGCGCCAGCCGCATCGACAGGCAGACCGAGATTTGATAGGCCAGGTGCTCACGGCCGGCCCAGAAGCCGCCCGGTCCCAGCGACACGACGGTGCCGAGCACCTGGCCGCGGCGCGCCAGCTCGAGCACCAGGCGCGCACCCATCGAGCTGCCGACCGCGTCGGCACCGCACAGATCGTGTTCGTCCAGGAAGCGGGCCACCGCACTCGCCAGCTTGCGCAACGTGACCTCGCCTTCAAGCGGCGGGCTCTTGCCGAAGCCGGGCAGGTCGATCGCCACCACCGCGCGCTCGGCGGCCAGGGGGTCGAGGATGGTCTGCCAGGTCCGCCAGTTGCTGCCCAGCCCGTGCACGAGCAACAAAGGCTTTCCCTGGCCGCGACGGACATAGTTGATGAGCACCACTCACTATTCTGGCCGAATGCGCGTGCTCGAATCAGAGGCGCGCACCATCGGCTGTAGGAGAAGGACCCCAACCGTCGACACCAGGGCGGCGCGCGGGTGCCGGCGCCGATACACTGGCCGCGATGCAACTGCTGCGCCGCACCGGGCTCGCCGCCCTGGCTTTCATCTTCCTGCTCGGCACCGCCCTGGCCGCGGCCGCCCAGGAGCAACCGCTGCGCGCAGGCTCCAAACGCTTCACCGAGTCCTACATCCTGGCCGAGGTGCTGGCGCAGACCGCGGCGCCGCATACCGCCGTCGCCCCGGTGGTGCGGCAAGGGCTGGGCAACACGGCGATCGTCTACGAGGCGCTGAGATCCGGCGGCATCGATGTCTACGCCGAATACACCGGCACCATCGCGCTCGAGATCCTCAAGGGCCAGGCCTCGATGTCGCGCGAGGCCATGAACGCCGCGCTGCGCCCGCTCGGGCTCGGCGCGGCGGTGCCGCTCGGTTTCAACGACGGCTATGCGCTCGCGATGCGGGCCGCCGACGCCGAGCGGCTCGGCATCCGCACCCTGAGCGACCTGGCCGGCCGGCGCGAACTGCGCTTCGGCCTTTCGAACGAATTCATCGGCCGCGCGGACGGCTGGCAGGGCCTGGCGGCCCGCTATGGCTTCACTCAGGCGCCGACCGGACTCGACCACGGCCTCGCCTATGAAGCGATCGCCGCCAAGCAGATCGACGTCATCGACATCTACACCACCGACGCCAAGATCGACCACCTCGGCCTGCGCGTGCTCGAGGACGACCGGCACTACTTTCCCCGCTACGACGCCGTGCTGCTGTACCGCCTCGACCTGCCGGCGCGGCTGCCGGCGGCCTGGGCGGCGCTGCAACAGCTGGAGGGCCGGATCGACGAGCACGCCATGATCGCGATGAACGCGCGCGCCGAGCTGCAGGGCGTGGCCTTCGACGTCATCGCACGCGATTTCCTGGCCGCGGCGCAACCGGGTGCGGGGGCTGCGCCGAGAAGCGGCGAAGGCGCCCGCGGCTTCATGGCCAAGCTGTTCGGGCCCGACCTCGGCCGGCTCGCGCGCCAGCACCTGATGCTGGTCGCGATCTCGGTCGGTGTCGCGATCCTGATCGCGGTGCCGGTCGGGGTCGCGGTGTTCGGCCACCTGCGATTGCGCGCGCTGGTCCTGGGCCTGACCGGGCTGCTGCAGACCATTCCCTCGCTGGCGCTGCTGGCCGTGCTGATCTCTCTGCTCGGCGCGATCGGCACCTTGCCGGCGCTGATCGCGCTGACGCTCTATTCGCTGCTGCCGATCATGCGCAACACCGTGACCGGCCTGGCCGAGGTGCCCACCGGCCTGCGCGACGCCGGCACCGCGCTCGGCATGACCGGCGGCCAGAACCTGCGCGCGGTGCTGCTGCCGCTGGCCATGCCGACCTTGCTGGCCGGCGTGCGCACCGCGACCACCATCGCGATCGGCACCGCCACCATCGCCGCCTTCATCGGTGCCGGCGGCTTCGGCGAACGCATCGTGACCGGTCTCGCGCTGAACGACCGCGAACTGCTGGTCGCGGGCGCGGTGCCCGCCGCTGCGCTGGCGCTTCTGAGCGAGGCCTTGTTCGAGGCGCTCGAACATTTCATGCGGCGCCGCCGCGCGGCGCGGGCGCCCTGAACATGTGATGTCCGTGAAAGTCCCGACGTGGCGAGTCCGGTATTTGCCGCATAGTCGAGGGTTGCTTCGCGGGCGAGCCCGCACACCTTCCCACTCAGGAGACTTCCCCATGAAATTGAGCCAACTGGCCGCAGGCCTGATCCTCGGCTTTGGCATCGCGAGCGCGGCCCTTGCGCAGACGACGATGAAGATCAGCATCTCGACCTCGCAGAACTCGCACCAGGGCGTCGCCATCGACACCTTCGCAAAGGAAGTCGCCGCGCGCACCAACGGCCGCTACAAGGTCGAGACCTTCTACAACGGCTCGCTCGGCGGCGAACGCGAATCGATCGAGGCGGTGCAGCTGGGCACCCAGGAACTCGCCTTCTCGTCGACCGGCCCGGTGCCCAACTTCGTGCCCGAGACCAAGATCCTCGACGTCCCCTTCCTGTTCCGCGACAAGGCGCATGCGCGCGCCGTGCTCGACGGTCCGATCGGCCAGGAGATGCTGGGCAAGTTCGACGCCAAGGGCTTCAAGGCGCTGGGCTGGGGCGAGAACGGCTTCCGCCACATGACCAACAGCAAGCGCGACGTCAAGGCGCCCGAAGACCTGAAGGGCCTGAAGATGCGCACCATGGAGAACCCGGTGCACATCGCGGCCTACAAGGGCTTCGGCATCATCACCACGCCGATGGCCTTCCCCGAGGTCTTCACCGCGCTCCAGCAAGGCACGGTCGATGGCCAGGAGAACCCGCTGCCGGTCATCATCTCGGCCAAGTTCGACCAGGTGCAGAAGCACCTCACCTTGACCGGCCACGTCTACTCGCCCTGCATCTTCGTGATGAACAAGGCCGCCTTCGACAAGCTGAGCGCCGCCGACAAGCAGGCCTTCCTGGACGCCGCCAAGGAAGCCATCAAGGCCAACCGGGCCCGTGTCGACGAGGACGACGCCAAGGGCGTGGCCGACCTGCGCGCCAAGGGCATGACCGTGATCGACAACGTCGACAAGGCCAAGTTCGTCGCCGCGCTGGCGCCGGTCAACGCCGACTTCGAGAAGCAGTTCGGCAAGGCCAACCTCGACAAGATCCGCGACGTCAAGTGATGCCATCCGCGGCCGCGACGTGGTCGCGGCAGCGCGCGCCCGCTCAGTCTCACTGGCGGGCGCTTTTTCGTTCGATTCCCTGATTCCCCTATGAAATCCGCTTTCCTCGCACTCGACCGCTGGACCACCGGCCTGGCGATGGCGATCGCCTGCTTCATGCTGGTGGTCGCCTCATCGCTCGGCGTGTTCCAGATCATCACCCGCTTCGTGCTCGAACAACCGGCCGAATGGTCCGAGATCCTGATCCGCATCAGCCTGATCTGGATGGTCTTCATGGGCATCCCGACGGCCTTTCGCCAGGGTGCGATGGTCAGCGTCGACGTGCTCTACCGCTGGAGCCCGCCGAAGGTCCGCCGGGTGCTCGACTGGGTCGTGTGCCTGGCCGCGCTGAGCCTGATCGCAGTCATCATCTGGTGGGGCTGGGACTACGCGCAGCGCGGCAGCGTGCAGTCGATGGCCGGCCTCGAATCGATCTCGATGTTCTGGGCCTACGTGGCGCTCCCCGTGGGCGGCCTGTTCTGCGTGATCGGCATCGTCGCCAACCTGATCGACCCGAAGCGCAACGAACTGGAAACCGCCCAATGACGCCCGTCATGATCATCACGATGGTGGTGTGCTTCGCACTCACCATCTCCGTCGCCGTCTCGATCGGCCTGGCTTCGATCCTCGGCATCCAGGCCTCCAACGCGAACATGCTGATCTCCGTCAAGGAGATGTTCAACGCGATCAACAAGTTTCCGCTCGCCGCCATCCCCTTCTTCATCCTGGCCGGCAACCTGATGGAAACCGGCGGCATCTCGCGCCGGCTCGTCGACTTCGCCAAGAGCCTCGTGGGTGGGGTGCAGGGCGGCCTGCCGATGACCTGCGTGCTGACCTGCATGATCTTCGCCGCGGTGTCGGGCTCCTCGGTGGCGACCACCTTCGCCATCGGCGCGATCCTGATCCCGGCGCTTATCAAGCACGGCTACCCGGTCGGCTACGCGGCCGCGCTGCAGGCCACCAGCGCCGAGCTGGGCGTGATCATCCCGCCCTCGATCCCGATGATCCTGTACGGCGTCAGCGCCGAGGTCTCGATCGGCGAGCTGTTCATCGCCGGTTTCGGCCCGGGCATCCTGATCAGCCTGGCGCTGATGGCCTTCGTCTATGTCTATTGCAAGTTCAAGGGGCTGGGCAAGAACGACGGCGAAGGCCGGCTCAGCGTCGGCACCGCCACCTGGCGTGCGGGCTGGGCCTTGCTGATGCCGGTGATCATCCTCGGCGGCATCTACGGCGGCATCTTCACGCCCACCGAGGCGTCGGCGGTGGCGGTGCTCTACGCGCTGATCGTCGGCACGCTGATCTATCGCGAGATCCGGCCGGCCGAGCTCTATGCGGTGCTGCGCAAGTCGGTGGTGTCCTCGTCGGTGATCATGTTCATCATCGCCAACGCCGGCCTGTTCGCCTTCCTGATCACGCGTGCCGGCGTGCCCGACGCGATCGGCCGCTGGCTGCAGGAGGTGCTGCAGTCGCCGGCGATGTTCCTGCTCGGCGTCAATGCGGCGCTGTTCGTGATCGGCATGTTCATCGAGACCAGCGCGGCGATCATCGTGCTGGCGCCGATCCTGGCGCCGGTGGCGCAGCACTTCGGCATCGATCCGGTGCACTTCGGGCTGGTGATGGTGGTCAACCTGGCACTGGGCATGATCACCCCGCCCTTCGGCGTCAACCTGTTCGCGGCCTGCACGGTGGCGCGCATCTCGCTGGACCGGATCGTTCCCTACCTGATCCCCTTCGTGCTGGTGATCCTGGCCTGCCTGATGGTGGTCACGTACGTGCCCGGCATCTCGCTCGGATTGCGCGACCTGGTCTACGCCAAGTAGCGCCGGCGCGGGCGGTTTCACGAAGCCGTCACGCGCAGGGCCCATGCTGCGGCGCTTGCCCACCGCAACGCCGCAGCATCCCATGTTCCTCACCAAGACCGACAAGGCGCGCCACGAACTCCAGCCCGGCCGCCGCACGCTGGGGCAGCGCGAGCGCGCCCTGCTGCTGATGGCCGACGGCCAGCGCTCGCTGACCGATTTCGGCGCCCTGTTCGGCGGCCGCGAGGAAGCCGGCCGGGTGGCGCGCCACCTGCTGCAGGAGGGCTTCCTGCAGGGGCGCCAGGTCGAAGCGGTCGAACCGGTCGAAGTGATCGAAGCGGCACCGGTCGCGGCCGACATCTTCGACGGCAAGCCCTCGCTGGCCACCACCCGCATGTTCCTGTTCGACCTCTGCGAGCGCATGTTCGTGCGCCGCGACCCGGTGCTGGCCGAGCGCTTCCGCGAAGCGCTGCGCGAGGCGCGCGACCGCGATTCGATGCTGGTCACCGCCCGCGCGATGCTCGGCGAGATCGAGCAGGCGGCGGGCGCCGCGCGCGCCGAGGCGATCCGCGAGCGCATCGAGAAACTGCTTCCGGCATCGCCGGTGCACTGAAGTCGCCGGCCGGCTCCCGATTCCCTTACACTTCCCCGGTCAGGAGAGCGTCCCGCCGCGGTGGGGCCGCCGAAGGCGCAGGTCCCCCCAAACAAGGGCCCGAACGCTCAGGCAAAAGGACTGACAAGACGCCCGGATCCGGGCGTTTCCTTGCTGGAGAGAGGTGGTTCGGCGCGCCAGGCGTGCCGTGCCGCCCACCGAAGGAGCAAACCCCGATCGTGGGGCGAATCTCTCAGGTAAAGCGGACAGCAGGGGTGGCCCATGGCTTCTCGTCATGGAACAAGCACTGCCCCTTTGGAGAACCGCCCTTGGCCGCCGCATCCGACGTACTGCTGAAGACCCCGCTCCACGGCCTGCACCTGGAGCTCGGCGCCCGCATGGTGCCCTTTGCGGGCTACACCATGCCGGTGCAATACCCCGCCGGCCTGATGGCCGAGCACAAGCACACCCGCGCAGCCGCCGGCCTGTTCGACATCTCCCACATGGGCCAGCTGCGCCTGGTGGGGCCCGATGCGGCCGCCGCCTTCGAGAGCCTGATGCCGGTCGACGTGATCGGCCTGGCGCCGGGCAAGCAGCGCTACGGCCTGCTGCTGAACGACCAGGGCGGCATCCTCGACGACCTGATGTTCTTCAACGAAGGCAACGACTCGCTGTTCGTGATCGTCAACGGCGCCTGCAAGGCGGCCGACATCGCCCATATCAAGGCCCGGATCGGGCAGCGCTGCCAGGTCCAGCCGATGCCCGACCACGCGCTGCTCGCGCTCCAGGGTCCGCAGGCCGCGGCCGTGCTGGCGCGGCTGTCGCCGGGCATCGAGCGCTTCGTCTTCATGACCGGCGGCCCGGTCCGCATCGGCGGCATCGAGGCCTTCGCCACGCGCAGCGGCTACACCGGCGAAGATGGTTTCGAGATTTCGGTCGCGGCCAAGGACGCCGAGGCACTGGCCCGGCTGCTGCTGGCCCAGCCCGAGGTCCAGCCGATCGGCCTGGGGGCCCGCAATTCGCTGCGGCTCGAGGCCGGCCTCTGCCTCTACGGCAACGACATCGACGAAAGCACGACGCCGGTCGAAGCGGCGCTGAACTGGGCGATCCAGAAGGTCCGGCGCAGCGGCGGCGCACGCGAAGGCGGTTTTCCGGGCGCGGCCAGGGTGCTGGCCCAACTCACGGCCGCCAGCGGCACCGCCGGCCACCTCGACCACGAGACGCTGAAGCGCCAGCGCGTCGGCCTGGTCGCGCTGGAGCGCGTGCCGGTGCGCGAGGGCACGGTGCTGGAATCCTTCGAGGGCCTGCCCATCGGCCAGGTCACCAGCGGCCTGCTGGGCCCCAGCGTCGACCGGCCGGTCGCCATGGGCTACGTCGCGCTGGCCTATGCCGAACCGGGCACCCGGCTGCAGGCCATGGTGCGGGGCAAGCCGGTGCCGATGGAAGTCAGCACGCTGCCCTTCGTGCCGGCCCGGTACTACCGCGGCTGACGCCCCTCTTCTCCAATTTCCCCAATTTCTCCAAGCCAGCCTTTTTTCCAAGGAGTTTTCCCCATGACCATCAAATACACCAAGGACCACGAGTGGGTGCGGCAGGAAGCCGACGCGGCACTGGTCACCGTCGGCATCACGGTGCATGCACAGGACGCGCTCGGCGACGTGGTCTTCGTCGACCTGCCCGAAGTCGGCAAGAAATTTGCCCAGGGCGAGGTCGCGGGTGTCGTCGAATCGGTCAAGGCCGCGGCCGACGTCTTCATGCCGGTCTCCGGCGAAATCATCGAAGTCAACGAAGACCTGCGCGCCGATCCCTCGCTGGCCAACAGTGCGCCGATGGACGGAGGCTGGTTCTTCAAGGTGCGGGTGAGCGAGCCGGCCCAGCTCGAGCCGCTGCTCGATGAAACCGCCTACGAGAAGTTCTCCGCCGACAACTGATTCCCACGCCCACCACCCGAGCCCTCCATGCCGACGCCCGTGCCTTCCCATCCCTCGCTGCGCGAACTGCAGAACGCCGAAGAATTCATCGCCCGCCACATCGGCATCGAGGCCGAAGACGAGCCGGCGATGCTCGCGGCCATCGGTTCGACCACGCGCGCCGAACTGATCGACGGCATCGTGCCCCCGGCGATCCGCCGCAGCCGGCCGATGCGGCTGCCGGCGCCGATCACCGAGGCCGACGCGCTGGCCGAACTCAAGGCGATCGCGGCGAAGAACAAGGTGGCGAAGAGCTTCATCGGCCAGGGCTACTACGGCACCCACACGCCGGGCGTGATCCTGCGCAACGTACTCGAGAACCCCGCCTGGTACACCGCCTATACGCCCTACCAGGCCGAGATCTCGCAGGGCCGCATGGAGGCGCTGGTCAATTTCCAGACCATGGTCTGCGACCTGACGGGCATGGCGATCGCCAACGCCTCGATGCTCGACGAGGCCACCGCCGCGGCCGAGGCGATGACGCTGGCGCGGCGCAGCGTCAAGAGCAAGAGCAACGTGTTCCTGGTCTCGGGCGACTGCCATCCTCAGACCATCGAGGTGCTGCGCACCCGGGCAGCGCCGCTCGGCATCGTGGTCAAGGTCAGCACCGCCACCGAGCCGCTGCCGCTGCTGATGGCCAGCGGCGGCTTCTTCGGCGCCCTGGCGCAATACCCTTCCACCACCGGCCACGTGCACGATCTGCGTCCGCTGGCAGGCCACGCCCACCAGTGCCAGGCGGCCTTCTGCGTCGCCGCCGACCTGCTGGCCCTGACCCTGCTGGCGCCGCCCGGCGAGTGGGACGCCGACATCGTCTGCGGCACCACGCAGCGCTTCGGCATGCCGATGTGCAACGGCGGCCCGCATGCGGCCTACCTGGCCTGCCGCGACGAGTTCAAGCGCTCGCTGCCCGGCCGGCTGGTCGGCGTCAGCGTCGACGCCCACGGCCAGCCGGCCTATCGGCTCGCGCTGCAGACGCGCGAGCAGCACATCCGGCGCGAGAAGGCAACCTCGAACATCTGCACCGCGCAGGTGCTGCCGGCGGTGGTCGCCAGCATGTACGCGGTCTACCACGGACCCGAAGGGCTGCGCCGCATCGCGCAGCGGGTGAGCCTGCTGACGGCGGTGCTCGCACAGGGCCTGGAGCAGATGGGCCGCGAACTGGTCAACGACACCGCCTTCGATTCGCTCACCATCCGCACCGGCGAGGACACCCAAGCCATCCACGAACGCGCCGAGGCGGCGGGCGTCAACCTGCGCTGTCGCCTGCAGCAGCATCTGGGCCTGTCGCTCGACGAGACCACCACGCGCGCCGACGTCGAGATGCTGTGGGGCCTGTTCGCGACCGAAGGCACGCGCGGACCCGACTTCGACGCCATCGCCGCCACGGTGAGCATCCGCATTCCCGAGGGCCTGCGCCGCACCAGCGGCTTCCTGGCGCATCCGGTGTTCAACACCCACAAGAGCGAGACCGCGATGCTGCGCTACATCCGCAGCCTGAGCGACAAGGACCTGGCGCTCGACCGCAGCATGATCCCGCTCGGCAGCTGCACCATGAAGCTCAACGCGACCAGCGAGATGATCCCGATCACCTGGCCCGAGTTCGCGAACATCCATCCGTTCGCGCCGGCCGACCAGCTGCTGGGCTATGCGCAGCTCGATGCCCAGCTGCGCGCCTGGCTCTGCGAGGCGACCGGCTATGCGGGCATCAGCCTGCAGCCCAACGCCGGATCGCAGGGCGAGTACGCGGGCCTGCTCGCGATCAAGGCCTTCCACGAGGCCCGGGGCGAAGCGCACCGCAACGTCTGCCTGATCCCGTCTTCCGCCCACGGCACCAATCCGGCCAGCGCCCACATGGTGGGCATGAAGGTGGTGGTGACCGGCTGCGACGCCGAAGGCAATGTCGACATCGACGACCTGGCGCGCGCCTGCGAGCAGCATCGCGACACGCTGGCCGCCGTGATGATCACCTACCCCAGCACCCACGGCGTCTTCGAGACCCGCGTCAAGGAGCTCTGCGAGATCGTGCACGCGCACGGCGGCCGGGTCTATGTCGACGGCGCCAACATGAATGCGCTGGTCGGCGTGGCGGCGCCGGGCGAGTTCGGCGGCGACGTGAGCCACCTGAACCTGCACAAGACCTTCTGCATCCCGCACGGCGGCGGCGGGCCGGGTGTCGGCCCGGTCTGCGTGGTCGAGGACCTGGTGCCCTACCTGCCGGGCCATGCGACCGGCGGACTGGCGTCCAACGGCGCGGTCGGCGCGGTGTCGGCGGCGCCGCTGGGCAATGCCGCGGTGCTGCCGATCAGCTGGATGTATTGCCGCATGATGGGCGCCAAGGGCCTGCAGGCCGCGACCGAGACCGCGATCCTGAGCGCCAACTACATCAGCGCCCGGCTCAAGGACCACTTCCCGACCCTCTACGCGAGCCCCAATGGCCACGTGGCGCACGAGTGCATCCTCGACCTGCGTCCGCTCAAGGACGCCAGCGGCGTCAGCGCCGAGGATGTCGCCAAGCGGCTGATCGACTACGGCTTCCATGCGCCGACCTTGAGCTTCCCGGTGCCCGGCACGCTGATGGTCGAGCCGACCGAAAGCGAACCGCTGGCCGAGCTCGACCGCTTCATCGACGCCATGATCGCGATCCGGGGCGAGATCCGCCGCATCGAGGAAGGCATCTGGCCGAAGGAGGACAACCCGCTGCGCAACGCCCCGCACACCGCGGCCAGCCTGCTCGGCAGCGAATGGACGCGCCCCTACTCGCGCGAGCTCGGCGCCTTCCCGCTGGCCAGCCTCCGGCAGACCAAGTACTGGCCGCCGATCGGGCGGGTCGACAACGTCCACGGCGATCGCAACCTGTTCTGCAGCTGCGTGCCGGTGGACGCCTACGCCAACGGCTGAGGCGAGATACATATTTTTTCAATCGACGGCCTGCGGGCTGTCGATTTCGCCTCCGCTGCTTCGACGTCCTGGAGAGCCCGGCAGCCCGCCGGCCTCGCAACCGAAGGAGCAAGGACATGCGATTCATGGTGATCGTCAAGGCCAGCAAGGAATCCGAAGCCGGCGTGATGCCGAGCCAGCAGCTGCTGACCGACATGGGCAACTACAACGAGGCGCTGGTCAAGGCCGGCGTGCTGCTCGCCGGCGAAGGCCTGCACCCGAGCTCGAAGGGCGCGCGCATGCGCTTCTCCGGCAAGGAGCGCACCGTCATCGACGGCCCCTTCAGCGAGACCAAGGAGCTGATCGCCGGCTTCTGGCTCTGGCAGGTGCGATCGAAAGAGGAAGCACTCGAATGGCTGCGCCGCGCTCCCTTCGACGATGGCGTCGAACTCGAGCTGCGCCAGGTGTTCGAGATGGACGATTTCGGCGCCGCGCTCACGCCCGAGCTGCGCGAGCAGGAAAAGCGGGTGTTCGACGCGGCCCGCTCGAAGCGGCCTTGAACGCACCGATGGAGGCACGACCATGAAGTTCATGATCATCCGCAAGGCCGACGCCGAGACCGAGGCCGGCGCCATGCCGACCGCACAACTGGTCAGCGACATGATGGCCTACAACAAGGCGATGATCGATGCCGGCGTGATGCTCGACGGCATGGGCCTCAAGCCCAGTGCCAGCGGCGGCGCCCGCATCCAGTTCGCAGGCGGCAAGCCGACGGTGGTCGACGGGCCCTTCGCCGAGACCAAGGAACTGGTTGCCGGCTTCACCCTGATCCAGGTCGGATCACGCGAGGAGGCGCTCGAATGGGTCAAGCGCTGGCCGCCGATCGACGGCCACGGCAAGGTCGCGCTGGAGCTGCGCCAGGTCTACGAGGCGGAAGACTTCGGTGCCGAGTTCGCGCCCGAGATCCGCGAGCAGGAAGCGCATCTGCGCGAACGCGCCGCGGCCCGCGATTGAGACGACGGCGCATGGACGCGACCGAGACGCACCGCACGATCAACGCCGTCTGGCGCATCGAGTCGGCCCGCATCATCGGCGCGCTGGCGCGCCGGGTGCGCGACGTCGGCCTGGCCGAGGAACTGGCGCAGGACGCGCTGCTCGCGGCCCTCGAGCAATGGCCGCGCGAAGGCATCCCCGAGAATCCCGCCGCCTGGCTGACGGCGGCCGCCAAGCACCGCGCGATCGACCTCCTGCGCAAGCGCACGCTGCACGCCCACAAGGAAGGCGAGATCGCCCGCGAGATCGATGCCAGGCACGCCATCGCCGCCGCGGACTTCGCCGACGCGGTCGACGCCGCCCTCGACGACCAGGTCGGCGACGACCTGCTGCGGCTGGTGTTCACGGCCTGCCATCCGGTGCTGTCGCCGGAAGCCCGGGTCGCCCTGACCCTGCGCCTGCTGGGCGGGCTCACCACCGACGAGATCGCGCGCTCCTTCCTGGTGCCCGAATCCACGATCGCACAGCGCATCGTGCGCGCCAAGCGGACGCTGGCCGCCGCCCGCGTGCCCTTCGAGGCGCCGCGCGGGCCAGAGCTCGGCGCCCGCCTGTCCTCGGTGCTCGAAGTCATCTACCTGGTGTTCAACGAAGGCTACGCAGCCACCGCCGGCGAGGACTGGATGCGGCCCGCGCTGTGCGACGAAGCCTTGCGCCTGGGGCGCATCCTGGCCGAACTGATGCCCGACGCGCCGGAGGTGCATGGCCTGGTCGCGCTGATGGAGATCCAGGCCTCGCGGGCCGCCGCGCGGGTCGATGCCGATGGCGAACCGGTGCTGCTGCTGGCGCAGAACCGCGCCCGCTGGGATCGGCTGCTGATCGGTCGCGGACTGGCGGCGCTGGCACGGGCGGAGCAGCTCGGCGGCGCGCTCGGCCCCTACGCCCTGCAGGCCGCCATCGCCGCCTGCCACGCTCGCGCGCAGGAGGCAGCGCAGACCGATTGGCCTCGCATCGCGGCGCTCTACGAGGCATTGGCCCAGCTCGCGCCGTCGCCGATCGTCGAACTGAACCGGGCGGTCGCGCTGTCGATGGCCTTCGGCCCGGCGGTCGGGCTCGAGCACGTCGACGCGCTGCGATCGGCGCCGCAGCTGCAGGGCTACCACCTGCTGCCGAGCGTGCGCGGCGACCTGCTGGCCAGGCTGGGACGGCATGCCGAGGCCTGCGAGGAATTCAAGCGGGCCGCTGAACTCACGCGCAACGCGCGCGAGCGCAAGCTGCTGCTGGCGCGCGCGCGGAGCGCCGCGGACGGCTGACGCGCTACTTCTTCGCCACCGCCCCGGTCGCGACCTGGGCCCGCAGTTCCTTGAGCTTGGCCTTCATGCGGCGCTCGTTGACTGGACCCATGCGCACCAGCATCTTCTGGCCGGCCGAGAGCGATTCGAGCTTCGGATCGACGAATTCGTAGCTGACCCAGGGCTGCCCGCCCGCCATCTCGCCCTTCACTTCGGTCAGCTTCACCTGCACCGGGCCCTGGGGTTCCGGGGCCTGCAGCAGGTGGTCGATCACGGCGACGAGGCGGTCGTTGAAATATCGGTTCGGGTAACCCAGCTCTTCGTAGGCCTGCTGGAACAGCGGATAGAGCCGGGCATAGAGCGCCGCCGCCCGGGCGCTGTCGACCGATTCGGCGAACAGCACGAATGGCGTGTAGCGGCTGGCGTTGTCGATCCCGATGGTCTTGACCTCGCCGTTGCCCTGGACCTCGAAGGCCTTGGGCGCGCGCTGGGTCGGCCACATGCGCGACGAGGCCTGTGCGCGCGGCAGGTTGTCGACGGTGGCGACGAAGTGGCGCACGAAGCCGCTGGTGTCGAGGAAGGAGGCCACCGCCTTCTTCCCCAGCAGCTCGTTGAGCGCCGCAGCGACGCGGCCGTCGGCGTCGTTCAGGGCCGGCAGTGCCGCATCGGGCTGGGCCAGGGCATCGACCAGGTTCTGCGGGCCGGTCGCGACCGGGGCCGGGGCTGGCGCGTCGGCGGGCCGGTCGGGCGGGGGCGGTGCGCTGGCGGCAGGTGGCGCCGGCGGCGGCTCCTTCTGCAGGGACCATCGCCACCAGCCGAAGGCAGCGGCGAGAATCACCACCACGACGACGACCAAGGTCCAGACCGAGGACTCGCGCGCTGGCCTGAAATCTGCTGGGTCCCTTTCGGGCATGGTCGAATCCTCCTTTGAATCACGGGCGTTGCATGCGGTCCATTGGAAACCACGCCGGCGCCTCGTGCCGTAACGCCCTGTGACCGTCAAGGAATCCGAATGGACATCGACTTTTCCGCTCTCACCGAATACCAGCGCTACAAGCTCATGGCGAGCCTGATCGTGCCACGCCCGATCGCCCTGGTCACCACCCTCGGCGCCGACGGCGTCGTCAACGCCGCGCCCTTCAGCATGTTCAACATGCTCGGCGAGGAGCCGCCCATCGTCATGATCAGCGTCAACCGGCTGCAGGACAACGCGCTCAAGGACACGGCCGCCAACATCGTGCGCACCGGCGAGTTCGTGGTCCACCTGGCCGACGAGGACATCGCCGAGCAGATGCACCGCTGCGGCGACCGCCACCCGCCGCACGTGAGCGAGCTCGATGTGGTGGGCTTCACGCCGCTGCCGAGCCGGGCCGTGAAGCCACCGCGCATCGCCGAGGCGCCGGTGGCGTTCGAGTGCACGCTCTGGGAGACGCTGGAGACCGCCAGTCGGCAGATCTTCATCGGCCAGGTGCGCTGGATGCACGCGCGCGACGAGCTGATCGATACCGACGCCTGGCGCGTGCGGCTGCAGCACTACTTTCCGGTCGGCCGCTTCGGGGCCAGCTTCTACGTGAAGACGCGCGAGCGCTACTCGCTGGCGGCGCAGGAGCAGACGCGCAGCACGCAGATCGACGAGATGTAGGCGTGTCGCGCCTCAGCCCAGCCGCACCACGTGCGCAGTGCGCGGGTCGACGCGGCCCGCGTGCAGGTCGGCGATCACCTGCTGCGCGGCCTCGAAGCCCTGGCTCTGCGCCAGCGTCATCCAGCGATTGCCCGGCCGGCTCAGCTCGGCGATGAAGCGGCCCTGCGCCTCGTTGAAGCGCCGGTTCACTTCCTGCGGGCCCCAGTCGGCGTTGCGCTTGCGGATCTGCACCGGCGCGAAGTAGAGCAAGGGTTTCGGGCCCGGCAATGGCGATTCGGCCAGGAAGGCGGTCTTCTGCGCCGAGCCCGCATAGCAGTCGTAGACCAGGGCCGCACCGAAATGGTGGTGGACCGTGGCGCGCAGGTCGTCGTCGCCGGCGAAGTCGACATAAAGCGTCGGCACCTCGGCGGGCAGACGCACCGCGCTGTCATAGGAAAGCACCTGGTCGTAGCAGCCGAGGTTCTCGACGAAGCCGCGGTTGCGCGGCGAAGTCAGCGCGACCAGGCTGCGCCCTTCGTTCCGGCGCAGACAGAAGGCCGTGCCGTAGGCGGTCTTGCTCGAGGCGCTGGACACGACCACCTGCCGGGCGCCGAAGAAGGCGTTGTCCTCGAGGAAATCCGCCAGCATGAACGAGGTGATGAACAGCGGCCGCACCAGCATCTGGTAGTCCTCGAGCGCCCGGTCGTAGCCGGCATCGTGGCTGCAGCGCATGTACTGGTTGTAGGCGGAGACCAGTTCGCTGCGGTGCGGCGCGCCGTCGTAGAAGCCGCGCCCGGTCACCCGCACCGGCGTCATGCGCAGGTGGCTGGCGATCGGGAAGTAGCCGTAGAAGCGTTCGCCGACCGCGACGCCTTCGACCGTCGAGGCCACCACGTCGGCAAAGCCCCAGGCCGGCATGTGGCCCCAGGCCTCGTCACCGGTCGGAAAGAACGACCAGTACTTCATCATGGCGTCGCCGAAGGCCGCATAGGTGATGTTGTTGGTGGTGAGCGAGAAGCGGTCGATGCGCAGCAGCACCTCGCCGGGCGCCAGCGTGCCGGCGTCCGGAGCGCTGCGCAGGCGGGTGGTGCCGAGCGCGTCCTTGCGGGTTTCGAGACGGGTTAAAGTGAAAGCGTCGTTCATGTCTGGCCTCAGGTGATTCGGGGCCGATCCCCTTGCCGAAAAATGTATCGCCCTCCCTCCAGCCGCGGGTTCGGAAAAAAGGCGCCGGCCGCCGCACCTCGCTCCAAGCCCCTGAAACGCCCGACGCAGGCCCGCGGCAAGTTCACCGTGCAGGCCATCTACGACGCCTTTGTTCGGATTTGGGAGGCCGAGGGCTGGGATGGCGTGACGACCCGCGCCGTGGCCCTCGAAACCGGCATCGCGGTCGGCACGCTGTACGACTACTTCCCGGATAAGGAGGCGCTGCTCTCCGGCTACGTTCGCCACTGCGTCGAAGCCCTGCTGCGGCGGCTCGACGCCGACGTCGTCGCGCCGCCCACGGCCGCACTGGCTGCGCGCGAGCGCATCGCGCGACTGGTGCGCATCACTTGCGACAGCCGGCTCGACGGCCTGCCGGCCTTCGATCAGGGCATGCTGCTGCTCGAACACCGCGTGGCCGAGCCCAAGCATCACCTGCGCGTGTACGACGAACTGGCGACCCGCTGGCTGCAGGCCTTCGCCGCCTGCGGGTTGCCCGATCCACCCACGGACGCGACCGTCCACGCCCTCTTGACCGCCGCCTGGGGCGGGCGGCGCTATCGCCTTCTGCGGGGCTTGGGCAGCGGCACGCCCGACGATGCGGCGTGGGTCGCCGAGATGGACGAGATCGCGTGGCGCAGCGTGGCCGCGCAGCGGAGCTGACGTTCGCCAGACGAAAAAAAAGCCACCCGTCGGGTGGCTTCCTGCATCGAACAAACCGGTTGACCGGCTGTGATGCTTCGCGTATCCAAAATTCTCAAAATTTCCAAAAATCTGGAGCGGGAGAAGAGTCTCGAACTCTCGACCTCAACCTTGGCAAGGTTGCGCTCTACCAACTGAGCTACTCCCGCGAAGCCTTCGATTATAGAGCATTTTTTTCCTGTTCTTCACCAGCCGGCAAATGAATTTGTCCGGTCCGCAGATCGAACTCGAACACCTCGCCGTAGCGGCCCCATTCGATCGCGGTCCGCAGCACCCGTTCGGCGGTCGCGCGGTCCAGGCTTTCTTCCAGCAGATCGAGGAAAGGCTCCTGCGGCAATTCGCCCGCGGGCGCCTGCTCCAGGCTGTGGCGGATGTGGGCCGCGAGCGGCACGTGGGCCAGCAGCTGCTGGCCCAGCAGCTGCTGACGCAGCGTGTGCGCACCCGCGACGTAGTGGCGGCCCAGTTCGGTCAAGTGCAGGTCGCCATCCGCCAGTTGCGCGAAACCCAGCAGCGCCAGCGCCTGCGCCAGCGGCAGCAGGTCGTGGTCGGTGAGCTCGGCCTCTTCGGCCAGCTGCGGCAGGTCGGCACGGCCTTCGCGGCCGTCTTCCACCAGCATTTCGAGCAGGGCTTCCATGCGGCCGATGTCGGCATCGGGCAGCCGGTCGCCCAGGTGCATGCGCACCGGCTCCTCGGTTGCGCGGCCGGCCACCGGCGCACTGGCCGTCATCAGCGCGTAGGCCTCGTCGATCAGCGCCCTCACTTCGAGGCTGTCGACGTCGCGCGGCCGTGCCAGCCGGATCGGCAGCTCGGCGCGCACGCGGCCCGGGTCGGCGGCGAAGATCAGCACCCGGTCGGCCATCAGCACCGCTTCCTCGATGTTGTGGGAGACGATCAGCATCGCCTTGGTCGGCATCTCGCCCCCGCTCCACAAGCGCAGGATGTCGTCGCGCAGGCGCTCGCCCGTGAGCACGTCGAGGGCCGAGAAGGCCTCGTCCATGAGCAGCACCTCGGGCTCGATCACCAGCGCCCGCGCGATGCCCACCCGCTGGCGCATGCCGCCCGACAACTCGCGCGGCAAGGCGCCCTCGAAACCCGCGAGGCCGATGAGCTCGATCGCGGCATTGGCGCGCCGGGCGCGTTCGGCCGGCTCGACGCCGCGCGCCTCGAGCCCGAGCTCGACGTTCTGCTGCACCGTGAGCCAGGGAAAGAGCGCGAACGACTGGAACACCATCGCGATGCCGCGCGCCGGCCCGTAGAGCGGCTGGCCACGGTAGCGCGCGCTGCCGGCGTCGGCGCCGATCAGGCCCGCGAGGATCCGCAGCAGGGTCGACTTGCCGGATCCCGACTGGCCCAGCAGCGCCACGATCTCGCCTTCGGCCAGGCGGAAGTCGACGCCTTCGAGCACCGAGCGGGCGGAGCCGTCGGCCGAGCGAAAGGACTTGCCCACGCCCTTGAGTTCAACGATGGCTTCGGCCATGGGCCCTCCTCGCGCGTTGGTCATCAGAAATGCATCCGGTTCTCGGCCAATTCATAGAGCCGGCGCCAGACGAAGTGGTTCATGCCCATGACGAACACGCACATCACGCCGATGCCCAGCGCGATGCGCGGGAAGTCGCCGATGGCCGTCATGTGGGCGATGTAGCTGCCCAGGCCCGCCGCCTGCAGCGTGGTGTCGCCCCAGGTGACGTACTCGGCCACGATGCTGGCGTTCCAGGAGCCGCCGCTGGCCGTGATGGCGCCGGTGACGAAGCTCGGGAACACCGCCGGCAGCAGGTAGCGCCGCCATTTGAGCCAACCCGTGAGCCCGAGGTTGCTGGCCGCATAGCGCAGCTCGGTCGGGACGGTGGAGGCGCCCGCGATCACGTTGAACAGCAGGTACCACTGCGTGCCCAGCACCATCAGCGGCGCCAGCCAGATGTTGGGGTTGAGCTGCCAGCGCACGATGAACAGCACCGCCACCGGGAACATCAGGTTGGCCGGGAAGGCGGCCATGAACTGCGCCACGCCCTGCAGCCGTCCGGCCCAGCGCGGATTCATGCCGATCCAGATGCCGATCGGCACCCACACCAGCGCCGCCAGCGCGATCAGCACCACCACCCGGATCATGGTGTAGAGCCCGAGCACGAACACGTGGGCCACCTCGGACCATCCAACCTCGGCGTGGATGAAGCGCACCAGCCAGACCACGGCGAGCAGCACCGCAGCGGCCAGCACCGCGTCCCAGGCACGGCCGACGGCCGGGTTCGGCGTGCTCGGCCGAGCCTTGATCGAGGTGCCGTCGTGGTCGCGCCGGAACAGCAGCAGCGAGCGTTCGAGCAGCCGCGCCGCGGCGGCCATGCCTTGGCGGATGCGTTCGGTGCGCCGCAGCCAGGTCAGCAGCCAGGAGCGCGGCGCGTCTTCGCTGCTGCCCTCCTCGAAACGGAACTTGTCGGCCCAGGCGATCAGCGGCCGGAAGAAGAGCTGGTCGTAGAGCGTGATCCCGATCAGCATGCCGCCGATGGCCCAGCCGATGGCGCCGAGGTCGCGGGCCTGGATCGCCATCGCGATGTAGGAGCCCACGCCCGGCAGCATGATGCTCTGGTTGGACACCGAGATCGCCTCCGAGGCGACCACGAAGAACCAGCCGCCCGACATCGACATCATCATGTTCCACAGCAAGCCGGGCATCGCGAACGGGAGCTCGAGACGCCAGAAGCGGTGCCAGGCCGAGAGCTGGAACACCGAGGCGGCCTCGCGCAGCTCGGACGGCACGGTGCGCAGCGACTGGTAGAGGCTGAAGGCCATGTTCCAGGCCTGCGAGGTGAAGATGGCGAAGATCGCCGCGCACTCGACCCCCAGCAGGTTGCCCGGGAACAGCGCGATGAAGCCGGTCACCGTGATCGACAGGAAGCCGAGGATCGGGATCGACTGCAGGATGTCGAGCATCGGCACCAGCACCTTTTCCGCCGCGCGATAGCGGGTCGCGAGCACCGCGAAGGCGCAGCTGAACAGCAGCGAGGCCCCGAGCGCCAGGAACATGCGCAGCGTGGTGCGCAGCAGGTAGTACGGCAGCTGCCACGGGTCGAGGCTGATCGGCAGCGGCTGGCCGAGCTCGTAGGGCCGCGCCATCTGGGCGCCGCCGTAGGCCAGCGCGAACAGCGTGGCCAGCACCAGTGGCAGCAGCGCCCAATCCCAGCGGTTGCCGCCGGACGCGACGGCCTGGCGCGGAAAAAAGCGTTTGTCGAGCATGAGCGGAGGCGGAAGGGGTTCGGTTCACGGACCCGGTCCGCGCGCGGCGCCATTGTGCCTTCGCCAACGGACCCCAGCCTGACCGCTCGCGCCCCGCCTCGCGGTGCAGCGGAAAAGCTACAGCGGGAAGGCCTGCAGCCCCGGCTGGCCCTCGGCACCCTGCACCGGCGTGTGGGCCGCGTTCATGATCCAGCAGACCATCGCGAAGTACCCGACCAGGGCCGACAGCTCGACCACCGCCGCCTTGCCGAAGCGGGCCTCGGCCGCTGCGTAGGTCGGCTCGCTGACGCCATGGTGCCGCAGCAGCTCGAGGGCGAAGTCGAGGGCCAGCTGCTCATCCTCGGCCAGCGGTGCCGCGCGGCGGCCCAGGCGAAGCGCCTCGACCGCGCCCGCATCGACCCCGGCCTTGACCGCCGCGCCCGCATGCAGCACCCATTCGAACTGGTTGCCGACATGACGCGCGACCGCGCAGATCACCAGCTCGCGCACGCGCGCATCGAGCGCGCTGTCGAAGCGCAGGTACTCGCCCAGGCTGCCGATGCGCTCCATCAGCGCCGGGCTTTGCAGCAAGGGAACGAAGGGGCCGAAGACGGCCTTGCGCGGCCCGTCGATCAGCGCTTGCGCGGCCGCGCGCTGGGCCTCTGTCATGGCTTCGGCGGCAGGCAGTGGCAGGCGCTCGGCCCAGGGTTCGGTGTGGCCTTGAGGGATGAGCATGCGGAGTCCTTTCAGTTCGGTGAGGGTCGGGCGCTGCGCGGCGCGCGCAACAGCCATGCGGCACTCGCCAGCAAGGTGACGGCGCCCGTCGCCAGTGCGATGAAGAGGCCACCGAAGCCCGCTGCGCCGCCGCTCAGGGCGGAGGACAGCACCGGCCCGGCCATCTGGCCGATCGCGAAGGACGCCGTCATGCGTCCGAGCGCTCGCGCGGGATCGCCCGTGGCGCCGGCCCGCGCCGCCTGGATGCCCGCCATGGTGGCGACCATGAAGGTCCCGCCCACCAGCAGCGCCGCCGCGAGCACCGTGCCCGCGGACAGGTGCAGCACCGGCAGCAGGCAGCCCAGCGCCATCAGCAGATGGCTGCCCGCCAGCACATGGCGGCGCGACAGGCCCGACAGCAGAGCGCCCGCCAACAGCGTCGACAACGCGGCCGCGGCGCCGAAGACCGGCCAAGCGGCACCGAACACCGCAGGATTGTCGACCACCGCCCGCGCCAGCACCGGCAGGAAAGTGGCCGGCAGGATGTAGCCGAAGCCGAGCATGCCGTAGCAGATGACCAGGTCCCACTGCGAATCGCCCGGCGCTGCGCTTGCGGGTCCGGTGCCCGGCGCAGCGGCCGCCACGGCCAGGGGGCCGGCCTCGCGAGGCATCAGCGCCGCCACGATGATCGATCCGACGAGTGCCAGCAGGCCGAGATGCAGCCACAGGCGATCGGGCGCAATGTCGGCCGCGCCGGCACGCCAGCAGTACAGCCCCGCCAGCGCGATGCCGGCCCCGACACCCGCATAGACCATGCCGGCGCCGTTCGGCCGGCCCAGGCGCGCCAGCCACGACAGGCACCAGACGCTGGTGCTTACCAGCGCCCAGGCGCTGGCGACGCCGGCGATGCCGCGCAGCAGCAGCCAGGCCGCGAGCGAATCGACCAGCCCCATCGCCGCCGTCGACCCGACGATCACGGCCAGCGACAGCAGGCCCGTGCGTTGCGGCGACAGCGGCAGCCGCGCCGCCGTGAGCGCACCCAGCAGGTAGCCCGCATAGTTGGCCGCCGCCAGCCAGCCGCCGGCGCCGACGTCGGCGCTGCCGGCGCGGATCATCAGCGGCAGCATCGGGGTGAAGGCGAAGCGGCCGATGCCCATCGCGATCGCCAGCGCCAGCAGGCCAGCGCCGCAGACTGCGAACAAGGAGGGCCGGCCGAAGGCGATGGAAGGGTTCGACATGGCTCCAGATTGGACGCAAAATCGCCTCATTCGACAAATGAATTATTCTGAACATTCATTCTTGTTATGAGAACCATCGACCTCGACTCCCTGGAGATCTTCCGCACCGTCGTGGCCGAAGGCGGCGTGATCCGGGCCGCCGACAAGCTCAACCGCGTGCAGTCCAACGTCACGACCCGCATCCAGCAGCTGGAGGAGCGCCTGGGGCAGAAGCTGTTCCATCGACAGGGCCGCTCGCTCGCGCTGGCACCGGCCGGCCACAAGCTGCTGCCCTATGCCGAGCGCCTGCTGCGCCTGGCCGACGAGGCCGAAAGCGAATTGCGCAGCGACCTCCCCTTCGGCACCTTCAGGCTCGGCTCGCTCGAAAGCACGGCGGGCAGCCGGCTGGCGCCGGTGCTGTCACGTTTCCACAGGCTCTATCCGGGGGTGGTGGTCGAGCTGGCGACCGGCACCACGGGCGCATTGCTCAAGCGGGTCAGGGCCTTCGAGCTGGAGGCCGCGTTCGTGTCCGAGCCCTTTGCCGCGCCGGAGCTCGAATCGATGCCCGTGTTCGACGAGGAGCTGGTGCTCATCACGGCGCGCAGCGTGGCCGCCGTGAGCCGCGCCGGCGACCTGGCCGATGCGACCCTGATCGCCTTCGCGCCGGGCTGCTCGTACCGCCGCTTGCTCGAGCAATGGCTGGTCAAGGGCGGCGTCTCGGCGTCGCGCTCGCTGGAGTTTTCTTCCTACCAGGCGATGATCGCCTGCGTCGCCGCCGGCACCGGCTTCGCGATCGTGCCGGTGTCGGTGCTGAAGGCGCTGCGCGCCACCGCCGATGTCCGCCAGCACCCGCTGCCGGAGCGCATCCGCGGCAACCGCACGCACCTGGTCTGGCAGGGCACGCCATCGGTGGCGCTGGCCCGGCTCATCGAGATGCTGCAGAAGCCCTGAGCCTCGGTTGCAGGGCTTGAAGCCTCAGGCTTCGGCCGTGCGGGCCGGCTCGGCGCCCGCGATCTGCCGCAGCGCGCGCTCGAACACTTCGACCGGCTGGCCGCCGGAGATCAGGTGCTTGTTGTCGATGATGATCGCCGGCACCGAATGGATGCCCGCATCGGTGTAGAGCCGCTCGCGCTCGCGGGTCTCGGCGGCGTATTCGTCGCTCGCCAGGATGCTCCGTGCGCGCTCCGGATCGAGCCCCGATTCGGTGGCCAGGCGCACCAGCACCTCGGGGTCGGACGGATTCTCGCCATCGGTGTGGCACGCTTTGAGCAGCGCCTTCTTGAGCGCCGCCTGTTTGGCCAGGTCTTCCAGCTCCGCCCAGTGCAGCAGCCGGTGGGCATCGAAGGTGTTGTAGATGCGCGGGCGCCCGCCCTCGCTGAAGGCAAAGCCGACGTCGGCGCCGCGGGCACGGATCGCGGCACGGGCCTGGGCCTGCTGCTCCCGGCTCGACCCGTACTTCTGGTTCAGGTGCTCGAAGGTGTCCTGGCCTTCGGGCGGCATCTGCGGATTCAGCTCGAAAGGCTGGAAGCGCAGTTCGGCGGTGACCTCGGGGGCGACGTTGCGCAGCGCGGCTTCGAGCGCGCCGAGTCCGACGGCGCACCAGGGGCACGAGACGTCGGACACGAAATCGATGTGGAGTCGGGTGGTAGGCATGGTTGCGATGATGGGGCCGGCAACGCTTTTTTCAAGCGCCGGGCGACGGATTCCCCTGCCCTCGTTGCGGCGTCGCCGGGGCGACCAGCTCGCGCCCGAACTGCGCCACCAGGCCGCGCAGCCAGCGATGGGCCGCCGAATGGTGGACCCGGTCGTGCCACAGCTGGTAGAAGCGCATGCGCGGGAAGCCCGCCGGTGCTTCGAGCAGCGCCAGCGGCAGCAGCCGCGCGTGGTACTCGGCGAAGTGCCGCGCGGTGGTGAACACGAGCCGCGTGCTGGCCGCGATCGACGGCGCCAGCCCGAAGTAAGGCACCTGCACGCGGGCGTCGCGCCCGAGGCGGCGCTCGCCGAGGTAGGTCTCGACCACGCCGCGCTGCGCCATCGCATAGGGCACCGGCACCACATGCCCTGCCGCCAGGTAATCGGCCTCGCTGACCTGCGTGGCGCCCTGTGCCAGCGGATGGTCGCGGGCCATCAGGCAGACGAGCTCGTCCTCCAGCAGCAGCGAGATGTGCAGGTGCTCGGGCGGCGACGGCCAGTTGCCGATCACTAGGTCGAGTTCGTCGTCGCCCAGCGCACGCTCGAAGTCGAAGGTCGGGCCGAGCGCGCGCAACTCGATGCGGCAGCGCGGCGCCTCGGCGCCCACGTGCTGCGCCAGCCGCGCGATCCATGAGGGCGCGATGTAGTCCGGCGAGGCGATCCGGAAACGCTGCTCGGCGTCGGACGGGACGAAGGCTTCGGGCTCGACCAGCAAAGCTTCGAGTTCGCCGAGCGCACGCCGCGCCTGCACGGCGAGGCCGGCGGCGCGGGCGGTCGGCACCATCGCGGTGCCGTCGCGCACCAGCAGGGCGTCGCCGAAGATCTCGCGCAGGCGCTTGAGCGAGCCGCTCACGGCGGGCTGCGTCTGGCGCAGCCGGGCCGCGGCACGCGACACGCTGCGCTCCTCCACCACCGTGGCGAGCACGCGCAGCAGATGGCCGTCGAGTAGATCGACGCCGCGTTGCATGGTGTTTTCCCTTAGGGCGTGTTCATACTATTTCCAGGGATCGCGTTGCCCGGCCGAGGGGCTGGATGCAAGGCGCCCGCGCGCAGCAAGGCTGACGCCTTGCAAGCGCGGGCAACGCCGCAGACGGCCCCTTGGCCGGGCAACCCGAAGGGAAGGCATGCCTTCGCGACCCTGGAAATAGTATGCACACGCCCTACCCGTCTATCGATATGTCCGATGCAGTCTATAGCGATTCGCATGCCGGCACGGTATCGACAGCCGGGGGGGTGCGCTGGCCCAATCCATGGACGCATCCGACGCCCCACCCGCATCCCGTCAAGGAGTTGTTCATGGCCACCCTGGAAGTTCCCCAACATGCCGTGCCCACCGCGCCGGCCAGCGCGCTCGACGCGGCCTACAGCCGCATCACCTGGCGCATCATTCCGTTCATCTTCGCGCTCTGGGTCCTGGCCTGGGTCGACCGCGTCAATGTCGGCTTCGTCAAGCTCACCATGCTCGACGAGCTGGGCTGGAGCGAAGCGGTCTACGGGCTGGGCGCCGGCATCTTCTTCCTCGGCTACTTCTTCTTCGAAGTGCCGTCGAACCTGCTGCTGCAAAGGATCGGCGCCAAGAAGACCATCATGCGCATCACCATCGGCTGGGGCATCGTCTGCGTCGCCACGATGTTCGTGAAGACGCCGGCGATGTTCTATTTCCTGCGCTTCCTCATGGGCGTGTTCGAGGCCGGCTTCTATCCCGGCATCATCCTGTACCTCACCTACTGGTATCCGAGCGAGCGGCGCGCCAAGGCCTTCGGCATCTTCATGTCGGCCTCGGCCATCGCCGGCGTCATCGGCGGGCCGCTGGCCGGCGGCATCATGAACAACCTGCACGGCCTGAACGGCTGGTCGGGCTGGCAATGGGTGTTCCTGATCGAGGGCATCCCCTCCGTCCTGGCCGGCTTCGTGACCTGGTTCTACCTGACCGACCGGCCCGAGCAGGCCCAATGGCTCACGGCCGAGCAGCGCCGCCTCGTGCACGAAGACATGGCACGCGACAACAAGGCGCTCGGCCATCGCGAAGAGAGCCTGATCGCCTCGCTGAAGGACCGCCGCGTGTGGCTGCTGATCCTGATCTTCTTCTGCATCATCGCGGCCAATTCGTCGCTGACTTTCTTCGGCCCCTCCGTGGTCAAGGAAGTGGGCTTCACCAACCCGGCGACGGTGGGCTGGATCATGGCCGCCTCGTACCTCTGCGGCGCCGTCGGCATGATCTGCAACGGCCTGCACTCCGACCGGCAGCAGGAAAGCCGGCTGCATTGCGCCTTCGCGGCGGCACTCGGCGCGGTCGGCCTCGCGCTCACGGCGCTCTTCATGAAGCAGAGCCCGATGATCGCGCTGGCCGCGCAGACGCTGGCGATCGTCGGCACCATGAGCGCGATCCCGGTGTTCTGGCAACTGCCGGGCCGCTTCCTCGCCGGTGCGGCCGCGGCGGGCGGCGTGGCACTGATCAACTCGATCGCCAACCTCGCCGGCTTCGGCGCCCCTTCGATGCTGGGCGCCATCAAGACGTCGACCGGCCTGCTCTCGCCGGGGCTCTACATCGTGGCGGCGGTCGAGGTCTGCGCCGCGATCCTCATCATCGCCTTCGTGCCGCGTTTCGCGAAGAAGGCGGTGACGCGATGAGCGCCGTCATGCACACCGCCGAAGCGCTCCCGCTGACGCTGTCGGACATCAACCAGCTCGACCGCGTGCGCTTCGTCGCCGCACTGGGCGGGGTGTTCGAGCACTCGCCCTGGGTCGCGACCCAGGCCTGGGCCGAGCGGCCGTTCGCGAGCATCGACGATCTGCACCGCGCGATGATCGACGTGGTGCGGGCGACGTCGCGCGAGGTGCGCATCGACTTCCTGCGCATGCACCCGGAGCTGGCCGGCAAGGAGGCCCAGGCCGGCACCATGACCGGCCACTCGACCGCCGAGCAGGCCGGCCTCAATGCCTTGACGCGCAGCGAGCTGCAGACGCTTCGGCGGCTCAACGCGGCGTACGCGGCGAAGCATGGCTTCCCTTTCATCATCGCGGTGCTCAAGAACACACGCTGGCAGATCTTCGAGGCGCTTCGCACGCGCCTCGAGCGCGACACCGACACCGAGCTCGATGCCGCCCTCGAGCAGATCTCGATCATCACGCGCCTCCGCCTCGGCAGGCTGCTGGCCCATTGAACGGAGCAGCCGCGCCATGACTTCGCCCGCCCTCACCCGCCGCGCCTTCCTGCCCGCGGGTCTCGCACTCGGCAGCCTCGCAGCCGGCGGTGCTGTCGCACAGAACGCGCCGACCGCGCTCGCGACCGCGCCGGTGTCGCAGGTCGACCTGAGCCCGCGCCTCACGATGCATGCGATCGACACGCACAACGGTTCGCCGGGTGCCGGCATGAAGGTGCAGCTCTCCAGATACGACGGCGACGACCTGCACCTGCTGCGCCGCTTCGAGACCAACAAGGGCGGCCGCACCGACGAGCCCTTGCTGCTCGACGCCGCCTACCAGCCCGGCCGCTACGAACTGCTGCTGCAGCTGGAGGACTACTTCGCCGCGCGCGGCACGCCGCTGCCGAAGCCGAACTTCCTTTCGCAGGTGCCGGTGCGCTTCCGCATCACGAACCCGGCGGAGCGCATCCACCTCGCGATCTTGTTCACCCCCTGGGGCTACTCGTACTACCGCGGCAGCTGATCCGCCGACAAGGAGACAAGCACATGGCAGGCATTTCCACGCATGTCCTGAACAGCGGCACGGGCCGCCCCGGCGCCGGCATGCGCATCGATTTCTCGGTGCGCGACGGCGACGGCTGGAAGCTGGTGAAGACCCTCACCACCAACGCCGACGGCCGCACCGACCAGCCGGTGCTCGCGCCCGACGCGGCGAAGGTCGGGCAGTACGAGCTGCTGTTCCACGTCGGCGACTTCTTCCGGCGCCAGCCTGGCGCCGGGAACGACATGCCCTTTCTCGACACGGTGCCCGTGCGCTTCGCGATCTTCGACACGCAGCAGCACTATCACGTGCCGATGCTGTGCACGCCGTGGAGCTGCTCGACCTACCGCGGCAGCTGAGCGATAGCGCCGCAGTGCATCAAAGACTGCGCCAGAAATCCACCAGCAGTTGGGTGAACGCCTCCGGCCGCTCGACCGCGCTCAAGTGAGCGGCTGCTATGGTGGCCAGACGCGACCCCGGAATCGCCGCCACCATCGCCTCGGACATCGAGGGCGGCGTGGCCTCGTCGCGCGTGCCGGCGATCACCAGCGTCGGCACGGGGATGCGCCGGTTGCTCTCGCGGAAGTCGATCGCCGCCACGGCTTCGCAGCTCGCGATGTAGCCGGCCGCATCGGTGCGCAAGAGCATGTCGCGCAACTGCCGGGCCGCCGCGGCGCCTTCGGGCGTCGCCACGTAGCCGGGTGTGAGCCAGCGTGCCACGGCGCCCTCCGCGATGCCCGCCACGCCTTGCGCCCGCACGGTCTCGATGCGGGTGCGCCAAGGGGCTGCATCCGGATAGTGGGACGCCGAATTGGCGATCACCACGGTCTTCAGCAACTCGGGACGACGGGCCGCCAGCGCCTGGGCCACCATGCCGCCCATCGACAGCCCGACGAAATGCACCGGCTCGCCCTCGGCCTCGCGCTCGATCAGCGCGGCCGCGTCGTCCGCCAGGTCCTGCATCGTGACCGGCCCGGCCAGCGACTCGGAGGCCCCGTGGTTGCGGTGGTCGTAGCGCAGCACCGTGTGGGCCCGCGCCAGCAGCGCCGCCGCGCCGTCCCACATGTGGAGGTCGCAGCCCAGCGCATGGCTGAGCACGACGATCGGGCCACCGCCCTCGCGGACCAGGTTCAAGCGGATCATGGGCTTTCCTTTCGAGGATGCGACAGCGGCAGACGAGGCAGCCAGACATGGGCGATCAGCACCAGCGCGGCGCCGGCCAGCGCCATCGGCACCACCATGGGCCAGGCGCCGTGGCTGAGTTCGGGATCGACGAAGCCGGCGGCCACCTGGCCGACAACGAAGGCCACCGCCATCATCGCAAATCCGGACCACGACACCGCGCGGCCCGCCAGATGCGGCAGGTCGCCGACCGCGCCGGCCTGGCCGCAGGGCTGGTGGATGCCGTGGCCGATGCAGTAGATCGCATGGCCCAGCAGCAGCGGCCAGGCCGTGCGCGGCAGCAGCCAGCAGCCCAGCGCCTGCACCAGCGGCCCGGCGAGGCTCAGCAGCGAACCCATCTGCACCGCGCGCACCGCCCCCACGCGCCGCAGCAGGCGACGGCACAGCGTGGTGCTGAAGATGTAGACCAGCGAGCCGCCGGCCGGGATCCATCCGTACCAGGCGGGAGAGAAGCCCAGGTAGCTGATGTAGACCATAGGCGACAGCAGCAGGAAGCAGAAGATTCCCCCGTAGGTGGCGGCGGCCAGCGAGGCCCAGGCGCGAAAGCTCGCGCTGGCGAAGACTTCGCGCAGGCTGCCCTTGGGCGCGGAGGGGCCGGCGCTGTCGGCGCGCGTTTCGTCGAAGCCGCGCCAGCATAGAAGCCAGAGCAGGAATGCATATGCCGCCATCCCTCCCAGCACCCAGCGCCAGCCCGCGGACTGCACCGTCCAGGCCCCCATGAGCGGCGCCAGCAGGCCCACCACGCCGAGTCCGGTGAGGCCGCGCGCCATCACGTGCGGCCCCTCGTGGGCCGGATAGAGGTCGCGCACCGCGGCCCGCGCGCAGACCAGGATCGCCGCCATCGAGAAGCCCTGCAGCGCCCGGCAGGCCACCAGCATCGGGATCCCGCTCGACAGCGCGCAGCCCAATGCCGCCAGCGCATAGCTGGCGAGGCCGACCAGCAGCACCGGGCGGCGCCCGAAGCGGTCCGACAGCGGGCCGCAGGGCAGCTGGCCGAAGCCGAAGGCAAGCACGAAAACCGTCAGGCTGGCGCTGGCCGGGCCCAGGTCGCGCGTGATCGCCGGCAGTGCCGGCAGGTAGCTGTCGGTGGCGACCGGCTGCGCCGCCAGCAGCAGCGGCAGCAGCAGGGCGAACGAGATGCCGCGGCGGGCTGCGGCGGAAGTCATCCCGCAATGTCGCTTGGATCGACGGGTTCGGGGGCTGACTGAAGGACCAGCACCTGCGCCAGTGCCTGCACACCGGCGGCCTCGGCTTGCGCCGGGTCGAGGCGCAGCTGTTCGATATTCGACAGCATCCGCGCGGCATCGACCTGCAGGCCGGGCAAGGCGTCCGCCAGCGCCCGCGCGCTGCCGTGCGCCGACATCAGGAGCTGGGGCCATTCGGCCAGCTCCGCCTGCCAGCTGCCCGGCGAATGCGCCTGCGGCATCCCGGCCAGCAGCGCCGCCACGCGCTGCGGCGCGCGCTGCGCGGCCGCCAGCGCGACCACCGACGCCGGTCGCTGGCCGCGGGCGGGATCGCCGGCCTCCGCCAACTCGGCGATCTCGGATCGGGCCAGCAGCGCGATGTCGCTGGCGACCCGGCCCAGGCTGCCGATCAAGAGCCCCAGTTCGCAGCCGAGTGCGATCCAGTCGTCGCGCTCGCTGCGCCCGTCAGCCCCCGGGTCGCGCAGGCCGAGCGCCTCGGCCAACTGCCGGCGCACCGCCGCGCCCTGCCCCTGCATCCGGTCGTCCGCACCGTCGCCGGCGCCGAACCGCACCTGCAGCGCCCGGCGCGCGGCCCCGGCCAGCCGCTCGCGGCGGCGGGCGAGCGGCGCCGCCCAGTCGACGCACACCCGCCCGAAACTCGTGACCGTGTCCGGCTGCCCCAGCGGGCGCGCGAGCATCGGCGTGGTGGCATGGCGCTCGGCTTGCGCGAGCAGCGCCTGCACGGCGCGGGCCAGATCGGCATCGACCAGCGCCACGGCCTCGCGCGTCAGCAGCGCCATCGCACTGTCGACCAGTTCCTGGGCGCCGCAGCCGAAATGCACGAAAGGCACCGCGTCGGCGTTGAAGAGGCCGACTGCCTCCTTGAGGCTGTGGACCAGCGGGTCCGCGATGCTGCCGGCGCGGCCGCTGTCTCGAACGATCTTGGCGACGTCGAACAGCTCGACCTTGCAGCTGCCGGCGATCGACGCGGCGGCCGAGGCCGGGATCAGCCCGAGCCGGGCCTGGGCGCGTGCCAGCGCGGCCTCGAAGCGCAGCATCGCGTCGACCACGCTGCGATCGCCGAAGACGCCGCGCATCTCGGACGTGGAAAGCACCGCCTCGAAGAGGCTCATGACGTTCAGTAAGCCAGCGTCGCCACCGCCCGCAAATCTTCCGGCGTGGCGCTGCCGAAACCGAAGAACTCCAGGTAGGCCGGAATCATCTCGAACAGCATGTCGGTGCCGACCTGCACTGCGCAGCCCTTGTCGCGCACTGCGCGCAAGAGCGGCGTGTATTCGCTCTTCATGACCACTTCGCCAACGAAGGTGGACGGCGCGATGCGCGCGACGTCGAAGGGGAGCGGATCGCCCTCCTTCATGCCGAGCGGCGTGGCGTTGACCACCAGGTCGAAGCCGGCCGGGTCGTTGGAGCCGGTCGTGACCACCAGTTGCGGGTAGTGCGCGCGCAGGCGGCCGGCGAGCGCCTCCGACGAGGCGGCGCTGCTGTCATAGAGCGCCATCTGCGCCACGCCGGCCGCGGCCAGCGAGGCGGCGATCGCCGAACCGACGCCGCCGCTGCCGGACACCAGCACCCGCGCACCTTCCAGCGCTCGGCCCTTGCGCTGCACGCCGCGCACGAAGCCGGCGCCATCGAACTGGTCGCCCAGCAAGCTGCCGTCGGGCCGCTTCAGGATCGCGTTGCAGGCGCCGGCGATCTTCGCGGTCGGGGTCGCCTCGTCGACCAGCGACAAGGTCGTGATCTTGTGCGGCATGGTGACCAGCGCGCCGCGGATATTGGTCAGCTTGAACAGCGAGGCCAGCACGCCGGCGTAATCCTCGGTCTTGACGCCCATCGGCATCACGACGGCGTCGATGCCCTGCCGGTCGAACCAGGGGTTGTAGATCATCGGAGCCTTGAAGCTCTCGGTCGGGTAGCCCAGGTGGGCGATCAGGGTGGTCTTGCCGGAAATCATGGGGATGTCGTCCTTCGGTCGGCCGGCCTCGCGCCAGCCACATGCGATTCGCTGATCCAGCGCGCGCTCTTCATCGCGCGCTGGCCGATGACCATCGGGTCGGAGTTGACGTAGTCGTCGTTGAAGACCTCGAAGGTGTAGTGGCCGCGATAGCCCTTGTCCTCGAGCAGCTGCACCAGGTCGCGCACGTCGTGCAGGCCCTCGCCCGGGAACAGGCGCTGGTGGCGGGCCAGCTCGATCATGTCGGCCTGGCGGTCGCTGTACTCGAAGAAGTAGTCCGCCAGCTGCACCAGGAAGATCTTCTCGACCGGCACCTCGGCCAGTTGCGCCAGCATCTCGGCGCCGTCGTCGCCATGCACCGACATGTGGAAGAAGTCGAGATTGAGACCGACATTCTCGCGGTCGCAGCGGCGCACGATGTCCCAGGCCTGGTGCCAGCGGTTCACGTGGCGGCCCCACGAAAGCGCCTCGTAGCAGATGCGGATGCCCAGCGGCGTCGCCAGCGTGGCGAGCGTGCGCAGGTCCTCGGCGGCGCGCTCCGGATCGTCGATCGCCAGCGGCGAGGTGGTCGAGCAGCACAGCAGCAGGTCGGTGTCGACCAGCGCCATCTGGCGCAGCTGCTCGCGCGCCATCTCGAGCCGGTGCGGGCGCATCGCGTCAGGCGCGCACTCGAAGTCGCGCAGCGGCTGGAAGTCGGTGACCTTCAGCCCGCTCTGCTTGACGAGCTGAGCCGCCTTCTCGACCCCGGCCGGATGGTTGATCAGGTCGCGCGCCCACAGCTCGACGCCGGCGAAGCCGGCCGCCTTCATGCATTCGAGCTTGTGGCCGAGCTCACCGCCCATCGTGACAGTGTTGAAGCCGAAGCGGTCGAGGGCGATGGCCATGGCAGTCCCTGGTTCGGAAGATTCGGTTGTCAGGCCACGAAGCGCAGCTGGGCGCGCCGGGGCACATCGACGAGTTCGGGCTCGGGCTTGAGCTCCAGCACGGTGGGCCGGCCGTCATCGAACAAGGGCCAGTGCGGCAGGCCCTCGCCGTTGGGGTTGCCGGTCCTGGCGAACCGGATCCAGCAGCCCTGCATGAGGGCTGTCATGCGGTCGTCCTCGGCCCCCCAGTCGCGCGTGAGTTCGCGCGTGGTGCCGAAGACGTACGGGTACTCCGAGCTGTGGAAGACGCCGAGCGCCATGGCCGGATCGGCCTCGCGATAGCGCTGGCCCGGCCGGAAGGGCTGCAGGTGCGCGAAGTGATAGACATAGGTCGGCGCCCGCAGGGCCTGGGCACGCGCGGCCGCATGCACGCCGCCGGCGAAGAGGCCGTCGCCGAACAGCGCCCGGCTCGACGCCGCCGCCTGGGCGTCGTCGTTGGCGGGGTAGAAGGCTTCAGCCTCGCCGGCGCGCTCGCCGAAGCGCCGCTTCAGCTGGGCCCGGAATGCCTCGGCACTGGCCGCCGCCGGGAAGGCCGTGCCTTCGTCGCGGTTCCAGCCGGTGAGAAAGGGCACGGCCTGCTGCTCGCCGGCGCCGAAGGTCTCGGCCAGGGTGCGGGTCAGGAAGCGGCCGTCGACGATCGGCATGAAGCGCGTGCCCTGCGCCAGGTAGCGCTGCAGCAGCTGGTCCGCGGTCAACGCGCGCAGCGAGGCGATGGCGTCGCCGTCCGCGAAGGCCAGCCCCTTCGCTTCGCCGGCCGCCAGGTCCTCGGTCGGGCTGATGCCGAAGCTCTGCGCGATGGCGTGCCTGAACAGGCCGCGCGCCTCGGGCGAGGCCATCAGGGCCACGACCCCGTGGCCGCCGGCGGACTGCCCGAACACCGTGACCTTGGCGGGGTCGCCGCCGAAGGCCGCGACATTGCGCTGGACCCAGCGCAGGGCCGCCGCCATGTCGAGCAAGCCGTAGTTGCCCGAGCTGCCGCCCGCCTCCGCGCTCAGTTCCGGATGCGCCATGAAGCCGAAGGGCCCGAGGCGGTAGTTGATCGTGACCAGCACCACGCCCTGCCGGGCGAGATCGCCGCGCACGAAGACCGGGTTGGCGGCCGAGCCCTGCTGGAAGGCACCGCCATGGATCCAGACCATGACCGGCAGCGCCTCGTCGGCCGCTGCCGCGGGGGTCCACAGGTTCAGGCAGAGGCAGTCCTCGCTCATCGGCTGCACGCCCGAGAATTCCGCGTAGACCGAATCGGCGGCACGGCCCGGCTGCACGCACTGCGGCGCGAAGCGGTCGGCCCGGCGCACGCCGTCCCAGGGCACCACGGGCGCCGGCGGGCGCCAGCGCAGGTCGCCCACCGGCGGCGCCGCGAAGGGCACGCCCAGGTAGGCCCGCACGCCGGTGGCGGCGTCGCGCACGCCGGCCAGCAGGCCGCCGTCGACGCGCACCGTCTCGGCGCCGGGCACGGGCGCGGCGGCGGCAGGCTGCATCGGCTGTTGCGGATCGTTGCGCATCAGGCGAAGGCCCTCGCGTTCTTGCCGAGTTCGTGCATCGGCACCTGGTAGGTCTCGCGCGCCGTGAAGATCGAGATCGCTGCGATCACGCAGGACGCCGTCACCAGGGCGGCCACCGGCATCCAGCCGTTCGGGCCTTCGCCCATGATCGCGGCGCTGATGGTGGGCGCGAAGCCGCCGAGCGCGAAGCCGATCTGGGTGCCGATGGCCATGCCCGAGAGGCGCACGCGGGTGTCGAACATCTCGCCGTAGAGCGAGGGCCAGATCGCGTTCGAGGCGCTGTAGACGATCCCCGAGGTGAGCAGGCCGAAGATGAAGATCAGCGTCAGGTCGCCGCGGCTGATGGCCCACAAGGTCGGCCAGATCAGCACCGCGCAGCCCAGCGCGCCGAAGATGAAGACCGGCCGGCGGCCGATCCGGTCGGCCAGGATCGCCCACAACGGGATCGCGGCCAGCGCCACCACGTTGCTGCAGACCAGCAGCGTCAGCATGGTGGCGCGCGGGATGTGCACGGTGTTGACCGCGTAGGACAGCACGAAGAGTCCGAAGATGGTGCTCACCACCGACACCAGGGCGCCGAAGATCACGCGCAGCACGGCCGGCGTGTGGTCGCGGAACAGAACGGCCGCGGGCAGCTTGACGGTCTCCTTGGCATCGGCCTCTTCCTTGAAGGCCGGTGTCTCGGGCAGCGTGCGGCGGACCCAGAAACCCACCGCCACCACGATCGCGCTCAGGAAGAACGGAATACGCCAGCCCCACGAGAGCAGCTGGTCCTCGGGCAGGGCCGAGATCGGCAGGAACACGATGGTCGCCAGGATGAAGCCCATCTGGGTGCCGCTCAAGGTGAAGCTGGTGTAGAACGCGCGCCGGTGCGCCGGTGCATGTTCGAGCGTCATCGAGTTGGCCCCGGCCTGCTCGCCGGCCGCCGACAGTCCCTGCAGCAGGCGCAGGATGACCAGCATGATCGGCGCCGCCATGCCGACCTGGTTGTAGGTCGGCAGCAGGCCGATCAGGAAGGTCGAGATGCCCATCAGCAGCAAGGTGAAGGTCAGCACCTTCTTGCGGCCGAACTTGTCGCCCACGTGGCCCATGAAGAAGGCGCCGATCGGACGCGTGATGTAGCCGACGCCGAAGGTCGCGAAGGCGGCCACGGTGGCCAGCTTCGGGTCGATCGACGGAAAGAAGATCTTGCCGAACACCAGCGCCGCCGCCGTGCCGTAGATGAAGAAGTCGTAGTACTCGACCGCGCTGCCGATCCAGCTCGCGAAGGCGGCCTTGCGCGGCGTCTTGAGCCCTTCGGGCTCCGGCTGCGTCGCGCGCGCGTCCGCCGCGTTGAGGGTGATGGCCATCGTGCTTGTCTCCTTGGGAAGTGCTGGAATGGTCGGGCGCTGGCTCAGGCCACGCTCGCCGAGTGGTAGCGCAGGGGGTGGCGGATCTCGTCGGCCATGGCCGGGGGGTAGATCAGCTCGCGCAGGAAATCGGCATCGTGGCGCAGCGCATGGGCGGCATCGCGGTGGCCGAAGAACTCGAAGTAGTGCGGCATCTGCTGCACCAGCATCTCGAAGCCGGCCTGGGCATGGAGGCCGCGCTCGCGGGCGGCGCGCACCAGCGGCGTCGGCTGGTTGCGCAGCAGGATGTCGAACAGCGCCGCATGCGGTTCCATGCGGGCGACGTCGACCGGCAGCGGGTCGTCGGGCTTGAGCCCGAGCGCCGTCGCATTGACCACCAGGTCGTAGCCGGCCGGGTCGCTGCTGTCGACCGCCACCGTGGTGGCATCGAAGAAGGCGTCGAGCTGGGCCGCGACGCCGGCCGCCTTGCCGGCCACGATGTCGTGGAAGGCGATGTGCTCGGCGCCGTTGACCGTGCCGCCCTCGGCCAGCGCGACGCCGATCGCCGCCGCGCTGACGCCGGCGCCGAGGATCAGCACGCGCTTGCCCCGGAACGGGATGTTGTAGTGGTCGAGCGCGCCCAGCAGGCCCTCGCCGTCGAACAGGTCGCCCTCGAGTTCGCCGTTGGCGATGCGCCGCACCACGTTGACCGAGCCGGCCACGCGGCCGAACAGGCCGCAGCCGTCGAGCAGGTCCACCAGCAGCGGCTTGTGCGGCGGCGCGATCGCCATGCCGCGCACGTTCTTGGCCAGGAAGGCGGCCTTGACGAACACCGCCAGGTCGCGCTTGGCCACCTGGACCGGCACCATCACGGCATCGATGCCGCAGCGCTCGAAGACCGCGTTGAACATCCGCGGCAAGCGGACGTTCGTGACCGGGTCACCGGGGAGCAGGTAGACGGAGGTGCTGCCGACGATGGAGGGGAACATGGGTGGTGTCTCGCTTCAAATTGTTCGAATATCGCGCGATTTCGAAGAAGCGGCGCTAATGTAGGCCGCCACGCGCCCGGCGCGATCGTTCGTCCGTCGCGCAGAAATCGATCATCGAACGCAAATGTTCGATAATCGCACGCATTCAGGGTTTCCCCCGAGAACGATGACCACCGACGACGCCACCCCGCCAGAGCTCGACAAACGCGACTGGATCGCCGGCCTGGAACGCGGCGTGGCCGTCATCGAAGCCTTCGACGACGCGCACCCGCGCATGACGGCCAGCGAGGCCGGCCAGCGCACCGGCATGACGCGGACCGCGGCCCGGCGCTACCTGCTGACCTTGCAGCACATGGGCTACGTGGCCGGCGACGGCAAGCTGTTCTGGCTGACGCCGCGGGTGCTGCGGCTGGGCCAGTCCTACCTCGAATCGGCGCGGCTGCCGCGCATCGTCCAGCCCTTTCTTCAGCGCGTGGCGGCAGGCACGCACGAGATCGCCTACCTGAGCGTGATGGACGGCGACGAGGTGGTCTACATCGCGCGCAACGGGCCGAACCGCAGCATGAGCACCGGCTACGTGCTGGGCGCGCGGGTCCCGGCCCAGGTCACGGCCTCGGGCATGCTGATGATCGCCCTGCGCAGCGACGCCGAGCGCAGCCACTGGCTCGACACCCATGAGCTCGCGGTCTTCACGCCGCACACCATCGCCAGCAAGGAGCGCATGAAGCTGGAGCTGGCGCGCATCCGGGCCCAGGGCTGGGCGCTGTCGGAGCAGCAGCTGGACCTCAACTCGCGCGGCATCGCGGTGCCGCTGCGCGACCGCCACGGCGACCTCGTGGGGGCGCTCAACATCACGATGCCGATGGGCCACGAAGGCAGCGAGGACGCCGTGGCGCGGGTGCTGCCGGTGCTGCGCGAGACGGCGCAGGCGATGCGCGGGCTGCTCTGAGCCTTCGTCGTCAATGCCCGGCCGCCCCGCCCCAGGCGGTGGCGATGGCCGCCGCCCCCGACAGCATCAGGCCGGCCGACCAGAGCGTGTCGAGGTCGAGCCAGGCGCTGCGCAGCGCCTTCAAACCCAGGTAGCGGTAGACCAGCCAGGCGACGCAGAGCCCCGAGCCGATCATCGCGGCCGAGTGGACCAGCGACACCGCGACCGCCGTGGCGGCGCTCGCGCGCATCAGGGCCAGGGTGGACGGCGGATCGAGCGCCGGGTCCGCCGGGACGCCGCACAGCCCCACCAGGATCGGCAGCAGCATCAGCCCGGCGCCGTGCGCACTGGCCATCAGGAAGGACCACAGGGTCAGCTGTGTCGGCCGAAGGCGCCGGCTCCACCGGTGGCGGCCCGGCCGGACCAGGCGCCAGGCGCCGAAGACCAGCACCAGCAGCCCGACGCCGATGCGGATCTCGCGGCCCCAAGGCAGCAGGTTCGCCAGCAGCGCGAAGGGCAGCAGCACCAGCGCCATGGCCAGCAGGTGGCCCGCCCCCAGCGGCAGCCAGGTGGCGAAGACGGCCGCGCCGCGCTGGCGCTCGAGGCCGTTGGCCACGGCCAGGGGCCAGCCCATCGCGGGATTCAGTCCATGGTAGAGGCCGATCGCCACCACGCCGGCCCAGAGCGAGGCTGCAGCGAGGGGGCTCACGGCGACTCGGAGGCCTCGCTTCAGGCCGACGAATAGCAGAAGGAATCGGTCGAGCAGTCGCCCCCCTGCAGCCGGATCTGGTGGGCACCGTAGTCGTTGCCGAAATCGACCAGGAAGCCCGGGTCCAGCGTGAGGCCCCCGTCGGCACCGACGTGGCACATCGCCTGCCGGCCCGGCACGCCGTCGGGATAGAACTGGGCGTCCCAGCGGCTGTAGAGCGAGTTGGTGAAATAGACGCGCTTGCCGTCGCGGCTGATCTCGGTCATCTGCGGTCCGCCGCCGAAAACCGTTCCGTTCGGGTGCGGCGTGCGCCGCGCGATGCCGCCGACGTGGACGCTGCCGGCCAGGCGCGGGTTCATCGGGTCGGACACCTCGTACTGGCGCAGCTCGCCGGTGCCCCAGCAGGCCACATAGAGGAAGCGGTCGTCCAGCGACAGGTCGATGTCGCTGACCAGCGGCGGCACGGCGCCGAAGCCCTTCAGCAGCGGCGGCAGCAGCGCCGCATCGGCCGGTTCGGGCGGGATCACCGCCGTCTTCTTCGCCTGGAACTTGCCGCCCTCGCGCCACCAGGTCCAGATCGAGGCTTCGAGGTTGGTGGTGTCGACCACCACCCCGACGAAGCCGTATTCGCGCGTCGGCTCGTGCGCCGGCCGGACCTCCAGCGCCATCTGGTGATTGGCGCCCAGGTCGATGCTCTGGACATGGCGGCGCCCGCGCAGGTCCCAGAAATGAAGCTGGTGCCCGTAGCGGTTGGCCAGCAGGTCTTCGGCCACGATCCCGCCCTCGAACTGCGGCGGCAGGCCCCACTCGCTCGACACCATGTAGTCGCGCGGCAGGTTCCACCAGAAGTCGTAGTGCAGCTTCTGCGGCCCGCGCTCGATCTCCCACTTGCCGAGGACCTCGAAGCTCTCGCAGTCCATCAGGAACACGCCCGGCGGCCCTTCGGTCCCGTCGGCACCGGCGCCGCCGAGGGTGCTGATGTACAGGCCTTCTGGACCGCAATGCACCGTGTGGGGCCGCGAGTAGCCGGTCTTGCGCAGCACCTCCTCCGGCTCGACCACGCGGGCGATGGTCGGCCGCACGGGATCGGGCTGCGTGTCGACCACGTAGATGCGCGACGACCGGATGCCCGGGATGACCAGGTAGCGCCGCTTCAGGAAGGCATGGCCGGACATCGGCGACAGCACCGAGCTGCAGGCGTTCCAGCCGAAGTGATGGAATTCGTCGCCCCGGTTCGGCATGTCCAGGCGGTGCAGCACGCGGCCATAAGTGGCTGAAGCGGGGTCGACATCCACCACCGCCAGCGCATCTGGCCGGGAGGCATCGGGCGACAGCAGCGCGGTGTAGGCGATGCGCTCGGCTTCAGCCTCCATCGCCAACCGCGGCGAGGCGTGGAAAGTGGGATCGGTTCGCAGCGATTCGAGCATGGCGCGCTCCTGCAGGCGATGGCGCGCCAGTATGCGCCTGTCGCCGGCTCTCTCAAAAACCCCCTGGGCCGGTCCGGGACTTTCCGTGCGCGGCCGAGCTCAGGCCGCGGCCCGGGCCAGCTTCGCATCGGCCAGCGTCTGGGCCCGCATGCGCTCGTAGTCCGGCTTCGGGACCGGCACCGCATTGGCATTGCCGAGGTCGTTCAGGTGGACCCGGTAGGTTTCGCGGGCACTCAGCACCGCCAGGGCCGAGACGATGGTGATGCCGAAGGTCAGCGCGCCGATGGTCAGCGGGATGTTGGCCGCGCCGGGCGGCGCGACGGCGACGAACAGCGCCGGCAGCAGGGCCGTGATGGTGGTGCCGATGTTCTGCGAGATGGCCATCGCCGAGCAGCGGGTGCGGGTCGGGAACAGCTCCGGGTAGAAGCTCGGGAACACGGCGTTGTAGCCCTGGTACACGATGCCCCACATCAGCAGCGACATGACGATCGCCAGCGGCACGTTGTGGATGCTGATCGCGTAGAGGTAGCCGAAGGAAAGCAGGCCGGCGCCGAGCGCACCGATCACGATCGGCGGCTTGCGTCCGACCTTGTCGGACAGGTTGCCGACCATCGGGATCACGATCACGGCCAGGATGTTGCCGAGCACCGGGATCCACAGGAAGATGTCTTTCTGGAAGCCGATGCCGTAGGCCGGCTGCACCGCGTAGGCGGCACCGAACACCGTGGCCACCACCGGGATGACGTTCATCAGGGCCGCGCAGACCACGCGGAGCATGTCGCGCCAGCTGTTGGTGAAGGCCTCGATGATCGGCGCCTTGGGTGCCGCATGCGCCTTGTCGACCTCGGCGAAAGCCGGCGTCTCGTCGACTTCGCGGCGGATGATGTAGCCGGCCACGATCACGATGAAGCTCAACAGGAACGGAATGCGCCAGCCCCACGACAGGAAGGCCTCCTCGGGCATGAAGTGCGCGAGCGGAAGGAACACGGCGGCCGCCAGGATCTGCCCGGCCTGGACGCCCTGCAGGCTGAAGCTGGCGAAGAAGCCGCGGCGCCCGAACGGCGCATGCTCGAGGATCATCGAGCTGGCGCCGGCGATCTCGCCGGCCACCGCGAAGCCCTGGATCAGGCGCAGCACCACCAGCAGCGCCGGTGCCAGCAGGCCGACCTGGGCGTAGGTCGGCAGCAGCCCGACGGCGATGGTCGAGAAGCCCATCAGGAACATGCAGACCAGCAGCACGTGCTTGCGCCCGCGCGTGTCGCCCCAGTGGCCGAGCACGAAGGCGCCGATCGGCCGCGCCACGTAACCCACGCCGTAGGTCGCGAGCGAGGCGATGATCGCGATCCTCGGATTGCCCGAGGGAAAGAAGATCTGCGGGAAGATCAGCGACGCCGCGGTGGCGTAGATGAAGAAGTCGTAGTACTCGAGCGCCGAGCCGATCCAGCCGCTGGCGGCGGCCTTCCTCGACTGGTGCCTGCCTTGCGGCTCGTGGTCGTTGGGGTTGCTCATTTGTCTCTCCTTGGGGGTTCGGGGGGTCGGCTGGCGCTTCGCGGGCCGAGGCGGCGACTTTGGACCGCCTCAGGGTTCTCCACAACGCCGAAGCCGCATGTCGCGAGCGATGATCGACCGCACCCGTGCACCACGCGCACGAAAACCGGGTTTCCCCCAACCATGCTCCCACCTGCCGAGCCACCGCCCATCGACCGCAAGCTCCTCATCGAAGGCCTCGGCAAGGGACTTCGCGTGATCGAGGCCTTCTCGGAGGACCGGCCCCGCCTGACCGCCACCGAGGCCGGCGAGCGCGCCCTGCTGACCCGCACCGCGGCCCGCCGCTACCTGCTCAGCCTGGTGCACTACGGCTATGCGGCGACCGACGGCAAGTACTACTGGCTGCTGCCGCGCGTGCTGCGGCTCGGCCAGGCCTTCATGGAGGTGGCGCGGGTGCCGCGCATCGCCCAGCCCTTCATCCAGCGGGCGTCGATGCAATGCGGCGAATCGCTCAACGTCGCCACCCTGGACGGGCACGAGGTGGTCTACCTGTCGCGCAGCAATTCGCCGCGCGTGGTGTCGATCGGCTTCCACCCGGGGGCCCGGGTGCCGGCCCACGTGGTGGCGCCGGGGCTGGCGCTGCTCTCGACCCTGGACGATGCCGGCCTCGATGCCTGGCTCGCCGCCCACGACTTCGCCAGCTTCACCGGCTTCACGGTGGTCGACCCGGCCCGTTTCCGCGAGAACGTGGGGGTGGCGCGCCGGCTCGGCTACGCGCATGCCGACCAGTACCTCGACTTCGGGCTCAGCGGCCTCGCGCTGCCCCTCAAGGACCGCAAGGGCCACTGCCAGTACGCGCTCAGCGTCACGGTGCAGCGGCAGGTCTACCCCGACACGCAGCTGGTCGACAAGCTGCTGCCGGTGCTGCGCGAAGTGGCCGAGGCGCTGCGGCCGATCATCTGAGAAGCTGTTTGCAAGCGCGTATCGGCGCCCGGTGCTGGCGGACTGGTTCGAACCGGCGCCAGCCTGTAATCTCCTGATCCTCACTTTCAAGGATCCCCATGTTCGTGGTCTGCGGCGAAGCCCTGATGGATGTCTACACGGGCGAAGCCACCCCCACCGGCCTGGCGCTGGATGCCCGCATCGGCGGCTCGCCGCTCAACGTGGCCCAGGGCCTGGCCCGGCTCGGGCGGCCGGTGGCCTTCCTGGCCGGGCTGTCGACCGACGCCTTTGGCGAGCGGCTGCTGGCCTCGCTCGCGGCCGAAGGGGTCGACACTTCGCTGATCGTGCGCAGCGATGCGCCCAGCACGCTCAGCGTGGTCAGCGTCGACGCCCGCGGCGTGCCGCGCTATGCCTTCCACGGCACCGGCGCGGCCGACCGGCAGCTCAGCCACGACACGCTTCCGGCGCTGCCGCCGACCGTGCGCGTGCTGCAGTTCGGCTCCTACGCGCTGGCGGTCGAGCCGGTCGGCAGCGCGTTGCTGGCACTCGCCGCCCGCGAGCGCGGCCAGCGGCTGGTCGCCTACGACCCGAACGTGCGTCTCAATGTCGAGCCCGACGTGGCGCGATGGCGCGCGCTGGTCGACCGGATGGTCTCGATCGCGCACCTGGTCAAGGTCAGCGACGAGGACCTGGGCCTGCTCTATCCGGCCGAGGCGCCCGAGCAGGTCGCGGCGCGCTGGCTGGCGCAGGGCGCGGTGCTGGTCGCGGTGACCCGCGGCGGCCAGGGCGCCAGCGCCTGGACCCGAAGCGCGCGAGCCGACGTGCCGACGCCGCAGGTGAAGGTGATCGACACCGTGGGCGCCGGCGACACCTTCCAGGCCGGCCTGCTGACCTGGCTCGACGAACACGGCGCGCTGACGCCCGGGGCGCTCGCGGCGCTCGATGGCCAGGCGCTGGGCGCCCTGCTCGGCTTCGCGGCCAAGGCCGCGGCCATCACCTGCTCGCGCCGGGGCGCCGACATGCCGAGACGGGCCGAGCTGGACTGAGAACCTGCGGCTTCAGCGCGGGTCGAAGCCCGCGATGAAATCCTCGATCCGCACGATCGGGATCGCCGTGCCACCGGCCAGCACCAGCAGGTCACGGTCACCGGTCACCAGGGTCGCATCACCGACCGCGGCCAGGTGCAGAAACGGCAGGTCGACGGCGTCGCGGCAATCGGGAACCTCGGGCGGCGGGTCGGGCGCCACCACGATCTCGGCGAACGGCAGGTAGTCGCCCAGCAGTTCCTCGCGCTCCGCCGCCGAGAGTCGGAATTTGGGATAGGCCAGCACGCGAAGCAGCTCGGCGGCGGTGGCCTTGCTGAGCAACGGCACGCAGGTCCCCTGCTGCCAGAGCCCGCGCAGCCTTGCCGTCGCCGGGCCGCCGAACAGCAAGGCCGAAACGACCACGTTGGTGTCGAACACCACCCGGACGGCGGCCACGCGGCTCAGGCCCCGGGCTTGCGTCGGGGGACGGGAGTCCGGTAGGCGGGCGTGGGCTCGGCGGCCACGGGCACCGGCTGCTCGCTGCGCGCCCAGGCCACGGCATCGGCCACGTCCGAAGCGCCCAGGCCCAGCGCCGCCAGCTTGGCTCGCACGGCATCGCCGCGCTGGATGCGCACCGGTGTCAGAACGATCTGGCCGTCGCGCAGCGCCACGTCGAAGTACTCCGGGACATCGCCGAGCTGGTCCGTCACGCTGCGCGGCAGGGTGAGCTGGTTCTTGGAAGTCATCTTGGCGAGCATTGGAAATCCCTCCGGTAAGGAATCCTTACTTTAGCCCCGATCCGCCCCCACCGTCAAACCGCGCCGCCGACCCGCTGCGCCCGCCAGGCGCATCCGCTCGCGACCGCCGCCACCGCCGTCGCCACGCTGAACATGGCGACATAGCCGAAGCGCTGCGCGATGGCGCCACCCACCAGGACACCGAGCACGCCGCCGAAGCCATAGCCGATCACCGTGAAAAGCGCCTGCCCGCGGCCGCGCAGCCGGCCCGGAAAGTGGCGCGACACCATCGCGATGCAGGTGGTGTGGTGGGCCGCGAAGGACAGCGCGTGCAACGCCTGCGCCACCACCAGGGCCCAGACCCACTGCCCGCAGCCGGCCGTGATGCCCATGCGCAGCACCGCCGCGAAACCGCACAGCAGCAGCCAGCGCGGCATCGACAGCAGCCCGAGCAGCCGCCCCTGCAGGAAGAACCAGACGATCTCGGCCACCACCGAAAGCGCCCAGAGCAGGCCGATCGTGCCCTTGCCGTAGCCGAGCGAATCGAGGTAGAGCGACAGGAAACCGTAGACCGCGAAATGCGCCATCACGTGGAAGAACAGCGAGACGAAGAACCAGCGCACCGCCGGATTGCGCAGCACCGGACCGACCGGCTCGCGGGCCTGCGCGTGCTGCGACACCGGTTCGCGCACGTCGGGCAGCCGCAGTGTCGCGATCAGCACGATCGCCAAAGTGCCGCCGGCCCAGGCCGGAAAGTGCCGCATGCCGAAGCGCTCGAACCATTCGCCGGCGAAGAACACGGTGACCAGGAAGCCCGCCGAGCCCCAGAGGCGGATGCGGCCATAGCGGCCCCAGTCGCCGGCCACCAGGTGCGCCATCGCGGCCTCGGTGAGCGACATCATCGAGCTGGTGTGCGTGAACATCACGAGCAGCACCAGCATCAGCCACCACGGGCCGCCGTTCCACCACAGGCCGAACGAAGAGACCAGCGCCACCGCGGCGCTGAAGCGCAGCAGCTTCACGCGCTCGCCCGTGTGGTCGCTCAGCGCGCCCCATGCATACGGCGCGAAGACCCGGGTCACCGACTGCACCGAGGTCAGCAGGCTGATCACGAAGATCGGCAGCCCGAGGTCCTTGAGCCACAGCGGCAGGTACGGATTGAAGAAGCCGATGTGGGCGAAATAGCTCGCCGACAGGGCCGCGAAGGCCAGCAGGTGGCCGCGCCCCCCGGCGGCGGGCGGCGCGGATGCCACTAGAGGAACGAAGCCTGGGGCGACGGATGCTCCGGCAGGTCCGGCGCATGCACGTCGCCGCACTGGGCGCGGTTGCGCAGCGCATGCTCCATCACGACCAGCGCCAGCATCGCCTCCGCGATCGGCGTCGCCCGGATGCCGACGCAGGGGTCGTGCCGGCCCTTGGTCACGACCTCGACCGGCTGGTTGTTGACATCGATGGACTGGCGCGGACTGATGATCGAACTGGTCGGCTTGATCGCGATGCTCACCTCGAGATCCTGGCCCGTGCTGATGCCGCCGAGCACGCCGCCGGCGTTGTTGGTCACGAAGCCCTGCGGCGTGATCGAGTCGCCGTGGGTCGTGCCGCGCTGCGTGACGCTGGCGAAGCCAGCGCCGATCTCGACGCCCTTGACCGCGTTGATGCCCATCATCGCCCAGGCGATGTCGGCATCCAGCTTGTCGAACAGCGGCTCCCCGAGGCCCACCGGGACGTTCGACGCCGTGACCCGGATGCGGGCGCCGCAGGAGTCGCCGGCCTTGCGCAGCGCGTCCATGTAGGCCTCCAGCTGCGAGACGTCGGCCATGGGCGCGAAGAAGGGGTTGTTCGGCACGTGGTCCCAGGCCTCGAACGGGATCACGATGTCGCCGATCTGCGCCATGCAGCCGCGGAAGCGGGTGCCGTACTTCTCGAACAGCCACTTCTTGGCGACCGCGCCGGCCGCCACCATCGGTGCCGTCAGGCGGGCCGACGAGCGGCCGCCGCCGCGCGGGTCGCGGATGCCGTATTTCTTCCAGTAGCTGAAGTCGGCGTGGCCGGGGCGGAACTGCTGCGCGATCTGGCCGTAGTCCTTGCTGCGCTGGTCGGTGTTCTGGATCAGCAGCGCGATCGGCGTGCCGGTGGTCTTGCCTTCGTACACGCCGCTCAGGATCTGCACCGCGTCGGGTTCGTTGCGCTGCGTCACGTGGCGGCTGGTGCCGGGGCGGCGCCGGTCGAGGTCGCCCTGGATGTCGGCTTCGGTGAGCGCCATGCCGGGCGGGCAGCCGTCGATGACGCAGCCGATCGCCGGGCCGTGGGATTCACCGAAGTTGGTGACCGCGAATAGGGTGCCGAAGGTATTGCCGCTCATGGCGGGGATTATCCCAACAAAGGCGCGATGTTCCGGCTGGGCCGAACCATGGCTTCAGCGCTTGCGGCCGGGTCCAGGCGACCGGCCCAGAACTTCTCGTAGTGCGACAGCCACACGGCGGCCTCCTGCATCGGGGCCGGCGACAGCGCGCAGCGCACGATGCGGCCTTCTTTCGTGCGCGACACCAGGCCGGCCTCCTCGAGCACGCGCAAGTGCTTCATGAAGCCGGTCAGCGACATGCCATGCGGCTGGGCCAGTTCGCTGACCGTGAGGCCGCCGCCGCGCCCCAGCCGTTCGAGCACGTCGCGCCGGGTGGCATCCGACAGGGCTGAAAAGACGGCATCGAGAGTGCCGGCATTAGAGTGAACCATATGGTTTAGTTTCGAAGCCGGGCGCCGGCTTGTCAAGGCACGCGGCAGGAATGGTTTATGCGTGCTGCGGCGCAGCATTCCCACCCTCCGAAGGAGCAGGCCCATGCTGGACCGAACCGACACGAAGTTCTCCCATGTCAAACCCGGCGACACCGACTACGTTTCAGGCGGATTGCGCGATTTCTTCCTGTATCGCGACCTCGGGGTGGCGGACGCCACCAACGGCCGCGTGATCGCGCACCTCGTCAAGGCCAACATGGCACCGGAAACGGGCACCGGCTGGCACCGGCACGAAGCGGATTTCCAGATCGTCTACATGCTCAAGGGCTGGGCCCGCTTCATGTACGAGGACAAGGAGACGCTGGTCGCCGCCGGCGACGTGGTCCATCAGCGCCCGGGCATCCGCCACTACCTGTTCGACTATTCGCCCGACATGGAATACCTCGAGATCGTGTCGCCGGCCGACTTCAAGAGCATCGACGTCGAGCCCGCCTGCGAGGTCCCGGCGCCGACGCCCTGGAAGTAGTCTTTCAGTCTTTCTTGAAGCTTCAGCAATTCGGCCTGAAAATCGGCCGATGCCCAAAGACGCCCTGCCCGCCCTCAGCCGAGAATTCATCGCCCACTTCGGGGAAATGGGCAGCAAATGGGGCATCAACCGCACGGTCGGCCAGATCTATGCGCTGATCTTCATCTCGGAGCGGGCGCTGAATGCCGACGAGATCGCCGAGTCGCTCGAGTTCTCGCGCTCCAACGTGAGCATGGGCCTGAAGGAGCTGCAGGCCTGGCGGCTGGTGCGGCTGCGCCACCATGCGGGCGACCGGCGCGAGTATTTCGAGGCGCCTTCCGATGTCTGGGAGATCTTCCGCGTGCTGGCCGAGGAGCGCCGCCGGCGCGAGATCGAGCCGACGCTGTCGATGCTGCGCATGGCGCTGCTCGAAGAGCCCAAGACCGACGCCGAGCGCCATGCCCAGCAGCGCATGCGCGACATGCACGACCTGATCGACCGGCTCATGAAGTGGTTCGACGACGTGCAGCGGCTCGCCCCGGAAACAGCGATGCAGCTCATGGGCATGGGCGCGACCGTGACCAAGGTGCTGGGGCTCAAGGACCGACTGACAGGCGGGTCCAAGGCCCCGAAGCCACCCAAGGAATAGCGGCCGGCTACGGCTTGTCGAGCTTGTCGTGCCTTACGGCCTCGTCGTCCATCAGCTCGTACCACATCGCATTCAGCACCGCGAAGGTCGCGGCGAGCGGCAGTCCCAGGATCCAGGCGAAGTACCACATGGTCGGATTCTCTTTCTGTGACTAGTACGCGTGGCCGCGCTCTTCGCTGATCGCGGCGGCGTCGACCTTGCCGCGCAGCACGGCGTACACCCAGCTGGTGTAGGCGACGATGATCGGGATGAAGATGGCGGTGACCACCAGCATGATGAACAGCGTCAGGTGGCTGGACGACGAGTCGAACACCGTCAGGCTGGCGCGCGGATCGATGGTCGAGGGCAGGATGAACGGGAACATCGAGACGCCGACGCTCAGGATGATGCCGGCGATCGACAGCGCGCTGGCCACGAAGGTCATCAGCTCGGCCCGCATGCGCAGGCCCAGCAGCGCCACCAAAGCGCCGGCCAGGCCCAGGCCCGGCACGACGTAGAGCCACGGATGCGCCTCGTAGTTGGCGAACCAGGCGCTCGAATGCACCTCGACGGTCTTGAGCAAGGGGTTCGACGGCCCGTCTGCCGGCAGCGCGCTGGTCACGCGAAAGCCGTCGACGAACTTCCACAACGCGAAGCCGGCGAGCGCATACAGCACGATCGTCGCGACCGCCGCCACGCTGCCGTAGGCCCGCGCGCGCTGGGCCACCGGGCCCTGCGTCTTCAGCTGCAGCCAGGCGGCGCCGTGCATCGCGAGCATCGCCACCGACACCAGGCCGCACAGCAGCGCGAACGGGTTGAGCAGGCCGAAGAAAGTGCCGTCGTAGAAGATGTGCATGTCGGGGTTGAAGCGGAACGGCACGCCGCGCAGCACGTTGCCCATCGCGACGCCGAAGATCAGCGCCGGCACGAAGCCGCCGATGAACAGCGCCCAGTCCCAGCGCGCGCGCCAGGCCGGCTCGTCGCGCTTGCCGCGGAACTTGAAGGCCACCGGCCGCAGGATCAAGGCCACCAGGATCGCGAACATCGCGATGTAGAAGCCCGAGAACGACACCGCGTAGAGCTGCGGCCAGGCCGCGAAGATCGCGCCGCCGCCGAGGATCAGCCAGACCTGGTTGCCCTCCCAGACCGGACCGACGCTGTTGATGATCACGCGGCGCTCGAGGTCGTTGCGGCCCGCGAACGGCAGCAGCATGCCGGCGCCGAGATCGAAGCCGTCCATGACCGCGAAGCCGACCAGCAGGACGCCGAGCAGGAGCCACCAGACGAGGCGCAGCACTTCGTAGGAAATGAGGGTGTGGAGAATCATGGTCAAGCTCCCAGCGAGGTGCGCGGACGGCCCGCGAGGTCGGGACCGGCGCCGGTGCGCCAGGCACCGGCCGGTGTCGGCGGATGTTCGGTCGGCCCCTTGCGGATCGCCTTCAGCATCAGCTTCATCTCGATCACGAACAGGATCGTGTAGATCGCCACGAAACCGACGATGGTGCCGAGCACCGTCGCGGCGCCGAGATTCGAGACCGCGACCGCGGTCGGCAGCACGCCTTCGATCACCCACGGCTGGCGGCCGACCTCGGCCACGATCCAGCCCATCTCGGCGGCCACCCAGGGCAGCGGAATCGAGAACACGGCGACCTTGAGCAGCCAGGGATGGGCATCCAGCCGGCGCCGGGTCGACAGCACGAAGAAGGTGGCGGTCAGCACGATGAAGAACATGCCCAGGCCGACCATGATCCGGAACGACCAGTAGAGCGAGAACACCGGCGGCACCAGGTCCCACGAGGCCTTGGTGATCTGCTCGGCCGTGGCCTGGCGCGGATCGTCGACATAGCGCTTGAGCAGCAGCGCGTAGCCCATGAAGTTGCCGTGGGCCTCGAAGTCGGCGCGCGCCTGCGGCGGCACCTCGGCATCGCTCCTGGCCTGGCGGATCGTCTGCAGCGCGTCGTAGGCCTTGATGCCGTCGCGGATGTGGTCCTCGGCGCGCGCAACCAGGTCCTCGATGCCCGGCACCTCCTTGGTCAGCGAGCGGGTGCCGATCAGGCCCAGCAGCATCGGGATGTGGACCGCGAAGTGGGTCTCGCGGGTGCGCTGGTCCGGGAAGCCGAAGGCGGTGAAGGCGGCCGGTGCGGGCTCGGTCTTCCACATCGCCTCGATCGAGGCGACCTTCATCTTCTGGTGCTCGGTCGACAGGTAGCCGCTCTCGTCGCCGAGCACGACCACCGACAGCGAGGCCGCGAGCCCGAAGGAGGCGGCCACGGTCATCGAGCGCTTGGCGAGTTCGAGATGGCGGTCCTTCAGCACGTACCAGGCCGAGACGCCGAGCACGAAGATCGCGGCCACGGTGTAGCCCGCCGACACCGTGTGCACGAACTTGGCCTGCGCCACCGGGTTGGTCAGCACGGCCGCGAAATCGGTCACCTCCATGCGCATGGTCTGCGGATTGAAGGCCGCGCCGACCGGGTTCTGCATCCAGCCGTTGGCAATCAGGATCCAGAGCGCCGACAGGTTCGAGCCGATCGCGACCAGCCAGGTGACGATCAGGTGCGCCACCTTCGACAGCTTGTCCCAGCCGAAGAAGAACAGGCCGACAAAGCTGGCCTCGAGGAAGAAGGCCATCAGCCCCTCGATCGCCAGGGGCGCACCGAAGACGTCGCCCACGTAGTGGCTGTAGTAGCTCCAGTYCATGCCGAACTGGAACTCCATGACGATGCCGGTGGCCACGCCCATCGCGAAGTTGATGCCGAACAGCACGCCCCAGAACTTTGTCATGTCGCGCCAGATGGTCCGCCCGGTCATGACGTAGACGGTCTCCATGATCGCGAGGACCACGGCCAGGCCGATGGTCAGCGGCACGAACAGGAAGTGATACAGCGCCGTCAAGGCGAACTGCAATCGGGAGAGGGCAACGATGTCGAGGTCCATGGGGTTCCTTTCGTATTCTTCGTTCTCAGTCCGGGCGCAGCGCCTTCAGTGCCGCGTCGAAGGCTGCGGTGCCGCGCCGCAGGTCGGCCGTGATCCGGCCGTCCTGAATCGAGATCAACCGGTGGGCCAGCGCCGCTTCGCGCCGCAAATGGGTCGCGACCAGCAGCGTGTGGCCTGCCGCCTGGGCATCGAGGCGTTGCAACACATCGTGGGCGGTCGCAGTGTCCAGTGCTTCGGTGGGTTCGTCCAGCAGCCAGAGCGGCACGTCGCGCAGCATCAACCGCGCCAGCGCGAGCCGCCGCGACTGGCCGCCCGAGAGTCCGAGCCCGCCCTCGCCCAGCGGCGTGTCGAGTCCGGCGGCCATCGCGCGCACTTCCTGCGACAGGCCGGCGGCCTGCAACGCGGCCCACAGCCGGGCATCGCCGGCACCGGGATCGGCCAGCCGGAGGTTGTCGCGCAGGCTGTCCTGGAACAGCTCCGTTCGCTGCGTCAGCAGGCAGTGCGGCACGCAGCGCACCTCGCCGGAGGCCGCCGCGAACTCGCCAGCGACCAGGGCCAGCAAGGTGGACTTGCCGGCGCCGCTGGGCCCGACCAGTGCGACCCGCTCGCCGGTGGCCAAGGTCAGGGAGATGTCACGCAGCGCCGGCACCCGGCTGCCGGGGTGGGCCGCCACGACCCGCGCGAGGCAGAGCGCCAGGCCGGCGTCGGAGGGTGCGGCCGGCCACGCTGTCGCGGCCACCTCGGCAGGCAGGTCCGGCGCGAGGCGGGGCGCCAGGCGCCTCGCCGCCAGCCAGGCGCGGCCGGCCTCGAGCGCGCCGCGGCGCAAGGCGGCGAAGGGTTCGAGCGCGGTGAGCGCCACCAGCAGCGCCAGTGCCGCCGGGGGCGCGCCGATCGCGCCATCGCCCACCAGCGCGGCAGCCGCCAGCAGCACCGCCACCAAGGTCAGCGTGCCGGCCATGCCGTAGGCCATGCCGGCGCGCACCTCGAGCCGGTTGAGCGCATGGTCCGCATTCGCCAGATGGCGGTCGGCCGCGGCCAGCGCCTCGCACTGCGCCTCGCTCCTGCCGGCCATGACCAGCTCGGTCTGGCCCGAGACCAGGTCGGCGGCCCGGGCCCGCAGCGCTTCCATGGCGTGCGCGCGCCGCAGCGACGCCGGCCGGCCCCGCACCGCCACCGCCAGCGCGATGCCCCAGCCCGCCATGACCAGCCACAGTGCCAGCGCAACGCCGATCCAGGCGTTCATGAAGCCCAGCACGACGCCGGCGAACAGCGCCGCACCGAGCGCCGCGATGGCCGGCACCAGCAGCCGCAGGTAGAAGGATTCGAGGGCGTCGATGTCGGCCGTCAGGCGGAACAGCAGGCGCGCCGGCCGGGCCAGCAGCCGGCGTGCCGCATCGGGGCGGGCCCAGCCGCGGAACAGGCGCTCGCGCAGTGCGGCCAGCACGCCGAAAGTGGCGTCGTGCGTGACCAGCCGCTCGGCGTAGCGCGAACCGGTGCGGCCCAGCGCCAGCAGGCGGATGCCGGCCGAGGGCATGAAGACATCGAAGCGCAGCGCCGTGGCGGCCTGCAGCCCGGCCATCGCGGTGGCACTGATGAACCAGCCGGAGAGGCCCAGCAGCGCCATGCCCATCAGCACCGTCAGCAGCGCCAGCGCGGCGCCGAGGGCCAGACGGCGCGGCTGTGCCTGCCAGAAGGCCGCGAGCACCGGCCGCACGTCGCGCCAGTGCTTCATGCAGCCTCCTTGGCCGGCAGGTGATCGAGCCGGATCACGCGGCCCATGCGGGCGGCCAGTACCGGGTCGTGAGTGGCGGCGATCAGCGTCTTGCCGCGCGCCAGCTGCATCAGGGCATCGGCCACCCGTTCCGCGGTCTCGCTGTCGAGGTGCGCGGTCGGCTCGTCGACCAGCAGCAGATCGGCCCCGGGCTGCGCCGCCACGCGCGCCAGCGCCAGCCGCACCGCCTCGCCGCCCGACAGGCCGCCGCCGCCCTCCCCCAGCGCGACGCCGGGGCGGGCCTGGGCGACGCCGTCGAGCGCGGCGAAGCGCATCGCGGCCTCCACCTGCGCCGTCTGCACGCCGGCCCGTCCGAGCGCCACGTTGGCCTGCACCGAGCCGGCGAAGACATGCGGCTTCTGGCCCATCCACGCCATGCGCGCGCGCAGCCCGGCCGCCGTCTCGTCGGACAGCGGCACGCCGCCGATCTGGATCTCGCCGCGTTGCGCCGGGAGCAGGCCGGCGATCAGGCTCAGCAGCGCCGTCTTGCCCGAGCCGCTGGGCCCCATCAGGGCAACGTGCTCGCCGGCCGCCACGCGCAGGTCGTAGTGGTCGAATAAAGCCGCCTCCCCGGCATGCGAGAAACACAGGCCCTGCACCCGGACCGCGGGCGCGCCGGGCATGCCGACCTGCGGACACGGCCGTTCGCCTGTCGAAGCGGCGCCGGGCAGCGCGACGCCACCCTCGCGGAGGCGAGCCAGCGATGCCAGCGCGGCTTCGCCGGCCGCGCGGTCATGCCAGACCCCCGACAGCTCCCGCAGCGGCTCGAAGAAAGCCGGCGCCAGCAGCAGGATGAACAGCCCCTCGCCCAGGCTCAGCGTGCGGCCCCAGGTACCGAAGCCGAGGGTGCCCAGCAGATGGAAGCCGATGTACGCCGCCACCATCGCGACACCGAGCGCCGAGAACAGCTCCAGCACCGCCGACGACAGGAAGGCGATGCGCAGCACCGCGATCGTGCGGGTCCGCAGCGATTGGGCCGACTCGCCCAGGCGCCGTGCGGTGGCGTCGACCGCATCGAGCGCACGCAAGGTGGCGAGTCCGCGGAGGCGATCGAGCAGGAAGCCGTTCATGCCGCCCAGCTCGACCATCTGCGCCTCGCTCGCGGCCCGGGCGCGCCAGCCGACGATGGCCATGAAGATCGGGATCAGCGGCGCCGCCACCAGCAGCACGGCGGCCGCCACCCAGGACAGGCAGGCCACCACCGCGACGATGACCAGCGGCACCACCGTCGCCCGCCAGCGCGCCGGCCCGTAGCGCACCAGGTAGGGCACGACCGCCTCGGCCTGCTCGGCGATCACGCTGGCGGCGAGGCCCGCGGCCGGGCGCGCGCTGTCCATCGGCGAACGCGCGGCCAGCGCCGCCGCGACCCGGGCCCGCAGCGCGGACAAGTGCAGCCGCGCCTGCGCATACACCCGCCGGGCGCCCCAGGCCTCCGCTGCCGCCCGCAACAGTCCGAGCAGCAGGATCCCGGCCGCCGGCCAGAACACCGCGGTCGGGCCCTCGCCCGCCCCGAGCCGCTGCACCGCCCAGGCCAGCAGCGCTGCCTGCGGCACCCAGAGCAGCGCGGCGGCGCCCTGGACCAGGCTGGCGAACGAAGGGGTGGCGGTGTTCACGTATTAAATTTCTGTAATTTCAGTATTTACTGAAAACTCACGAATCATACGGGATGCACGCCCTCGCTGCAGGGCCGCGGTTCGTTAAGCTAACAGAAGCCCGTGACGCGCGGGGCACTCTCGGTGCCCGCGCCGGCGCACGCGGGCAGCGCTCAGGCCGAGACGAGCAGGCCGCAGGCCAGCAGGGCCGCGAACAGGCCGAGCACCGCGCGCCAGGTGGCGGGCCGCGACTCGACCCAGCGATAGAGCAGCGTCGCGGCTGCGATCGACAGCGCGAAGGTCGCCAGCAGGCCCATCAGGTCGATCCACGGTGTGTCCGGCAACAGATGGCTCATCGCCGCGCTGACCAGCAGCAGCACCGGGAAGTGGATCAGGAACAGCGAATACGAAATGCGGCCGAGCCGCACCAGCGGCGCGCCGATGCGAGGCCACGCGGCGGGGGCCAGTCCGTCGCGATGCTGCACCACGGCCACGGCCAATGCGGTGACCAGCGCGATCGCGATGCGGCTGCGCCAGTCGAGCGCCAGCGCCGCGGCGCCGACCAGCGCGAGCAGCAGCACCGCGTAGCGCCAGGTGCTGTCGCGGGTCGCGCGGCCGATCCAGAACACCAGCATGCCCAACCCGTACGAGCCGAAGAAATAGATCGCCGTGACATCGAGTTCCTGCCGGCGGTTGAACACCGCCAGCGAAGCCACCACCAGCGCCAGCACGAGGCCGGCCACCAGCCAGCGCGAGCGCTCGCGGCCCAGCGCCCAGCGCCGCTGCAGCAGCTCCGACAGGCCGATCGCCGCCAGCGCCAGCACGAACAGCTGGAAGTCGATGGCCACGTACCAGACCCCGGTCGAAAGAGCGTCGAATCCGAGCAGGTCCTGCAGCAGCAGGCCATGCGCCAGCAGCTGGGCCAGGCCGGGCGCGGCCGGCACCGCGTCGCCGTCGAGCCAGGGCCGCACCAGCGCGGCGACCAGCACGCTGAAGCTGAGCGCCGCCAGGTAAGGCATGACCAGGCGCCCGTAGCGCTGGCCGACACGCGCCAGCGGGCGGTCGACCCGCAGCACGCCATCGGGCGCCAGGCTGCCGGCCGCCAGGAAGCCGGCCAGCACCAGGAAGACCTGCACCGCCAGCCGGCCGTCCTGGGCCAGCCAGTCGAACAGCGCCGGCGCGAGCACCGAAGCGCCTTCCTGCAGCGGCCCGTAGCGCGCCAGGTGATGGCCGACGATCAGCGCGCATGCCACGCCCTTGACCGCGTCCAGCAGCGGCATGCGACCCATGGCCGCCCCTCGCAGTGTCACGGTCCTAGAGCGCGAGACGTCGGCGGGCGTCGAAGTATTCGCGCTTGAGCTTTTCGACGAAGGCCGCTGCGCTCGCGACTTCGGTCACCGCGCCGATGCCCTGGCCCGAGCCCCAGATGTCCTTCCAGGCCTTGGCCTTGCTGCCCTCGCCGCCGCCGAAGTTCATGGTCTTGAGGTCGCCTTCGGGCAGGTTGGCCGGGTCCATGCCGGCGGCCACGATGCTCGGCGCGAGGTAGTTGCCATGCACGCCGGTGAACAGGTTCGAGTAGACGATGTCGTCGGAGCTGCCGTCGACGATCGCCTGCTTGTACTCGTCGCTCGCGCRGGCTTCCTCGGTGGCGATGAAGGCGGTGCCGATGTAGGCGAAGTCGGCGCCCATGGCCTGCGCCGCGAGCACGGCGTCGCCGGTGGCGATCGAGCCCGACAGCGCGACCGGGCCGTCGAACCACTGGCGGATTTCCTGGATCAGGGCAAACGGGCTCTTCACGCCCGCATGGCCGCCGGCGCCGGCCGCCACCGCGATCAGGCCGTCGGCGCCCTTCTCGATCGCCTTCTTCGCGAAGGTGTTGTTGATGATGTCGTGCAGGGTCACGCCGCCGTAGCTGTGGACCGCATCGTTGACGTCGGTGCGCGCACCGAGCGAGGTGATGACGATCGGCACCTTGTACTTCACGACCATCGCCATGTCGTGCTCGAGGCGGTCATTGCTCTTGTGCACGATCTGGTTGATGGCGAAGGGCGCCGCCGGCTTGTCGGGATTGGCCTTGTTGTAGGCGGCCAGTTCCTCGGTGATCTCGATCAGCCATTCCTCGAGCTGCGCGGCCGGGCGCGCATTGAGCGCCGGCATCGAGCCCACCACCCCGGCCTTGCACTGGGCGATCACCAGCTTGGGGTTGCTGATGATGAACAGCGGCGAGCCGATGATGGGCAGCGGAAGGTTGGCGAGCACGGGCGGCAGCTTGGACATGGAGTCTCCGGAATTCGATGAATGAGATCTGTTGGTCTTAGAAGGATTCGAGTGCGAGGGCGGTGACGCTGTCGGCCCCCTCCACGATGCTGTCGCGCAGGCCCGGCGCCTTGTTCAGGATGTGCTCGGCATAGAAGCGCGCGGTGGCGATCTTGGCCTTCATGAAGGCGACGTCGGTGCCGGCCTTGGCGAGGTCTTCGGCCACCAGCAGCGAGCGCGCCAGCTGCCAGCCGGCCACCACGTTGCCCGCCAGCATCAGGTAGGGCACGCTGCCCGCGAACACCGCGTTCGGCGACGCCTTGGTCTGGCCGGCGACGAAGGCGGCCACGTCCACGAAGGCTTCGCGCGCGGCCTTGAGCTTCTTGGCCACCGCTCGCGCATCGGCGCTGTCGCGCTGGGCGAGTTCGGCCTCGGTCTTCTCGATCTGGGCGGCGATGGCCTTGGCCGTCTGGCCGCCGTCGCGCGCCGTCTTGCGGCCCACCAGGTCGTTGGCCTGGATCGCGGTCGTGCCTTCGTAGATGGTCAGGATCTTGGCGTCGCGCAGGTACTGCGCCGCGCCGGTCTCCTCGATGAAGCCCATGCCGCCATGCACCTGCACGCCCAGCGAGGCCACCTCCAGGCTCATCTCGGTGCTGTAGCCCTTGACCAGCGGCACCATGAATTCGTAGAAGGCCTGGTTCTGCTTGCGCGTCTCGGCGTCGGGGTGGTGATGGGTCGCGTCGTAGGCGGCCGCGGCCACGGCGGCCATCGCGCGGCAGCCTTCGGTGTAGGCCCGCATCGTCATCAGCATGCGCTTCACGTCGGGGTGGTGGATGATCGGCGCGCTGGCGTTGATGGAGCCGTCGACCGGACGGCTCTGCACGCGGTCCTTGGCATAGGCCACGGCGTGCTGGTAGGCGCGCTCGGCGATCGCGATGCCCTGCATGCCCACCGCGTAGCGGGCCGAGTTCATCATGATGAACATGTACTCGAGGCCGCGGTTCTCCTGGCCCACGAGGTAGCCGATCGCGCCGCCGTGGTCGCCATACTGGAGGACGGCCGTCGGCGAGGCCTTGATGCCCAGCTTGTGCTCGATGCTGACGCAATGGACGTCGTTGCGCTCACCCAGGGAGCCGTCCTTGTTCACCATGAACTTCGGCACCACGAACAGGCTGATGCCCTTCACGCCTTCGGGCGCGCCCGTGACGCGGGCCAGCACCAGATGGACGATGTTCTCGGCCATGTCGTGTTCACCGTAGGTGATGAAGATCTTGGTGCCGAACACCTTGTAGGTGCCGTCCGCCTGCGGCTCGGCGCGGCTGCGCACCATCGCGAGGTCGCTGCCGGCCTGGGGCTCGGTCAGGTTCATGGTGCCGGTCCACTGGCCACTCACCAGCTTCTCGAGATAGGTCGCCTTGAGTTCGTCGGAGCCGGCCGTCAGCAAGGCTTCCGTGGCACCGTCCGTCAGCAACGGGCACAGCGCGAAGCTCATGTTGGCCGAGTTGAGCATCTCGACGCAGGCCGCGCCGATGGCCTTGGGCAGGCCCTGGCCGCCGAAGTCCGCCGGATGCTGAAGCCCTTGCCAGCCGCCCGCCACGTACTGGGCGAAGGCTTCCTTGAAGCCCGGCGTGGTCGTGACCTTGCCGTCCTTGAACGACGAAGGATTGCGGTCGCCGTCCACGTTCAGCGGCGCGATCACGTCCTGGTTGAAGCGGGCGCATTCCTCGAGCACCGCCTGGGCGGTTTCGAGGCCGGCGTCTTCGAGGCCCGGCATCTGCGCCACCTGCGCGATGTTCGCGAGGTGCTCGATGTCGAACAGCATGTCCTTGAGGGGGGCGATATAGCTCATGTGCGTCTCCTGCGGCTTCTGGTGCCGGATACCAACCGATGTGAAAAAGGGCACCGCGAACGATGCCCTTCGGCTCACATGTCTCGAAGTGTCAGAGGGCCTTGACCAGTTCCGGCACGGCCGTGAACAGGTCGGCCACCAGGCCGTAGTCGGCCACCGAGAAGATCGGCGCCTCTTCGTCCTTGTTGATCGCCACGATCACCTTGGAGTCCTTCATGCCCGCCAGATGCTGGATCGCGCCCGAGAT